>JBGPLS010000182.1:0-6204 GCA_041486565.1 Gemmatimonadaceae bacterium
CCTGTATCCGAACTCGTGCGCGATGTCGATCATCTGCGCCATCTCGTCGGCGCGGTAGCAGTGAGTTTGCACGAGAATGTTGCCGCGAAGCACCTCGGCCAGCGTCTCGTTTCCGAGATCGCGCGTTGGCGGATCGCCCTTGTGATCGGCGTTCCACTTGTCCCACTTCCGCCGGTAGGCCTCGGCGTTGATCCACGCTGTGCGGTAGCCGGCGACGCTGCCCATGCGGGTGGACGGTCCGCCCGGTCGCTGCCCGTAAACGCGCTTCGGATTTTCGCCGCAGGCCATCTTGAGGCCGTACTTGGCGCCCGGGAACTTCATCGCTTGAACGGTACGTCCCGGAACAACCTTTAAGACGACGCTGCGCCCGCCGATGAGGTTCGCCGACCCCGGCAAGACCTGAAGCGTGGTGACACCGCCCGCAAGATTGCGCGGAAACTGTGGATCCTGGGGCCACACGGAATGCTCGGCCCACACATAGGGCGTGCTCGGGTTGGTTGCTTCGTTGCCATCACTCAGCGCATTTCCACCCGGGGCCGCATAAACGCCGATGTGCGAGTGTACGTCGATGATTCCGGGGGTGACGTACCTGCCGGTGCCATCGATCACAACCGCACCCGCGGGCACATCAACCGTCTGACCAACCGCGATGATCTTTCCGTCAGCAACCGCGATCGCGCCATTGCGGATCATCGGGCCGGCCGCGGTCATGATGTTGACGTTGCGAATGACGAGCGGCGTCGACGGGTATCGCGTGTAAGTGCTGGGGAAGGGATCGGCGTTTGGAAGGGACGTCGAGCCGGGACCGTTGGGCGCGACTGCCGAGTCCTTGCCTGTTGCGGGCTCGGGTCGTTGGCTCCCCGAAACCGGCCTGCAAGCGGAAAGCGCGGCGAACGCCGCGAGACATACGATGGACTGTCGCATCGAAATGGTGTTCCTCCTGTATTTACTGCGCGGACGCAGAGATGCGTCTCAAGTGACGCGAAACATAGCTCGCGGCGAGACACGCGGCACGCACCTGCTTGTAAGGGAATTGTCGCCCGCGCGTCAGCTTGTCTCCTCTTCGCGAAGCCACGCGACATTCGCCGCGATCCGGTCGGTGCATATGCCGTCGACGCCCATTTTGCGAAGTCGCTCCCACTCCAAACGGTCGTTGGACGTCCAGGCGATGACGCGGCCGCCTGCAGCGTGAATGCCTGTCACGAGCTCCTGATCTATGAACTCGCATTGCTGCCAGAGATCGCGGGCGTTCGCAGCGTGGAGGAGCGACGGCGGATCCACCGGATATCCAACTTCGAGAATCCCCGTCGGGACAGACCTCGCCAAAGCACCAAATTTCCTGGCGATCCTGTGGTCGAACGAATGGACGGCGCACCTGCCTCGAGCCGCCGGCGATTGCACGAGCAGCTTGGCGACGAGCGCCTCGATCTCAGGAGCCTTGATTTCGATGTAGACGTGCGACGGCGGCGCGACGGCCTGAAGCACCTCTTCGAGGGTCGGTATGGCGATCCCCGGGGCGAGCTCGAAGTCCGCGAGGTCCGAGAAGTCGAGCGCGGCGATCGCTCGTCCTGCGTCAGGCGACCGCGATTCTGCGGGCAACGCGGCGTCGTGATGAACTACGACGACACCGTCGCGCGTCGCGTGAACATCGAGCTCGATCGCGTCGGCTCCGGCGTCGATGGCAGCCTGGAAAGCCGGAAGTGAGTTTTCGGGGTATCTGTCGCGAACGCCGCGATGAGCGATGGCTTCGGGTGCGAACATGGGCGGCGTCAAGGTGTTGAGTGCGATTGAGCGTTAATCATATGCGTTAACGTTCGTCTCCGGAAAGCGTCTACCATACGAATTGAATGAATCCTGGATCCCGATCGAGCGCCGAGGACACCGACCTGGTGTTGATCGAGCGATGGAAGGGAGGCAACTCGCGAGCGGCAACCGAGCTCGTGGGCCGTCACGCGGAAGCGCTGGCGCGCTTCGCGACGAGCGCCGGGGAGCGGGAGGAAGTCGAAGAGCTGGTGCAGGACACGTTCGTCCGGGCGTTCAGCTCGCTGCACGCGTTTCGCGGCGACAGCTCGTTTCGAACCTGGCTGTTCACGATCGAGCGGCGACTGATGCTCGACCGGCGTCGCTCGGAGAAGCGTCGGCAGAACCTGGTGCCGATCGAAAACTCGGAAGCGGCGACGGAGTACGACGCCCTCGACGGCATGGTGGCGCAGGAGACGGCGACGCGAGTGAGGCGCGCAGTCGGGGCGCTTTCGCCGATGCAGCGAGAGGTTTTCACGATGCGGGTCGAGCAGGGTCTGTCCTACAGGGAAATCTCGGCGATTCTCGAGACAAGCGAGGGCGCGGCGCGGGTTCACTATCACAATGCGATTCGCACCGTGAAGGGGTTACTGGATGAATGACTGTGTGAACGAAGAGATGCGCGATGTGCTGCCCGATCTGATTCACGGCGGGCTCGACGCAAGAAGAGTCGCCGAAGTCGAGGCCCACGTTGCTTCATGTGCCGTGTGCGCCACCGAGCTCGAGCTTCTGCGTGCTGTCGTTGCGTCTGCTCCGGCGGTGCCGACGATAGACGTTGGTCGCATTGTCGCGGTACTTCCAACCCCGACCCGCCAGGGCTTTCTGCTCCACAACGGTGGCGACAAGCCGGGCACCCCAGAACTACCGCGTCGTTCGCGGACATTCTGGTCGCGTCCGCTCATGCGGATTGCTGCGGCTGCCGCGATTGTCTCCGCGGGCGGTGTCTCGCTGCTCGTCGGCAGGGATGTGCTCAACCCCGAGACCCAGGTGGGGCAGCCGCGCACGCGCGTCGTAACCGCGAACGAGCCGGTGGCACCGGTCGTGACTCGGGGTGCCGCCGTTGCAGCCAGTGTCGCTCCCCAGGCGCCTGGCCGTCAGGTGTCCAGCGTTGTCGGCGCCGGCATGTCGCTCGCGGGCGAAACGCGGGAGCTTTCTGACGAGCACCTGGCGACTTTGCTGAACGATATGGAGGGGATGGATGGAATGCCCTCGGCGGAGCCCGAGATTGTCACTCCAGCGATCGACGACTCCGAATCGATCGGAGGATCCCAATGAAAAGTTTTCGACTGATTGCAATGATTGGAGCGGTCGTTTTTGCGCTCCCTGCGGCGTCACGCCTTGATGCGCAGGTACGACCCGGCGCCGCCGGTGACAGCGCTGGCCCGCGGCGGGCGGTGCTCGAGCAGCGCTTCCGCGAGCGGAGCGCAGAGCTCGTTCGCCGTCGGCTGCAGCTCAGCGAAGATCAGATGACGAAGCTCAAGGCGGCAAATCTGCAGTTCGAGCGACAGCGGGTCGCGCTGATGTCCGAGGAGCGCCAGGCAAGGATGACACTGCGCTCGGAGCTGATGTCGGCCGACGCCGCGAATCAGCAGAAGGTCGCCGGCCTTCTCGATCAATTGATGAGACTGCAGCGACAGCGCCTCGACCTCGTGGAGGGTGAGCAGCGCGAGCTGACAAAGTTCCTGACACCCGTTCAGCGAGCCAAGTATCTGGGACTCCAGAATCAGCTGCGCCAACGCATGCAGGAGCTGCGCGACCGCGGCGGTGCGGGCGCTATGCGGGGGCGGCCGCCGATGGACAGACCCGGCATTCGGCGGAACCTGCGCTAGCACCTGATGCCGTAGTCGCTCTTGTCATGCCTGCCGCCGCCTTATAAATAGCAATTCTTCGCCCGGGTGGCGGAATTGGTAGACGCACGGGACTCAAAATCCCGCGGCCCTCGCAGGCCTTACGAGTTCGATTCTCGTCCCGGGTACTGATAGAAGTTCCGAACACAACCACGGCGTCATCCGTATAACTTTACAATGATGCCGTTTTTCCTGATTCTGCTGGCACTGCAGGGCCAGCCCGCGGGCAAGGCGTTCCTTCCGCCACCGCCGCGCGCCGACAGTCTTTCACTATCACTGCCGCAAGCGGTCGATCGTGCAATCCGCATCGGCGACGAAGCGCGAGCGGCCGCGGCGCAGATTGACGTCGCCGACGCGCAGGTGGTCATGGCGCGATCGGCAGGCTTGCCGCAGCTCCGATTGAACGGCAACCAATCGCACGTACTCCAGAGTGCCCGCGCCAGCGCCGTCGGCTCGATCTTCAATCAGCCCAATACCTACACTGCGAACGCGACGCTCTCTCAGACGCTGTTTCAGGGTGGAAAGATTCTCGCCGGCTCGCGTGCCGCGGGAGAGCTGAAGAATGCGGCACGGCTGGACCAGACCGAAGTCGTCGCGCAGCTGTCGCTCGACGTGCAGCGCGCATATCTCCAGGCGCTGTTTGCCGCCACGTACGCTGAAATCCAGGATACGGCTCTTGCCCTTGCTGAGCAGCGTTTCGCGCAGACGGCTCAGTTCGAGAAGGCGGGCCGCGCCTCGCGATACGATGTTCTTCGGGCGGGAGTGGAGCGCGCGAACATCAAGCCCACGGTGATCCAGGCGCACAGCGACGTCGAGCTCGCGCTCGTCGATCTGCGTCGTCTGATCAATGTGCCATCCGATCAACCGCTCAAGCTCACGACGCGCCTGGACACCGCGGCGGTGAGGAGCTGGGTTGAGCGTCTTCGCGCTGACGATGCGCTGGCAAACAGGGGAGCGCTCCGTTCGGCGGAGCTGGTGGCGCAGGCGCGGCACGCAGCGGTAACGGTGGCGCGCGCGGATCTCTTCCCGACGATCAGCATATCGGGACTCGTCGGGGCGCAGGCGTTTCCGCTGACCGGGTTCCCCAGCTCGCGCGGAAGCTTCGAAACGATTCCCTGTGCGGATGGCACGACGACGAGAGTCTGCACGAGGCAGAACGGTGGGTGGTTCGGCGACAAGTCGGTCGCCGTGTCGGTCGGCGTGCCGATCTTCGACGGACTGCGGGCCAAGGGGGCGATCGATCTCGCCGCGGCACAGGCAAGGCTTGCCGATGTTCAGCTCGCCCAGACCCGCGAGCGCGTGGCGAGCGAAGCGGCGGCAGCACGCGCCGAGCTCGACCGGGCAGAGGCGCTGTTCGCGGCCCAGGGGCAGAACGCGAGTGAGGCGGCGGAAGCTTACCGTCTGGCGAGCCTCCGCCGCTCCACGGGCCTCGCAACCCAGCTCGAGGTCTCCGACGCACAGCTCGCACTCACCCTTGCCCGCACCAACGAGGCGCGGGCGGTTTACGACCTTTACCTCGCGGCCGCAGGCTATGCCCGTGCGCTTGGCAGGCCTCCCCAGGCGTTCGATCTTCCTGCGACGACGTTACGCACATCACTTCCAAACCCAGTCAAGCGTGCTCCGTAATTCTGTCACGGCGTTCTCCATTGCCGGTGCTTTGTTTCTGTTCTCCGGTTGCTCCAAGCCGGCGGGAGAGGACGCCTCCGCTCGCCCGGCGGCCGGACCGCCGAGTGCGGGAGGTGGCCGTGGTCCCCAGACGCTGACTCTCGCCGAGACTGACGTGACCGTCGCGCGGAGGGGCTCGATGGTAGACGGCGTCGCGATCACCGGGAACTTGCGGCCGATCGAGACTGTGGAAGTTCGCGCGAGACTCGAGGGCGTGCTCCAGGGCGTGTATGTCCGCGAGGGGGATTACGTCCGCCCCGGACAGCTGCTGGCGAAGTTCGAGTCGAGCGAACAGGAGAGCACACTTCAAAGCGCCGCGGCGGACCGCGCGGCAGCGGAAGGCGATCTCGCGACAGCCGAGTGGAAGTTGACGCAGTCCGAGCAGCTGTTCAAGCAGGGAGCAATTGCCGAAGAAGAGCTTCGCAGCTCGCGGGCCGCGCTCGCTGCCGCACGCGCCAAGCTCGCGGCGGCGAACTCGAGAATGCGGACGAGCTCGCTCAGCACGCGCGACACACGCGTTCTTGCGCCGACCTCAGGGACAATCGAAAAGAGATACGCGGAAAACGGAGAGCACATCGGCACCGGTGGCCAGCTCTTCACTCTCGTGCGGAACGACATTCTGGAGCTGGCGGCGTCGGTTCCGGAGAAGCAGGCGAACAGCGTAGCCCGCGGCCAGAAGGTTCAGTTTCTCGCCAGCGGCCAGGCGTTCGAAGGCCGCGTCGCACGTTTGAGTCCGACCGTCGATCCCTCCACCCGCTCGGTGACAGTCTACGTGCAGGTGCCCAATCCGACGGGCGCACTCAAGGGTGGCACGTTCGCGACCGGGACCGTCCTCACGCGGACAATCAGCAATGCGCTCGTTGTTCCAGTGTCTGCGCTGCACCAGTCCTCC
>JBGPLS010000183.1:0-6195 GCA_041486565.1 Gemmatimonadaceae bacterium
CGTTGAGTGAGCGAATCCGCGCGAGCGCGCAGCCTCGGCTCGAAGTGATCGTCGCCGAATGACAGAGCATCGTTGAGGAGTTGCCTCTCGAGGGCCGCCTCCTGGAGGCTTTTCAACTTCCCATACCACACAGGATGCGATGAGATGTCAGCTTGCCAGAAGCGGTTATACTGAATCTGGTTTTCAATCAGTTTCTGGCTGGTCACAAGCTTCTTGTAATCCTCGACGAGCACGCGATAGTCGCGCCGTCGGTCATTGTCGGTCGCGCGGCCCGCATCGCCCAGTCGAGAGCTCAGCGTATCGAGCTTTCTTCCATCCCGCTCGATTAGATGCTCCAGGCGGGGCCAGCTGAACGGAGAAAGCACGATGCGGGATTCTGATCCGCGCCGCGGTGGATCGGGAAGAAGACTCGGAAGGATCTGGTACCCATACGGAACAGGCGCCGGTCGGACCAATCCCGGAAGGAGCTCAGGAGTTTCCTTCTCGACTCGCTGATGAAGCGCATCGAAGAAGTTTTCCAGCTGTCTTCGATAGACCTGATACTCTTTTTCGACCTCGTCACCACGTTGCAGGTATGGCGCGCGGGCCGGCGAAGGTGATGTCACCACCGGCGAGCTGGTCGCCTGGGCACTGGCAACGCCGGCACTCAGGTGAACGAACAACAGAGCCGCTGTGGCTAACCTCATGCCGCCACTACCTTGGCAGGTGACAACTGCATCGAGCATGTCGACGCGCGGGGCTCCGCGACGGGCCGACCGTCAACGAAACCGTTCGTTCTGCAGCATCTTGATGGACAAATCCGCGGTCGCGTCGCGGACAAATATTCGCTGAAAGCGGCGATAGTCGCTGACCGCGCCGGCGATGAGGATCGCGGACATAATACCAGCAAGAATTCTCGGTCTTCCGGCAGCTATACGGTTCGAAGAGATAAAGAACAGATACCACGCACCGAGCCCAGCTAACAAGCATATCGGCCCGAATGCCACGCTGACATACCGCAGGTTGAGCCAGTGCGGGATGATCATCGCAATCAAAATGTTCGAGAGCGCAAAGATACCAATCCCGAGAATCGCCTGAGAAGCCGCCGTAATTTCCTGCGGCCGCTTGAATGCCACGTAAAGGCCGACGAGGCTGAGAAACGTTGAGATCGGACTGACAATCCAGAACGCGTCGAGGAGAAGGTACCCGGGCCCCGAAGTGTATTCGATTCCATATTGACTCGTTGCGTTGACCCGTTGGACCCCAGTCACAATACTTACAAGATCTGCGAAGCTTCCCGCCATGCGAGCCAACCACCAGAGGCTCCCAATCAAGCCCGCAACCGCCGCGAGAATCACTGCGAGTGCGTTCTTCCATTCACGCCGTTCCTTCACGAGAACCCAGAGAATCCATAAACCGCACAGCCCATAAGGCACGAGCATGGACTCCTTGACCGCTATGCTCACGCTGCCGACCGCCGCAAAGAGCAGATACCAGACGCGGCGACGGGAATTGCGGGTAATCTCACACGTGAGCCACACCAACAATAAGCCAGCGAGCTCCACTAGCGCGTCGCTCCAGGTCCGCCGGGCGATCGCGAGCGCTGGCGGGAACACTCCATAGAGAAGGACTCCGGCGAGCGCCGCCCATGGAGGCAGAAACCGTATTCCTATCAAGGCCATCACATACAATGAAATGATGCTACCCGCGCATGAAACGATCGCACCGACGCTCTCATCGTTGCGCCCCGTCCACTTCATCATCATCGCGACAACGCGGATCATCCCCGCTCGCGTTGGCAACGGATGGTCCTTTGCCGTGTCGCGCTTATACGTCTCGACCAGCGACCGGAGCCCCGCCCGACCGGATTGCAGCCACACGTTTGCCTGATGAGTGTAGACGCGCTCGTCCGGAGTCCTGGAAGTGACGTTGTCCAGATTTGCCACACGCAATGTCGCCGCGAGAGACAAAAGAATCGCCATCAGCACAAGCTGTTGCAGCGAAAAATGCAGTCGTGTCGTTGTCATTGACTGCTGCGACTCACGGCACTATGCGCGCTATTCCCCGGATCCCCGGGCTCCTTTGCGTTGGTGATCGCAAGGTACCGTACGAGTTCGGTCTGCCTGGCATCCAGCCTGGCCAACCTCGAGTACAGGAGAATAAAGAAGAAAACGCTGCCCGATGCGAAAATGTAGAAGATAAGGTCGGTTCCCCGCCCTACCCCGACTTTGTGGGCGATCACCGACGTGATATCCGGAACCATGATTGCCAGCACCGCAACAACGAAGAAAGCCAAACCGATGATCCGGTCCCGTATAACCGAGCGGAAGTACGTCAGGTAGAGAACGAGGGCGCTGATCGACGCCACGACGAGAATTACCTGGATTAGTCTCATGACTTCAAGAACTCCATAAAGGTGTCCCAAAGGATGTTGAAGGAGTTGCTGATTTTCTGACCCTTGGTGAGCGAGTATTGGGAGTAATCAATCGTGACCGGTACCTCTACGTATTGGAGGTCATGGGACCGGATTTCCGAAAGGATCTGGGTTGCATGTGACATGCGATTCTGAGTGATCTGGATCTTTGACGCGGCCTCACGGGTGAACGCCCGGAAACCGTTGTGAGTGTCAGTCACGTCGAGCCGTGTGAATACCCTGGTGAACAGAGTCGCGACCTTGAGAATGATCCGTTTTGCAGGAGGGATGTTCACGGCGCGCCCCTCACCCGTGAATCTCGTTCCGAGCGCAACGCCCGCCCTTCTCTCCTGGAGCGGGGCGAGCAGCTTCTCGATTTCTTCGGCTCGATGCTGACCATCCGAATCGAAGGTCACGACGTAACGAGCGCCCTTCGCTAACGCGTAAATGATTCCGGTTTGTAGCGCGGCGCCCTGACCCAGATTGAATACGTGGCGACAGAAATGGATTGGAAGCCCGGATAGCTTCTTCGCCGTATCGTCCCTTGAGCAATCGTCGACGACCACTACGGAGTACCCGAATGTCAGGACGTTCCGGACAACCGAAGCGATGACCTCCTCCTCATTGAAGGCCGGAATGACAACCCAGGTTTCGCTGCGCGCTTGCGCTGGAGGCACGGTGCGCGCTACTTGCCCTGCTTCGCCTTCTGCCCTGCCGCCCAGGCAAGATTGTTCCGGGCAATGTCCAACGTGGGGTCAAGGGAAAGAGCGGTCTGAAAAAGGGGCATTGCTGCGTCGTATTCTCCGCGCTCATTATGGACGGCGCCCAGATTGTTCAGTCCGATAGCGCTCTTCGGCGCATACCTGAGCGCCTCGCGAAACGACGCTTCGGCGTTGGTCCAGTCTTTTTTCTGGTAGTAGTCGAGTCCTGCGCTGGTGTACTTCCGAAACTGGCTCATAGCTTCCTCGCTCGGCGGCGCGCTCTCCTGGGTTGCGGACGGCGCCGCAGCAGGACTTCCGTTGGAAGCACGGTAAATAAGCCACGCCACGGGAAGCAGCAGCAAAATGGCCAGGCCTATGTACACACTCCTGTGCACAGCCGAGCCACCATCCCGCCGTGTCTCTTCCTCCACGTTCTCGAGCTCAGGTTCTGTCGACACTTCGGTTTTCTCCCTGGATTGCGGGCTCAAGATGTTTGATGGCGATTCGGCGAAGATGATGCCAAAGACGAAGAACAGCAAGCCGCTCACCAATTACACGAAAATCAGTCGACCGCTCCGGTATCGATCGGATCACGTCGGCGATCTGACGTTCCACCCGGCAACAGGGAATGATTACGGCAACTGACTTATCGCTCACCGGTTGGGACCGCTGGCGGCGGTTGCCCGCTCGTAGATCGCCTTGTGCCGAGCCGCTTCTTGCTTCCGGCCGAGTCGCTCGAGACAGGTCGAGAGGTGCAAGTGGGCGAGCGGATAATTCGGCTGGAGCTGGAGGGTCTTCTCGAGTTCGATTGTGGCTTCATCGCACTGCCCGATTGACATCAGCGCGTGCCCAAGATTGTAATGCACGTTGATCCAACCGGGGTTCTGCTCCAGCAAGGTGCGATACATCGGGATTGCTTCACGCTCGCGTCCCGAAGTGTGAAGCTGAAACGCGCGTTGAAAAGTAGCCGCTGGAATCTGTGCTTTCGCCCACGCAAGGTTGTTCCTGGCGAGCGTGTAATCCGGACGCAGCCGAAGCGCGCGCTCGAGGGCCGGCACTGCCTGCGGGAAGAAACCGAGCTTTCCAAGCGACCATCCGAGGTTGTTCCACGCGTCAGCGTTGGCCGAGTCCTTTGCAAGAGCGATGCGATAGGCGGCCACCGCCTGCGCGTGGCGACCGGTGCTCGTATGGGAAAGCCCGCGCTTGAACCATTCCGCGGATGTGCCGGGCTGAGCGTTCGAGAGGCCTGCCGAGTACTCGAGGGCGGGAGCGTCGGATGGATCCAGATTCAATGTCTGCTGCGCCAGCGAGCGCAGCTTCGCCGTATCTCCGGCAGCGGCGTAGAGCTCGAGCAGGGCATGACGCGACTCGACGTCACCGGTGCTCAGCTCGAGCGCGCGCTCCAGTTGGGCGATGGCCTCGCCGCCCCGCCCGTGCTGCGCCAGCCAGATGGCGTAGAATCGGCGGGCCGCCGCGTATGTGGGGTTTGTGGTCAGCGCCTTCTGGAACCATTCCTCCGCCTTCGCGCTGTCACCGAGGGCGTTGGTGACGATCGCGATGTTGACGTGAAGCACTGCATAGTTGGGCGTAAGCACGTACGCTCGCATGAAGTAGTCCCGGGCGCTCGAATAGCGCCCGAGCCGCATCTGCGTCAGGCCGTAGTTCATCAGCCCGCGTCCATTATTTGGACTCTTGGCTACTACGTCCTCCCAGAGAGTCTCCTCACTGAGCCAGACGCGGTTTCTCTGATGGGTCCCGAACGCATGAATTCCGAGTACTGCTACCGCGGTGGCGGCCGCAATTACTGGAAGCCGTTGACGCATAGTAGTGGGGAGCTTTGCCTTCTCCACCTCCATGCAGACCCACCAGACCACGGCCGCGGTGAGCCCCATGAACGGGAAGAACACGCGGTGGTCGTTGGTCACTTCCGCGAGCGGAAAGACGCTGGACGATGGGATGAGCGCAATCCAGAACCAGGCGATTCCAAAGGCGACGGGCCTTAGCTCACGGCTCCGTGACGTGCGCCAGAATACAACCAGCGATGCCGCCAGCAACAGGAGGCCGGCGGCCAGTCTTGGGTCCGCCCAGGTGGTGATACCTCGGAGGTCACTGTCGGCTGTGAGGCCGGTTGGAATGAAGAAGAGGCGAACGTACCGCACCCAGACCCAGGTTTGCGTCGCGAGATACTGCAGGCGCCCTGCCCCCCCATAGCTCTGGCCGGGAGGATTCATGCCTTCCACGAACGCGTACAGCAGCCCGCCGATGACGAACACCGGCGCGACATTCATGAGCGCGCCGCGCACCTCCGGCCAAGCACGTGTTGTGAACAGATCTCCAAGTGAGAGCTGGCGTTCAATGAACAGCATGTACACCAGCAGAAGCGGCGCGAACATGACGGTCGGCGTCTTTGCGAGTGCGCCGAGGATAACGGGGATGAGGTAGAGATAGTATCGCCGCCACTGCGGGCGATGGATGTAGACGAGAAACCCGCCAAGCACGCCGAGCCCCGACAGCAGCTCCGAGCGGGCGGAGATGTAGTTCGCGGTTTGAGTGTTCCCCGTATGCACGCAGAACAGGGCCGCGGCAAAGAGCGCAGCCCAGTGGCTCCAATGCCCGGCACCGGTGGTCTCGAACAATGAGCGATAGAGAAAGAGCAACATCACTCCGGTCACTACGAGGAGCGTGAGCTGAGTGACGTGAAACCAGAAGGGATCGAGTCCGCCGGCGAGCCAATAATCCCAGGCGAGACTCAGCGATACCACCGGGCGATAATTGGCGTTCTGCTGAAGTGCGCTGAAGGTCTGCGCGTCGGTGAAGAAGCGCGGGATGTTCGCGAGACTGCGAATGAAAAGATTGTCGACGATGACGTGGGAATCGTCGAAATGGAAGCTGTTATGAAGCGAGTTCGAGTATGCGGCCAGGACAAGCGCCACCGCACCAAGGCAAAGTGCGAGAAAGACTTTCCCGTGGGTGGTCTTAGGGCCGCTTTTCGAACCCGACCCCATGGCGGATAGTGATGATGACATAGTGGCGAAATCTGCACGATTATTCTTCACGCGGCGAACGAGCATAGAACCCGTCATCGCGCGTCACGTCGAGTAC
>JBGPLS010000184.1:0-6181 GCA_041486565.1 Gemmatimonadaceae bacterium
CCGCCGGTCATACCGACCTCGAGCGGCTCCGCGCAGGAATGGTGGGCGGCCAGTTCTGGTCCCTGTACATCCCCGGCGACATCGCGGATTCCGGATTCGCCCGCGTGCAGATGGAACAGATTGACATCGCAAGGCGGATGGTGGAGAAATATCCGGACCGGCTCGCCTGGGCATTGACGGCGCACGACCTGCGACAGGCGCACAAGGAAGGAAAGATCGGCTCGGTGCTCGGCCTCGAAGGCGGACACGCGATCGAGAACTCGCTCGGCACACTGCGCGCGTATTACGATCTCGGCGCGCGGTACATGACTCTCACTCACAACGTGACGACCGCCTGGGCCGATGCAGCGCTCGACTCGGCAAAGCACGGCGGCCTCACTGAATTTGGAAAGGAAGTCGTCCGCGAGATGAACAGGATGGGCATGCTCGTTGATCTGGCGCACGTGTCGCCGGCGACGATGAGCGATGCTCTCGACGTGACCGAGGCACCGGTGATTTTTTCACACTCCGGCGCGCGCGCCCTCGTCGATCACAAGCGCAATGTGCCTGACTCGATTCTCAAGCGAATGCCGGCAAATGGCGGAGTCGTGATGGTGCCGTTCGTCACAGCCTTCGTGTCGCAGGCAGTGGCGGACTACGAGCACGACGAGCAGGTGTTCTCAGCCGATCTCAGGAAGAAGTCCGGCGACGATACGGCAGCAGTACGCGACGCGATGCGCGCGTGGCGCACAGCGCATCCGATGCCTCAGGCAACGCTCGCCCAGGTCGCAGACCAGATCGAGTACGTGCGCCGCATCGCGGGGGTCGATCACGTCGGGATCGGAGGTGACTTCGACGGCATCACCACCGTAGTGGTCGGCCTCGAGGACGTATCGAAGTATCCCGTGCTCTTCGCCGAGCTCGCGCACCGCGGCTGGTCCGATGAAGATCTCGCGAAACTTGCGGGCGAGAACGTCCTGCGCGTGCTGGAGCGAGCCGAGCAGGTCGCCGCCCGGCTGCAGAAGAGTCGTCCTCCCTCGACGCGGACAATCGACGAGCTCGACGGGCCACCGCCGGCAGCAGCGAAACCCAACGGATCGAGGTAGGAGCGACGAAATGGTAGAGGTTCCACACGCGAAAGATCATTCGCCGGGATTCCTCCGCATCGTCGACAACGCGAGGAGTCGCGTTCGTGAGGTGACGGTCGATCAGGCGCGGGCAGCCCTCGAGAGCGGATCCGCGCGGTTGATTGACGTGCGCGAAGACAACGAATGGAACGAGGCCCACGCGACCGGCGCCGAGCATCTCAGCAAGGGTATCATCGAGCGCGACATCGAGACCTTCGCGCCGGACAAGGCAAGTGAGCTCATACTTTATTGTGGCGGCGGCTTCCGATCTGTCCTCGCCACCGACTCGCTCCAGCGCATGGGGTATACGAACATCCGGTCGATGGCCGGCGGATGGAGAGCGTGGGTCGAGGCGGGTGCACCGACGGTGGAATCGAAGTGATGATCGAGGGGCTAAAGGCCATAGCCGCGCGAGCTGTTCTCCCAGGCATTGCAGTTCTCACTGCCTCATAGCCTCATCGGCGAGCACACAGGTCCGTTCGAGACAACGAGTCCATCCGACGCGTGATCGCCGGACACCCCCTCCATGGCGGTCCGCCGACTCCTGTAACAGCTCTGAAATGCCTCTTGCGCCCCTCTCTCTGATTATTTATACATTTATTGTGCATAATCACTCGGTAGCCGCCACGACCCTCCCCTTCGCTCTGCGCACCGGCCTCGCCGGCGGGCAGTCCGCTGTCGTTCGTCCCGCGAGGCGCGCCGATGTCGAGCAGATCCATGAGCTCGTCAGCAGTTACGTGGCCGAAGGCTTGATGCTGCCGAGGACGAGCGAGCAGATCGCGCTCAACATCGAGAGCTACGTCGTTGCAATGAAGGGCGCCCGGGTCGTGGCCTGTGCGGCACTCGAGGAATACTCACCCTCCCTCGCTGAAATCTCGTCGGTTGCCGTATGCCGCAACGAGCACGGCAATGGACTCGGTACCCTGGTCGTTCTCGGCGTCGAGCGGCTGGCGCGGGCGCGCGACATCGAGGAGATCTTCGCCCTGAGCCTCACCGACAATTTCTTCCTCGCGCTCGACTACGCGCCGGCGTCGATTTCCCGCTATCCCGAGAAGCTGTCGCGGTACGAGTCGCTGGCCACCGCCGGAGTCGACATCGTCCCGAAGCGCTGCTTCCAGAAGACGCTGGGGAGCGACTGGCAGGTGCCGCAGCTTGTCGAGAGTCCGGCGGCCAAGCCGAAGCGGGCACTCCGCGCGAGCTGAGGTCAGCCTGTTTCGGGAAAGTATGAGGTAAAGGCCCGTCGCCGATGGCGACGGGCCTTTCCTTGGGGGGGAGCTCCGCAGGCGAGGCTTCGATTGTCATGACGCGCTGGCTGCTTACTGCATTCCGCGATTTGCCGTCTGCTTTTGACCGCAGCAAGCGAGCAGCGAAGCGCAGTCAGCCGCTGGCACGTCCCCCCGCGAGATCCATGCAATTCGTTGGACACTCCCTCCGGGTAATCGGCGAAGAACCTTTTTTTTTCTTTACACGAACGGATATCTTCTCGCATCATGGACACAAGACGCGCAAAGCTGATCGTTGCTGCGCTACTCACGACTTTCATGTTGGTGCGGTCAATGCTCTCGATCTCGCCCAACTCGGACTTCGACATCGCGGGCTACAACGTCCACCATCTCTTCACCGGACTGCTGCTCATCACAGCGTGCGGGGTCCCGCTGGCTCTCTTCGCCGGGCGATCGTGGCTCATCGACATGGCCTCGGCCGGGTTCGGCGCCGGGCTCGCGTTGGCGCTGGATGAATGGGTCTACCTGATCGCCACTGACGGGAGTAACGCGTCGTACCTCCTCCCCGTATCATTGAGGGGTGGCGTGCTGATGGTGGGGCTCGCCACGCTTTACGTCCTGGTTCTTTTCCTGGCCTCCCGCGGACGGCCCTGACCCTTCACCCGCAGATGATGACCGAATCCACTGCTCGCCGCCGTCTCGCGGTCAACGGCATCGGCGGCGTGTTCCTCTTCTCGAACAAGGCCAAGGAGCTCACCGAGTGGTACACGAAGCACCTGGGGCTGGAGTTCACGCAATACGAGGGCACCAATACATGGGGGACGGAGTTCTACTATCGATTCGACCGCGATTCGTCGATGCGGGCGAGCACCGTATTCTCGATCTCGCAGACGGAGAAGCCCTTGTCACCGGGCCGCAATGAGTTCGAGGTGAACTACAGGGTGGACGATCTCCACACTTTCATTGCCCAGCTCGAAGGCGACGGCGTCGCCGTTGAGAAGATTGAAGAGTTCGACTTCGGGCGCTTCGCGTGGGTACGTGACCCCGACAATAATCGCGTCGAATTGTACGAGCCGCTGGTGCCGACCGGTGGCAGCTAGAATCGGTCTGCTGCATGACAACAACCACGTCGAGGTAGCTCTGTAATGCATGTAACCAGGACTGAAGGCGAGCGAATCGCCGACGAGATCGGCCGGGCACTGCAGGGAGACGCGTGGCACGGTCCGTCGCTCAACGAGCTGCTCGAAGGAATCACGTCGGAAGACGCGATCCAGCGGCCCATTCCCGCTGCGCACAATATCTGGGAGCTCGTTCTGCACATAACATCGTGGGCAAACATCGCCCGGCGGCGCATCACCGGCGGCCAGGTGGAGCCGGCTGAGGGAGAGGACTGGCCCCGCGCCGGCCCGATTTCGGAGAACCGTTGGGCGACGGCGCGTTCCGCGCTCGTGGAAAGTCATGAGCGCCTGCGGGAGATCGTCTCCGGACTGAGCGACGAGGAGCTCTCGCGCAACGCGCCACAAAGCCAGCGCACCACCGCGGCGATGTTGCACGGCGTAACGCAGCACGCGGCATATCACGGCGGGCAGATCGCGCTCCTCAAGAAGGCCATCCGCATTCATCATCGCCGAACGGCGACCTGACGAGGATCCCGAAACAATGAGTCATCATCGAGTCACCACGGAGCCAAACTCCACATGAATCGCCGATCGTTTCTCCAGAAGGCTTCGGTAACCGCGGCCGGCTTTGGAATTCTGCGCAGCATGGAAGCGTGCGCAACCGCTCCCCCGGTGATTCCCGCGACTCCCCTTCCCGGCACCTTCACGGCTTTGCGCGACCGCTACTTCATCTATCATCTACAGCGCAATCCCGTCACGTCGACGTATCTGGGCGGGGACGGCTACAGCCCTGAGCTGGCCGACACGAATGGGAGGCTGCGCGATTTCCGGCCGGGCTCGCTCGACGCCGAGGTGCGTTTCTATCGGGATGTGCGGGCGGCCCTTGCACGTATTCTTCCGGAAAGCCTGTCGCCCACCGAGCGGGTGGACTATCGGGTGATGAACGCCCAGCTCGCCTTTCTGATCCACCAGCTATCGGAGCTGAGGTATTTCCAGCGGTCGCTCGATACGTACGTTGCCGAGCCCTTTCGCGGTGTCGACTGGCAGATCCAGCAGATGCCCGAGCTGTCCGGCGGCCTCCTCGGTAATGAGCCGGACTGGCAGCTCGTGGTCACTCGCACGCTGACGATCCCCGCCTACCTGGAAGTCGCGAAGGGTAATCTCCTCGCGGGAAAGAACGCCGGTAACCGTCCCGACAGGCGGATGGTGCAGCGCGACGGTATCGACGGCAGCAAGGCGAACTCCGATTACTTCCGAACTACGCTTGCGAAGAACGCCCAGCAGTTCCTTGGGACACGCGACTTTGCTCCGCGCATGCTGGCTCAAATCGGCGGCGCCGGAATCGCCGCAGCAAATGCCTGGGACGCCTTCGCAGCGTTTTTGTCACAGACGTTCGACGTCAACGAGGCCGCGGACCGATTCGCGGCGGGCGAGCGTGAGTACGAGTGGCGGGTCCACAACCTGCTCGGCGATTCGCGAAGCGCCGTGGAGCTGTACGACTACGGTGCCGCCCAGGTGGCGCTTTACACGTCGAAGATGGTGGATGTCGCACGCGAGTTCGCCGCCGACGCAAAGATGGGAATAACCTTCAGTACCGATGCGGAGAAGAATCTGGGAATCCGCCGGGTGATGGACTTCCTCTCGAAGGACTCGCCGAAGAACGACGATCAGCTGTTCAAGTGGTACCGCGAAGCCGGCGAGCGCGCCGTCGCGTATGGACGGGAGCACAATCTGTTCGACATTCCGGCGAATTACCGCCTCGACGTCATCCCGACTCCACCCGTTCTGCGAAGCACGATCGACGCGGCGTATTATCCCGCGCCACCATTCAAGAAGACAGGCGTTGGACGCTTCTACCTCACTCCAACCGACAACGACCCCGCCTCGCTCAAGCTGAACAACTTCGCCTCGGTCGCCGACACCGCGGTGCACGAGGGATTCCCGGGACACGATTGGCACTACCGGTACATGAACGCGCACACGGACTCGATCTCCAACATCCGGTGGCTGACGCCGGGCGCAGTCGAGGATTCGTCGTCGATGTGGACCGATTCAATGGCCGCCGAAGGGTGGGGCCTCTACAGCGAAGAGCTGATGGCCGAGCCGGCGCCCAACCATAAGTACGGATTCTATTCTCCCGGGGAATTCCTGTACGAGCTTCAGGGACAGCTGCTGCGCGCGGTTCGCATCCGTGTGGACGTCGGCATGCACACCGGCCGGATGACCTTCGACCAGGCGATCGACTACTTCACCGAGCACGTTGCGTTCTTTCCGGGAGCCCGAATCAACGCTGCCGGAGATCCCGCGGCGCGCGCCGTGGCTGACGGCGCATTACGGGCAATCTACCGGTACTCCAAGTGGCCGACGCAGGCGATCACCTACAACCTGGGCAAGAACGCCATCATCGAGCTGCGCGAAGCCTGCAGGAGCGCGACTGGGGCGGGATTCTCCGAGAAGAAGTTTCACGAGCGGTTCATGGGGATGGGGACCGTCCCGGTCTCGTATTTCCGCGAAAGCTTCCTCGCGGGGTGCGGTCCGGGGCAATAGAATCCATCTGCCGCTGGGATTCGCCAGAACTGGCACCGGAGGAGGTGGGGTGACGCGTGGCTAATCCGGAACGTGTAGCGATGAATTACGCACTGCTGTTCGCGGTGGGGATTCTCGGTATGTTCGTGGCCCATCTGCTGGCGTTCCTCGCCTCCCGGGCTGCGGGTGAAACCAACAATCTGCCGTA
>JBGPLS010000185.1:0-6100 GCA_041486565.1 Gemmatimonadaceae bacterium
ACACGAGCATCGGAAAGAAGAGGACGACGACACACGCCGCCATCGCGAGCCACGCCGCCCTCGACCTCGACAGCACCAGCGCCGCTGCGAGGATCGCACCGCTCAGCGAGCCGAGCAGAGCTCCGATCGAGCGGCGCGCGGCCACCGTGCACCAGACGACTGTGGGAAGACCGATCGCAGCGATGTGCGCAACGAAGTTGCGGTTGCCGAACGTTCCACCGGGCGCCCGGTTGGTGCTGAAGTAGTCGCTCTCGACTCCGTACGCCTGCGCCAGCGCGGTAACGGCGGCAATCACTGTCGCAATGGCGGCGGCAAGCAGAATAGGGCGGTACGCGCCCGCCGCGCCGGACCTTCGCGCCGCCCAGAAGATGAGCGCGCTGGAGACGCTCACGCCAAGCGCGCGCTGCGCGAGCCAGTGATTGGTAGCGAACAGTGCCGACGCCGCGCTCCAGGCGAGAAAGAGTGCGAGCAGGGCGTCGGCGAGATCGATGTTGATGGTTCGCCGGCGCAGGATGAGAGTGACCGCGACAATCAGGGCGACGACGTGCAGCACGAGCTCCTTCGGAACGAAGTAGCGATCGAGCTCGAATAGCTTGTATGGGAGTGCGGCAAATACTACGGCGACGACTCCGAGCTGGAGCAGTATCGTCGAGATGCGGTTTGCCATGCCAGAATATACGGCGCCCCTCGGAAATCGCCGTGCATCCTTCCCGGCGTTACTTCGTCGCGTTCGGTTTGTCGCGCTCCACGATCCAGTCACCGCTCCGAGCGCCGCGGTGAACCGACCACCCCGGCGCGAGGCGAAGCTCCCAACCATCGCCCTTGAGCGGCGGCGTGTCTCCGGCGGGCGCAGAAAGTACGACGGCGGTAATCGGACCACCGCTCCGGCGCATCAACACGCCGCCTCTGGTCACATCCAGCACTCCCCAATCGTCGGTGACGCGAGAGCTCTCGAACACAGTGCCAACAGTCTGGAGTGGCGTCGCACCGTTCGGGTCGAACGAATAATTAAACTTCGACGCGACAGGTATGGTTACGGTTGGGCCATCGATGAATCTGGCGTGCAGCAGAACCTCCGTCGCCAGTCTCCGGGTCTCCCGGGCGCGCTCCTCCGCGATCATTCTCGCGGCTGCGTAACGGGCGGTACGTGAGTCCGCTGTCGATGCATTTACATTGCCGATGCCGTAGGCCTTCGCAGTAATCGCGGAGAGGTCGCTCCTTCCGTTCAGTCCATTGCGCCACGGTTTACCGGCCGCGTCGAGAAGGAGCGCGTATGCCGGCCCCGACGCGTACGCGAAGCTGCGCGCAAAATTGCCCTGCTGCTCGTACTGAGCAAGCTGGATCGCGACCCGATCGTAGAGTGCGGTACGGGGCAGGCCGCTCAGCGCATAACCCGTGTACTCAGCCAACCCTTCGTTCAGCTCCAGCTGACGCTCATCTTCAGCAGACGCCGGAAAGAGGGCGTGGCGATGCGCCCGGAATGTCACAGCGTCCCTCAACGCTTGCTTGCTCTCGTCGCCAGTGCGGAGCAATGCTTCGGCAAGTGCGCGCCACTCGAGCCGCATCCAGATTCGACCGTCTGCGGTGGCAAGGTGAGAGTTCGCACGATCGGTCGCGGATAACCCAAGGTCGGACTGGATGCGGTGAAAGGACTCGTGCATCAAGAGCCGCGCGCGCGAGTATCGGTTGTCCGAAACGGGCCACATCACCATCGACCAGCGCTTCCCAGCCCAGACGATCGACGTATTGGCGGGACTCTGTTCGGCCGAAAGCGTGCCGATCCAGACTCCGTTCTGCTCGCGCAAGAGGTCCGACGAGTCTCGCATGTTCGCGACGACCTGCCTGCTTTGCGGATCCACGAATAGCATCGGACCGTCGACTCGCCGTCCCCACAACCTTCCGCCGTCCACTTCGCCCAGGTGGCGAAGCTCGGCGAAGTAGACCCGCGCTTGATCCAGATCGATCGGGGAGCTCTGGGCTGACGTTGCGAGCGGGAGCGCCAACCCGACCAGGATGCAGAACGCCTTCATTGATAGAGCGTGCAATCGGCTGGCCGGCCGCGACAAGCTCGCGGCCGAGCCTGCCATTCGATCCGCGCCTGGTCGCGGTAATAGGCGACCGCGAGCACTACGCGACCACTCGGTCCCAGAAAGCGAATGCTGTCGCCCGAGTGGAGGAGACGATTCCCGGCCAGCGGGACGTGGTCTATTGTCGCGGCAACGGGTCGCCCATGCCGGATTGTCAACGTGAACTCGCCAGCGGGGTCGTGGGCGTTGAAGTCGATGCTGTCGAGGGGGGCAAAGGCTGAGGTTGCAGGACTCCAGTCAAGCGTGTGGACGGTGACAGCCACCGCGAGAACGACAGTGCCCAGCACGCCGATCAACGCTGGGCGCAAGAATGCCGACCGGGCGAAACGGACACGAATGGCCGAGAGGGCAACGTCGAGGATCTCGGCAAATGCCGCCGCGCAGGCAGCGAGCGGCGGCAGCGGTGCGATGCGCTCGAGGAAGATCTGTTCCATCTCGTCGGCGTATGCGTTGCGGAAGTAAGTCGGAAAGAGGCGGAGGGTCGCGCGGAAAAGCTTTCTCAGCGAGGCTGTCAAAGCGCACTCCTCGGGATCAGCCTTTTGGCCGATGCGACTCTGACGAGCTGAGCCAGACGTCGGGCCTCGACACGCGCGGCCTCTCTTCCCGCGTCGCTCAGCTTGTAGTATCGTCGCCGGGCATCTTCGCCCTTTACCGGCGATTCGATAATCAGCCCATCCTCGAGCAGCCTATGCAGGGCGAGATACGTGCTGCCAGTATGAGGGCGCATTTCACCGTCGGTCAGCTCTTCGATCTCCTTGATGATGGCATAGCCGTGACGGGCGCCGTCAGCGAGGGCAAAGAGGATTGCGGCGGACAGAGGGGTGAGCGTTTCGGGACGAGCTGTAGGCATTGGCGATGGCTAGATACGGGAGCACTATATATGCTGCATATATAGTCGCGCACGACGCATGACTCGTCAAGCCGTGATCAATGGTGGAGGGGGCCCTTCTTCAGGACAGCACCTTTAACATCCCGTTCAGCAACCGACGCGCTCGCTTGCTGTCTTACGTTCACAGTCTGGGGGCCTTAGTCGAAGATAAGGCGACTAACCCCCGTAAGGGCGTATTGGGTTGCCTGCTTCCCCTTGCGGGGCAACGCCACCACATAGCCTTGCTGTTCTAGTTCGGCCAATGCGTTTGAAACCGCCGGTTGCGACACGCCCCAGAGGATCCGCAGTTCCTGCTGCGTCATTTCTTTACTTGAGCCGTCGTTCGCCCATTTCTCTAATTGAGACTGTCTCCGGGCATCCAAACGCTGTTGAAGAAGGGTTTGATATCGACTTCTAAGAGCGGGAAGAAGAGCCTGTAACGCTATTGACCCTCCTTGTGATTCAACACCAGCCAGAAGCCTCGACCCCTCCTCGAGAGCTGTAAGAAGTGATCGAAGGTCCCCGCGGAACAGCGGATAGAGGGCGGCCACAGCTTCGCTGGATACTGGCGGGATCGGTTCCTTGCCTTCAACCGCCAAGTATTCGTAGCGCGCTCCGAGGAGAGCTTGCACGTCCTCAATAGGGAGGGGTTCTAGGATCAGCGGTGTAGCGAAAACGGTACGGATCTGAGCGTGGGTCGTAACTGCCGTCATTACTGCACCGGAGGTCCCCACTAAGAGGACGTGAAGGCCTTCCTGAAGAAGAACAGGATCACGCAAGCTCCGCAGGATGTCGGCTGCTTTTGCGGCGCCCTTGTCCGTCAGGTTCTCAAGATTGTTTAGATGAAGAATTACCCCGGCAGATTCGGCGCCTTGAGCAAGGTCCAGGAGGTCTCGGATTATTCTCGGCCCGTCGAGAAGCAGACCACCTTGTGGGGTTAGCGGCGTGGTTGATTTGTTCAATCCTCCACCGACGCCTAGAACTGAAATGTTACCTCCTCCGCTAGTAAGTCTGGCGACTTTCACAAGTTGCTGCGCTGCGTGCATTGCCGGGTGGTTGATCATCGGCCTCGCAGCGAGAATCGTGTCATAGAGGGCACCGAGAATCCGCCCCATCAGCTGCTCAACCGTGTCGGATTCGTAGAATGGGATTAGTTCGTCAGCGGCCCAATAACCAGCGGCAAGAGCCTCCGCCTTGACACTCTGCACAAGCGTCGTCTTTCCTATTCCCGGCGGGCCTCCGATAGCTTGCCTTGAGGCTCGCGCACTCCCAATCGTGGCCAGTAGTTGGTTAGCCTCCGTGGTTCTTCCGACAAAAAGACTCAACGGGTGGGTAGTTCCTCCTCCCAAGGTTTCTTGGAAAAAAGGAGATTCCGTCAGGTTGAAAACTCGCCAAACGTTCGGTAACCCGGTCGGTCGGGCTAATCTATTAGGAGGGTTCATGGCAAGGCTTATACGTTATGTTTATAAGGCATTAGCCTTATAATAATGCTATATAAGCCTCTGTCAACCCGAAGGTAATACTTGAAAGAAACGCCCACAACGTTGATGCCCGCGCGGATGCCGGCGTTGACCCGAGCGGCAAAGTACGCCGCACCTAAGTGGCAAAGTACACTGCAACTTGACGAGGTGTTGCCTCTATTGAACCGCGTTGATCATGTCGAAGATCGGCAGGTACATGCTGACGACCATGCCTCCCACCACCACGCCGAGGAACACGATCATCACCGGCTCGAGCAGACTCAACAGGTTCCCCACCGCCGCATCCACTTCGTCATCGTAGAAGTCGGCGATCTTCGACAGCATCTCGTCCAGTCCGCCCGTCTGCTCTCCGACCGAGATCATCGATATCACCATCGGCGGGAACACTCCCGATTTCTTGAGCGGCGCGGCAATCGTGTCACCGCCGGCGATCGAAGAGCGCGATTCCATGATCGCGTCCTGAACGACGCGGTTGCCGGCGGTCCTGGCCGTGATCTCGAGGCCGTCGAGGATGCTCACGCCCGAGCTCACCAGCGTGCCGAGCGTACGCGTGAAGCGCGACACCGCCGACTTTCTGAGGACGTCGCCGAGCACCGGCACGTTCAACAGCAGTCGATCCAGCTTCAACCGGCCATCCGGCGTCGCGGCATAGCGCTTGTAGCTGAACCAGATTGTCAGCGCTCCGGCAAGCACGAGGTACCAGTAGCCCTTGAGGAAGCGCGACATTCCCATCACGATGCGGGTCGGCAGCGGCAGCGCCAGCCCCGCCGAGCTGAACAGGTTCTCGAAAACCGGGATGACGAAGATGAGGAGCACGGTGACTGCAATTCCCGCGACGCTCATGATGACGCTCGGGTAGATCATCGCGCCCTTTACCTTCCTGACCAGCGCGTCGTTCTTCTCCATGAACGTCGCCAGACGCATCAGGATCGTATCGAGAATACCGCCGGCCTCTCCGGCGGCGACCATGTTCACGTACAACGGGCTGAATGCCTGAGGATGCTTGCCCATCGCGTCGGCGACAGTGTGCCCCGACTCGACGTCGAACACGACCTTCCTCGTAATATCGGAGAGCGTCTTGTTCTGGCTCTGCTCGGCGAGAATCGTCAGCGCCTGGACGAGGGGAAGTCCGGCGTTGATCATCGTCGAGAACTGCCGCGTGAAGATGACGACATCGCGCATCTTGACGTGGCCGCGCCGCGGCTTCTTCTGCGTCTGCTCGTCGATCTTGACGACGCTCAGCCGCTGGCGCCGGAGCTGCGCGATCACGTCATCGCGCGACGACGCCTCGAGCGTCGCGGTCTTCAGGTCGCCGGCGAAGGAGCGGGCGGTATATGTGAACGTCCCCATCCGCTATTCCTGCCTCGTTGATGCGTGCATCTTCATTTGGCGGCACTGCCACCGGCGGCGACTCTCCGGGGGATCTGTCTCGTCGGCGCTATCATCCCCGATGTCCCCTGCGTTTCGCGGCCGATCATGTGGAGGAACTCGTCCGGAGCGCTCGTCACCCGCAGCGCCTCTTCGACGGTGATCTCCCGCCCTACCCACAACGCATAGAGCGCGTCGTTCAGCGTCTGCATTCCGAATTTCTTCCCCGCCTGCATCGACGAGTAGATCTGGTGCACCTTGTCGTCGCGGATCAGCGCGCGGATCGCCGGTGTGAC
>JBGPLS010000186.1:0-6098 GCA_041486565.1 Gemmatimonadaceae bacterium
CGCAACTGTCCCCGCTGTGCCGACCACGCATATGGGATCGCGGCCCCCGACGCGGTCGTGCTCGATCAGCTCGCGCAAGTGGCTCACGTCCATCGTGAAGTCCTCGTTCGTCCTCACTTTCCTGAGTGAGGAGCGTCCGAGGCCGAGAATGCCGACGGCCTTGTCCACCGAGTTGTGCACTTCGTCGGAAGCGTAGACGAGTGGCTGCTGCTTCAGCGCAAAGACTCCCTCGTCCACAACGGAAGGAAGGATGGAGTCGCGCGCGACAGTGAGGCCGGTGAGATTTGCCGCGGACCCGCTTGGCACGAGAATGCCGGTCGCCTCCGGCGGAAAGCCAAACACCTCCTTGAACCAGTCGATCACCTGCGCTTCGACGTACGCCGACGATTGCTCGAACCCGGACGCGTTGGTATTCATCGCCGAGGAGAGCAGGTCGCCGAGCATTCCGGCGGGTGTGCCGGCGCCGATCACCCATCCCCAGAATCGAGGGTGCCGATTGCCGAGGGCGTATGGCTCGATGTTCTGTCGGAATTCTTCGTAGACGGACTCGAGCGATTGCGGTTCCTGCGGCGCAGGTGCATTGAACGTCGCCCTGACCGATGCAGGTATTTTCCTCCAGACGGGTCGTGATCGGATGGACTCGAGATCCTCGAGCACGTCGTCGAGCATCCTGTGTCCGACTGTTCGGGTTGAATCCCAGTCCTCCGGGTCGAGCGTCTCCTCCATGTGCGTTTCTGCCTTCATGTCTTCAGCCGGTAGTTGATCGTGGGCTGAAAGATAGCTTCAAGACAATCCGCCACTCCCGCGGAGACCGGACGCCTCACCCAGGCCGGCCATCAGGCGAAGCAGACGATCCTGAGTCGCGAGCTCGCGCGAAAGCTCCGCCACGACCCGCCCTGCCCGGATGACCACGATCCGACCCGATAACCGCATTATTTCCGGCAGCTCACTCGAGATCAGGATCACCGCCGCGCCTCGAGCCGTCAGCTCTCCGATGAGAGCATGAATCTCGGCCTTCCCTCCGACGTCTACCCCCCGCGTCGGCTCATCGAGGATGAGCACTCTGGAGCCTGCGGCCAGCCATCGAGCGAGCACAATCTTCTGCTGATTGCCGCCCGAGAGCGCGGCCACAGGGACATCCGGATCGGGTGGCTGGACGCGGAGCAGGTCGAACCACTTTTTCGCCACCGCCCGCTCCTCTCCGAGTCGCAGCCAGCGGAACCGGGAGAGTCGATCGAGGATCGCCAGCGACACGTTGCGCAGTCCGCTCTCCAGAGGAATCAGCGCCTGCCGTTTTCTGTCCTCCGGCACGAGCCCGATTCCGTGACCGATTGCATCGCCGGGATTTCCGATGCGAACTTCCTTGCCCTCTACCCATACGCTTCCACGCGCGGCACTATCGAGGCCGAACAACGCCGTCGCAATCTCCGAGCGACCGGCCCCCACCAGACCCGCAAGGCCGAGCACTTCTCCCGAGCGCACCGAGAACGAGATATCCTCGAATTTCCCGGGTGAGCTGAGTCCCCTTACCTCCAGCATTTCATTGCCGGGCGACCCACCTGCCTGCGGGAAATACTCCGCCAGCGAACGGCCAATCATCAGCTGCACCAGATCGCTCTCCGAAAGTTCAGCCGTCGGATGCGTGGCGACATGAGCCCCATCTCTCAGGACGCTGACGGTATCGCACAGCAGGAATATCTCCGGCATCCGGTGGGAGACATAAATGCTCGTCACGCCACGCGCCTTGAGGCGATGAATCAGATCATACAGGCGCTCAGCTTCATGCTGGCTCAGGCTGCTGGTGGGCTCATCGAACACCAGTATCCGAGCGCGGCTCGCCACCGCGGAGGCGATCTGAACCATCTGCTGCTGCGCAATGCTCAGCTCGGCCAGGGGGCGGCGCACGTCGAGCTTCATGCCGATCTGGTCCAGCATCTCTTCCGCGCGATGCCAGGTGGCGGCCCGTGAGACAATCCCGCGGCGCGATGGCATCGAGGCAAGGCAGAGATTTTCGGCGACTGACATGTTGGCGCAGAAGGCAAGCTCCTGATGCACCATCCCAATGCCCGCCTCGAGGGCGTCACGCGGGCAGGAAAAGTGCGCGGCCTCACCGTTCACGAGAACACGGCCGGAGTCCAGCGAGTAAATACCCGCCAGGATCTTTCCCAGCGTGCTCTTGCCGGCGCCGTTTTCGCCGCAAAGGGCGTGACAGGAGCCCGCGCCGACGTCGAGCGAAACGCAATCGAGCGCGAGCACCCCCGGGAAGCGTTTCGTGACCTTTTCGAAACTGACCTCGGGAGTCGGCATTCCCGCAGCTATTTCCTGAGGTATTTCGCGGGCACGTCGGTGAAGCCCCACCCCACGAGCTGCTGCGCCCAATCTCCCAGGTTTTCCTTCGTTACGCGAACGAGTGGCATCTCGATACGCTCCGGCACGCTCTTCCCGAAATGGATCTTGTCCACGATGGTCTTCACACCAACGTAGCCCCAGTCATAGACCGGCTGGGCGAGCAAAACGGGAACGATTCCCTTTTCCACGTAGGGAAGCTCTGCGGGCAGCCCGTCCACCGAAACCACTTTCATGCGCACCGGATTGATGTCGGTGAGCAGAGACTGCGTGAAGAGCGGCCATCCGCCAATGAACGCCCATCCTGTGATCTCGGGATACGCATTGTTCACCCTTACCACTTCCGCCGCGGCATCCTGGGGTGTCTCGATGTGGTTGAAGGCGTTGACGATTCGGATGCCGGGATACTTTGCTGCCTCCTCGCGAACTCCCTGCACACGGTGCTGGAGATTGGGAGCGTTCTGATTTCCGGCGAGAATCGCAACCACTCCCTTCTCATTCATCGCTTTGGCCAGCTCGGCCATCACCGCGTGGCCGGTCTTGATGTCGTCCAGACCGTAGTATGCGAAGCGCTTCGACTGCGGGACGTCGCTGTCGAAGGTCATCACCGCCACACCGCGATCCACAGCGTCGTTGATCGCGCCGGTCACTTTGCCCGCGTCCGAAGCGGAGATGAGCACGGCGTCGGCGCCATCGTTCACCGCCTGCTGAATCCGCTGCGCCTGGAGCTGGCCGTCTTCCTGGGGCGGAGTCAGCCACGAGATGGTAACCTTGAGCCCGTTGACGGAAAGCTCGCGTGCCGCCGTTTCGGCGCCCGTGCGAGCCGCGAGGAATACCGGATTCGTAGAGCTCTTCGCGATCAGCGCGATGTTGATGTCGTTGTCCCCAGCGCGGGTAGCGGCGCTACTCGATGCGGCCGACGTTGACGAATCTTTTGCGGCCGGACGGTCGCTGCTGCATGCCGCGGCGGAAAGAGCCAACGCCATGAGCACGGAGACTGGCGCAGAAATTCTGTTCATTGAGTGATCTCTTTGACGGGTTGATTTGCGGTGCTACTGGTGACTGGCGCGCTGCTCAGCCTTCGGGCGGTTGCTCGCGAGCTCCACTGATCGATCACAACCGCGATGATGATCACCGAGCCGACGATGATCCATTCATAGTTCTGGTCAAAGCGCAATGTGCGAATTGACTGCCGGATGAGAACGATCAGGAGCGCTCCCAGCATAGCGCCGAGTGCGCTTCCCTTGCCGCCGGTGAGGCTCGCGCCACCGACGACGGCGGCTGCAATCACGTACAACTCATATCCCTGTCCATCCCCCGACGACGCCGAGCCGTAGAAGCTCGCGCCAAGGAAGGCGGCGAGCCCCGCGGTAAGCCCCGACACGGCGAACACGCCGATCTGGATGCGATTGAGGCTGAGCCCCGCGAACCTGCTCGCCTCGAGATTACCACCGAATGCAAAGACGTGGCGGCCCATCACGGTGCGCTGGAGATACAGTGTCCCGGCTATCGCGAGCGCGATCATCGACAGCATTGGAATCGGATACAGTCCGGGACCAAACCCCAGTGAAGCCTTTGCTGCGCGGGTGAGCGACTCGGGAAGCAGGATGCTTTCTGCCTTTGTCGCAACAAACGCCACTCCGCGCAGCAGCCACATGGTGCCAAGCGTGATGATGAACGGGTGCACGCGCAATCCGGAGACCAGCAATCCGTTGACGATGCCACAGGCCAGCCCGATCCCCGCGCATACCATCAGACCGACGATGACGGTCGGCGCGCTCGTGGGGAGATTGAGCGCGCGCATCGCCATCGCGAGGCCGACTCCGGAGAGAGCATAGATGGACCCCACCGAGAGATCGATTCCGCCCGAAATGATGACGACCGTCGCGCCGATCGCCATGATGGCGAAGAAGCTCGCATCGGTGGCGGTCTGGATGAGGGTGTTCGAGTTCCAGAAATTGCTCACCATCTCGCCGGTGCGCCGATCAGCATGTGTCCCCGCCAGCAGAACCAGCGTGACGATGACGACGAGCACCACCAGAACGAGCCCGATCTCCTGCGTGCGGGCAACTCGTGTCGCCATCGCCCGGGCGATTGCTCCCCCGCGCGAGTCAGGCTTTTTCTCGGTAGTCGCCGCCGCCTGCGTCATTAACTTTGTGCTGCCTGCTTGAAGCTGATATCGCCCGGATGCCGGATACGATGCGCGAAACCGTTCATATGGCTCGCGATATTGTTCGTGCGCGCCGGGCGCTGAGCTCTCGAGCGGAGTTCGAGCCAGGGTCGCGCGAACTGCCGCGGCCAGACTGGGGAACGCACCAGCTCCCACCGCTGCAAGGAGCGCCGCGCCGTAGGCGGGACCTTCCTCACGAGTCACGGTGCTCACCGGAAGTCCGAACACCTCCGACTGCAAACGCCGGATGAACGGGTGCCGCGCGCCGCCGCCAGTGAGAAGCAGGTGACTCGGCGCCAGTCCGAGCTGATGAAGAATGGACAACGAGTCCCGAAGGGCGAAGCAGATTCCCTCGAGCACTGCGCGCGTCATGTGCGCGCGAGTGTGTGCGAGGCTGAGTCCCAGAAACGCCCCGCGCGCGGACGCGTCCCGATGCGGTGTGCGCTCACCCTGAAGATAGGGAAGAAACGTCACTCCCTCCGCGCCGGGTGGGATAGCTTCCGCTTCATCGTTCAGCGCGACATGAGCGCGGCTGTGATCTTCTCCATCGGCAAGCTCGCGTGCAAGGTTGTCCCGGTACCAGGCAAAGGCACCACCCGCAGACAGCACTACGCCAATCAGATACCACACGCCCGGAGCCACATGACAGAATGTGTGGGCGCGAAGCCCGGGATCGACGATCGGCTGCGCCGTCGGCGCGAGCACGGTCCCCGATGTACCCCAGCTCGCAACGGCTTCGCCCGGCTCGATGACGCCTACTCCGGCCGCACCGCAGGCATTGTCCGCCCCCCCACCGACGACCGGCATCTCAGCCGACAAGCCGGTGGCCGATGCAGCGGAGCGCGTGACGCGCCCGAGAATCTCGGCCGATCCGCCCACCTCGGGGAGAAGTGTGATCGGCACGTCCACTGCCGCCAGGATTTCCTTGCTCCAACGCATTCGGGCGGGGTCGTACATCAGTGTGCCAGATGCATCGGAAGGCTCGGTGGCGAGTCGCCCGGTCAGCCGGAAGCGGATGAAATCCTTTGCGAGCAGCACTGTCGCGAGTCGATCGTATGCGGCGGGCTCCCGGTTTCTCAGCCAGAGAATCTTTGGGAGAGTAAAACCTTCGAGAGCAGGATTGCTCACCCAGTCCCGCAGGAACGATTCGCCTCCCGCGAGTTTCGTAATCTCCTTGCATTCCGCGGTAGTGCGCCCGTCGCACCACAGCAGCGCTGGTCGGATCACCTTCCCATGCTTGTCGAGGAACACGGAGGAGTGCATCTGTCCCGAAATTCCGATCGCCGCGACACGGGCGTCGCTTTTTTGTTCCAGCAGGCTCTTGACCGATGCGACGGTCGCACTCCACCACGCCTCGGGATCCTGTTCGGCCCACCCCGGCCTTGGAGTCGACAGCGAAAGCGGAGTGAGTGCCGTCGCTTCGACGTCCCCCGCCTGGTTTATGAGGAGTGCCTTGACCCCGCTGGTTCCAATATCCAGACCAAGGAACAACGAGCCTGCCACGCTACCTCACTCCAAGAAGAAGTTCCATGGTGAGCTGGTCCAGTCGTTCGTAGGCATAACCACTGGCACGGAGGGCGTC
>JBGPLS010000187.1:0-6067 GCA_041486565.1 Gemmatimonadaceae bacterium
ACACCTCGGCACCGAAGAGGGCGGCAATCTCGCTCTCGCCCATGCGGTCGAAGTCATCGGGTACGGCGATCTCGCCCGTCAGGAAGCCCAGTCGTTGCGGCGTTGCGGGGGCATCCAGCGCCGCCACTTTTACCAGGGGCTTGCCCGCCTTGGCGATGACGAATGCTTCGCCCTTGACGGCCCGGGCGATCAGCTTGGAGAGCTGCGTTTTTGCTTCGTGAATGTTGACAGTGACCATGGCGTCTCGTAGGACTAAGTTAACAGAACTAAGTCTACGAGATTCGCCCAGCCGCGTCAATCGGCAGTCGGAACTGACTTACACTCGACCCCGATCTATCGTCTGAGAGCTGGAGGGCTGGGCTACAGCTCGTCTCCCTCAACCGGAGCCCGGCCCCCCGATCGTACCTTCCTTAGAACACGCTAGAATTTCTGTCGGTCTCCCCGGGAAGCCTGGTCTCTCAGGTAATCGCTCGTCATCAGCGCTGACATCTTCTCTGCGAGTGCTGTCGAGATCAGCTGATTTGATCGAAATGTCTTCCTGCTTTGCAAGCTCCCGGGCCTGCTTGTGCAGCGACTCCGGCAGCCTGAGACTGATTGTGCTCATCGTGTTTCCTCCCTTCCTGAACGCGCAGAATCCCCAGGAAGTCCCGGGGAGAGACAATGCGGACTCCGAACTGCTCTGAACCGACAAAATCCCGGATGTTGTATGTTACCAGATAATCGGCATTCGATTCTACGGCGAGCTCGAGATCGGCGCTGAAGTTAAGATCGTGGCAACAAAGATGACGGCACAGATTGATAGGGTGATGAGTGATCTGAGCCACCAGGCTGCGACATTTCAGCGGCAAAGTAATCTGGCAATCAAGGTCGGCATTGTTGGAGTGAATTTCGCTGACGAGTATACGGGCTATGAAGGAACGCGAGAGCACATCGCGAAGAGCCCGCCGAGTCGAGAGGCGCCAGATATTGTACGCCGGCTTACACAGTTCGTCGGACCGCATTTTGATGAGCTTGTGATTCTTCAATTTCGCGCCACAAATCGCCCACCTTTTGCCTTTCATTGGCTAGATGAAAATGCGACACAGCTGGATTACGGAAGTGCTCTCGTTAGGATCTCAGACGAATATGAGAGACGCTTCTAGGGAACCCCAGGTAGCATCATAGGCCTTCACCGGTGCGGAAAAAAACGGCCACCTACGATCGCTTGGACACGGCTGCTCTAGTAGCGGAGTCAGATTGAATTTGCAAACGACAGCAAGCCACAAAGATCGGGAGTCTGTGGAGCAGCTAACGCTCTGAGCTACGGCTTTGGTGCAATCCGGCCGCCGTCTTCAGCAGCCAGTGTCCGCGTCCCTGCGACCGACGACGCAATAGTCGTCCACGATCACCTCTCTGCGCGCCGCCAGCTTAGGCGCGGATCGGGCTGTGAATGAACCCGTATGAAGCTATAGACGAGATAATTGCGCCGTTTCAAGGTATCTCGCCACCGCATCAGTGGTAACAGCGCGAGTGGACTTCCGGCCTTATCTTCGGACATCCAGACAAGGCTTCTTCTCTTCGCACGATAGGCCGACGCCCAACTCGCGAGCCACCGATGGGAATGGAACGGTGTGAGCTCGTGGTTTACAGAAATGCAGCGGTCCCAATACTCGATGTGGGCTATCGAGAGATGCTCAAGCCGTACGGAGCGAACGTAGTGGGGCATCGATGGGTTTTGTGCGACATCGGTTCTGCTTGCCTCCAGGCGACAGGTGCGCTTGGACAGAGAGGAGCGCCTGATTTGCAACTTGCGATGAAGTGCGCCCTGAATTCGAGTGGTCCCCGCAGGTTGCCTAGATGCACTTCCAACGCTGTCCGATGTAGGGCGATGTGCAGAACGAAAATCGTATCCGCGTGACATATCAAGAGGGTCGAACGAGCGCGTTCCGCGCCTGATTTCAGCTTCCCAACGAGCCTCGGGTACCTACCTCTCGGCGGGCACACTCCGAGCTAGGCAGATGAGGGCGCGTGAGATGCGAATCGCTACAGTGTCGCCGAGCGGGCTGATCAATGGACGTTTGGACCGTCAATCCCTAAGCAGTGTGGTTGCCGCCCCCCTGGGTTTGGAACATACTCCGAGGCACTAATTCAAATACCCACCCAGATTCTTGGATAAACACGAGAGTCAAGCGTGCTCTCATGATCACACGCTGACCCATCCTTGATCACGCGTATCCGGTCTCCCACATGCTAGAGAACATAGTCGTACACGAAAAAGCCCTGGGACACCTTACCCGTGGATTGTATCGCAGCCCTGCGAGTGCGCTCCGCGAACTAGTTAGCAACGCGTGGGACGCAAACGCTACGGAAGTCAGAATCGACACATCTCGACCAACGTTTCATCGGATCAGTGTTTTGGACAACGGTGATGGCTTTTCAAAAGAAGACTTTCAGAATCTTATGAAGGGATTCGGCAACAGTGAAAAGCGGGCTCCAAATGCGAAGAAGCTGAAATACGGCAGGCCAACGATCGGGCGACTCGGCATCGGGCTGCTTGGCATTGCCCAAATTTGCGGAAGTTTTCGAATCCGGTCGCGACCGAAAAACGGGGACCCATTCGCGGCGCAAGTCATCTTGTACGATGAGTTGCGGCGGAAGATCGACGTGGACGATGCGGCTGTTGTTAAGCAAAGCAGAATCGGTCGAGTGTTGCGTGGCCGCCGGCGAGAAGTTGTCGTGGGACAGTACGAATTCACCGAGTTCGACGGTGAACCGTTGCCGAGTTTTGGGACATTGATTGAGTCCGAAGATCTGATTCCTACGTTCTCTTACGCATTTCAGAAGACTTATGAAGACATCCGGGAACCGCCGGCATCCGCAAAGGCCATGGGGGCCCGGCGGAAGCGCCACCCGATTCCAGAATCGTGGTTGGCGTTCTTGGAGCGCGCTGCTACGTCGGCGACGGTACAGCAGCTTGGGGACTATTGGCGGTGGCTCTGGGAGCTTAGCGCCCTCGTCCCGATACCGTATATCAGCGCGTACGCACTGCCGCGCGGAGTGGTGGCGGAGCACCACCGACGGCTAACCCGGTTCAGATTCAGCGTCTTTGTCGATGGCCTCGAAATCCGTAAACCGGCTTACATACCTCGCGACAACAGGGGGGGCTTTACTTCCCGGCGGATCGAGCGAACGACGCGGCTCGTCATGAAGCGAAAGCTGACATACTCCGGATACGTTTTGGTTCAAGAGGGTAAGCAGATTAGGCCCGCTGAGCTCCGGGGTGTACTCGCGCGAATCTCAGAAGTAGGTGTCGGCCTCTATGATCCGAGCTTTCTCGATTATCGCATCAATGAGGGCCCCCGTAGTCGCTGGATTACTTCAGAATTGTTCGTGGAAGAGGGATTGGAAGATGCCCTCAACGTCGATCGCGACAGTTTCAATAGGTATGCCGCGGCGTTCCAAGTTCTGCAACGCGATCTCCATTTGCTGTTGCAGAAGCAAGTTTTCCCAGCCGTGTACAAGCAAATCGAGGTGCGAACGAAAGCCCGTCGCGGCGAGACGGAGAAGGGTCGGCTTACTGCGTTGACCGCGGTTTTGTCGGACTATATAGACAAGGAACTGGTAATAACACAGAAGCGCTCACACGGAGCGGACGATAAACTGACTGGCGGCGTTGATCTTTCTGAGACGCGATCCGGCGTCCGTCTCCTGCTATCCCCCGGTGGTCTTAGCGGCACGGCCAAAAGCTATAGGTCTCTTGGCGCAGCAATCATAGCGATTTATGACGCGGCCAATCGCGAGACGGACGATCGCGCGCGGCGTGATCGGTTCGTCGTGTTACTGCGAGACTTGCTGCGGAATTGGTAGGAGTGCCAGCTCCAACATTCGTACTGGCGAAGGATCCAAAAAAACATTTCGTCCGGACGCGTTTGTGGCTCCCATTTTGTCGAGCGCAATTTGAACGCGTACGGTTGCGCGGCGGAAATGTTCGGCCGCTCCGTTACCTAACCTTTTGCGGTGAAGATGCGATCGACGTATTGATGCTTTCGGAAGAGGGAATCTTGGAGGCGCCGCGAGGCGAGTATCCTGACGTTTGCTTTGCAGCACTGCGGGATGAGCTTGTGAACGAAACACTACGCGCCATACCTGGTGCGCGCGGCTTTGCAGGCGATTTTTTTGAAACCGTCCTATTTGACCCAAAGGATCATGCCCCACTCCACGAAATCGCCGAGGCAGACGATGCAGACGATGCGTTTTACGAGGCGCTTCGCACCGCAAGTGATACGCCGGCGGGCCGGGCCAAACTAACCATCGCGAGACTGAAGGACGAGCTTACGACACAGTTTCCTTTCGATGTTATCAACCTCGACCTGTGCGATTATACGTTCAAGAACAAGGAGGACATTCCAGGACGAAAGATCAAAGCGCTTCGCCGAATCTTAGCCTGGCAGCGCGAGCCGCGTACTGAAAATGGAAGAAAATACGAGATCAAGGATTTCAGCCTCTTATACACCACCCGAATAGATGTGCTGGAAAGGCTTGACGGCCAATACGAGGGTCTGCTAGACAACGGGATCGATTCGAATGTGGGCTCGTATGGAGATGTCAAAGCTGCTCTTCGCAACCGAGTGGCTGTAGACAGCGCAGCTGCGCTTCGACGGCGTGATCGAAGGGAATACTTGCGGCTCGGCATTTCTAAGCAACTAGCGATGACAGTTTCTGCGGAGGGCTGGGAGATCGATTCGGACCATGGTATGCCGGGGTTCGGAATCGAGCGGGTAAAAAGACATCGGCATTACACGATGCTTCACGTTGCGATGCATTTGCGACGAATCGAACCCAAACCGAAGACCCGCGCGGCGAGAGTCTCCCGCGCAAGAGGATCCGCATACCATCAGACCATTCACCAGTTGTTCTCCACCGGCCTTTCGACGGTGCCAAGACTGGTTCCGAATGATGTCGCTGCGGACCTCGCTCGCTTGGAAAAGAAGAGCGAGCGGGATCGAGGAAGGACAGTCTAATGGTCAACGAGACAAATAGCGATCGCATTTCTCGCCTGGCGATGCTATTATCTCGCTCTCGTTCTTTTCGGAGTGGGTAAGACGAGTTCCACATCCTCGCGCGACTCGCATCGCTTCAAGAATGGGGAGATCCATCAGTGGTATCCGCTCGTATGGGGGTACTCGGAGCATCTCGTGTCCGCGCTCATCGAGCACTTGCACCTTGCCCCCGGAGCGCATTTGCTTGATCCGTTCGCCGGATCTGGGACAACTCTTGTCGAAGCCCTCAAACTAGGACTGAAGCCGACGGGAATTGATGCCAATCCGGCGGCTGTACTTGCGGCGAGGGTAAAGAGCAATTGGCGTTTGAGCCCAGAAAGGCTGAGCGAGCTAATCCCTCGGGTCCTGAAATCGTATGAACGACGTCTTGCCTCACTACGCTTTCCTTTAGATGACCCAACCTATCGATACATTGTTGATTCCGGCTTTGTACGTCGCGGTTGGATTCGAAAAGGCAATTTGCGGCGCGCCCTCGCTCTTAAAGGTGCGATCGCGTCAGTGCACGTTGACACGAGATATCGCGAGGCTTTGCAGCTTGCTCTGCTTTCAACTGTGGTTCAGGATCTTTCGAATGTTCGTTATGGCCCGGAACTCTACTGCGGTGCCATACGCGAAATCACGGATGCCGGTGAAGTTTGGCGCCGCAGAGTCACCATGATGTCCAAAGACTTGACGCTCGTCCCTCGTAAGTCGAGACATGGCCGAGTACTTCAAGGCGATGCGCGCGAAGTCAGGTCCGTCATGCAGAACGCCAATGCAGAGAAGGCTGACGCGGTCATATGCTCCCCACCGTATCCCGCGGAACATGACTACACACGAAACTCTAGGTTGGAGCTGGCATTCCTAGAATCCGTAACCGATCTGGAATCCTTACGCGTCGTGAAACGATCAATGATCCGATCTCATACGAAGAACATCTATGTAACTGACGACGACCGACGATTCGTCCAAGACATCAAGCCAATAATCCAGCTCGCCGGATTGATCGCCCACAAGGTGCGCAGAAACCGGGACGGTTTCGCGCGATA
>JBGPLS010000188.1:0-6066 GCA_041486565.1 Gemmatimonadaceae bacterium
ATGTGCCGGAAACGATAACCCAGCCGACACCGTAGAGCATCGTGAAGACTCCGCCCATCAGGAGACCGTTGCTGATCACTGGCAGCTGCGCGGCGGCTGTGAGGGAAATCGCCATCGCAAGCGTGGCCAGCGCGACCAGGATGATGCTCGTGCGCCCGCCCCACGCCTCAGTTGCTGCGCGGCTCGCGTCCTGTACCCTGTTCCGCTCATCGGTGACCTTCTGGATCTGGGCGCGATCGGCAGGTGTCAGCGCAGCTTCGGGCCGGGAATTCCTGATTGCCTGCTGCTGGCGGTCGAGGCTTACGATTCGATCTCTGTAGTGCGCATCGGGCGATGGGTAGAACGTGTAGACTCCCACGCCTACAAACGCCGTCACCATCAGGCCAAGGAATATCGCAAACAGGGTCTGCAGTCCGGTGCCTGATCGATTATCTGCCATGGTGTCCTCCCGCAACGGGGGTTCGAACCTGCGTGGCATGACTTCTGTCGCCCGAGTTCGGGCGCATGGAGTGTATACGCACCGGGAGGAAGTCGCATTGGGAGAATCCCTGACTTGTGCGACCTTCTGGCTGAGCTGCGCCGGCGCCGCGACGACTGCGTCAAGCTCCTCTGGCCACAGATCGGTCGCGCGTTACGTGACGTGGTCGCGATGTTGACCCGCGCCGAGCACTGCACCGAACCCTACGAGGAGTATGCTCAACACCGGACCTACGGGACTGTTGAGTGTTTGGGTAGCGATTGCAGCCGCAGCGAGAAATCCAATAGAGGCGCCGATGGCGGTCATGCGGGCCCGCGGCGCACGAATCCATCCGCGTCCGCGCGCGACGAAAGCGCTCGCCACGGCGCCGAGTAGTCCTCCAACGACGCCGCCGGCCATCAGTCCGCGCGGTCCTGCAGCGTGGCCAATGATCGAGCCCAACGCAGCGCCGAGCCCCGCCAACAAGCATGCTACTATGAATAACGCGAGTCGATGCATCGTCGAAGCTGTGGATGTCATATCACCCCCTAAGCCGACCTCACGCGAACAACGACTTGACGACGAACAAGATATTGGCGGGACGCTCGGCCAGGCGCCGCATGTACCAGCGATACCATGCCGCTCCATAACTGATCAGTGTCTTCACGACGTGGCCGTCAGCGACGAGGCGGCTCTGGGCGGAGTCGCGGATCCCGTACAGCATGTGGATCTGATAATTGTCTTTTCCAACGCCTGACGCCGCCGCTCGCTCGCCGATGCGGGCGAGCAGCGCGAGATCGTGCGTACCGAAAACGGGGGAGCAGGCGCCCGTACGCGCTACGTCCAGCATTTGTGACGCGAGCGTGTAGTACGCGCGGTCGGTATCGCTCTTCTTCTCGAACGCCACTGCCCTGGGCTCGTCGTATGCTCCCTTCACGAGTCGGATCACCGGCTCGAGCGGCATCAGCCGTGAAAGATCCTCAGGCGTGCGATGCAGATACGCCTGAAGCGCGATGCCGGTAGAAGGATGATTTCTTTTCAGTGCGACGTAGAGATCGAGCGTTCGGTCCACGTAACTCGAGTCTTCCATGTCGAGCCAGAGCGCTGAACCAGTGTCCTCCGCCCTTGCCGCCAGCGCCAGCAGATTGCGCTCGCATTCAGCGAAAGAGAGGTCGAGGCCGAGCTGCGTCGGCTTGACGCTGACCTGTGCGGGAAGACCCAGTGCGCGAATCTGATCGAAGAGTCGGAGGTAGTGTTCGCGCACCGCGACCGCGGCCTCTGCACTGGTGATCGCTTCGCCGAGCTGCGTGAAGATGAGCCCGCGGCCGTTCGCGGCGATGGCGGCACCCGCTTCCAGCGCGTCATCAGCGTGCTCGCCCGGCATGAACCTGCGCGTCGCCCGCTTCACGAATGCGCTCCGAAGAGCGAAATCGTTGAGCTTCCGGCTTCGCGCTGCGGCGAGCAGGATCAAACGTCCGAAAGGCACAGGAGAGCTCCGCCGTTTACTTGTTGGACAGCACTCCGAACCCGACCAGAGTCAGCTCGCCGTACGCAATGAGGATGGGAAACTTCTGCGGTGGACAAACTGGCGAGCCGTGCCGCTGGGCCTCGTCGTGACTCCGCGAGCGATCGCGCGCCGATAGCTCTGTCTGCCTCCGATCCAGGTACCATCGCCAAACACGGGGGCTCGACCGGGCCCCCGTGTCTCACGCTGGCTCGCGCCGTTATATCACCAGCGGCGCCTTTTGCATCATGAATGCGGCGCTGGTTCAGAGCTGTTCCAGATCAGCTGGGTCGTCTTCCACGATCCATCGGTCTGACGGTGCCAGACCGTCACATACCGTCCCACGCTCCGCATGTCGGCGCCGCCCTTAGCCGGCGTGAGGGTCCAGTCGTAGTCGCCGCGGTCGACGGCGAGGTCTCCCGATACGTCGATCTCCTTGTTCGAGACCGTAAGCGACTTGGTCTTCATCTGCGTGAACAGCGGTTGGCACCACGCGCGAATGCCATCGATCCCCTTTGCCGACGGCGTGTTGGGTGGTTCGAACACTGCATCATTCGCAGCCACACTGACCATCGCATTGCAGTCGCTCGTACGGTAAGCTCCTTCGACGACGTCATGTGCCTTGGCGATTGCCGCTTTGTCGGCGGCTGTGTCGACCGTCTTTCCGGCCGCTGTGTCGGTCGTGCTGGTAGCGGGCGCCGAGGGGGAGCATGCGAGCATCAGCAGGAGCGACAGTACACCGAGGGAAGCGCGCGTCTGGACCATTTCTGTCTCCGCCAAGAAGGATCGCAAAAAAATGCAGGGGCCACCACCTGGTTGCAATACCCCAATTTCGCGACCAGTATGCTTGCTACACCGCTGCCAGGACGTCCTCGTAATTCCTGATGTAGCTGTCGACTTGTTTTCGACGGTATTGCAGGATGAAACGTGGATGATCCAGCGTCTGAACCGACGCGAACCACCGGTGCTCATCGTTGAGCCGCTTCAAGAACCTGGCATTTTGACTGCTACCGAGCACGATGACGCGGTCGCGCCCGCACCCGAGCCCGATCTGCGCTTCAATTGATGACGCAATGAGCGGAGTGACCGCGCGCTCGAGCTTTCGGTCATCGTAGTAGTTCAGATTGATTCCGCGGCGCGTGAATCCGAGCGGGCACACGGCCGATAGAAAGAACCTCCTGAAGAAAGCTGCCGGTCCGCCGAGGTGGTTGATGACGGAGTAAATGAAGACGGACGACAGCTCGCGCTTGCGCGGCAGCTCATTGGAAATTCCGCATTCGTCGGCGAGCGCAACAGGATCAGTAAAAGTCACGCCGGTGATTCCGGCACCGAAGCGACCAGGGTTGATGCCGAGGATCAGCGTGCGCTCGCGGTTATCCGAGAAGTACCGGTCGAGAAATGCGCGAACGTAGCGCTGGATGTGCGCGTCCACGTAGGGATTCATTACCTCGACGCCCCGCGGGACGCGTGGCGACGCCAACGACGTATAGAATCGGAAGGCGCGCTTGGCGAAGGCGTCAGCGCAACGTTCGTTAGCTGGCCGCGGCAAGAACCCGAACTTCCTTTCTAAGGCGATCGCCAAGGATATCCTTCTGCTCTTCCAGGTCGTATCGCGATTGGAGGTTCAGCCAGAAACGGCCCGTAGTTCCGAAATAGCGCGCCAAGCGAAGCGCGGTATCTGCCGTAATCCGGCGCGTTCCGTGAACGATCTCATTTATGCGCCTGGCTGGAACACTGATATCGTGTGACAGCCGGTACTGGGAAATTCCCATCGGATCGAGGAAATCCTCGAGCAGTACCTCTCCCGGATGAATAGGCGCCAGTTTGCGATTGGTCATAATTCTTTCTCAATGATAGTCTACGATCTGGACGTCATGAGCGTCCCCGTCTTTCCAGTGAAAGCACACGCGCCACTGATCGTTCACGCGAATGCAGTGTTGCCCGCTTCGCTTCCCTTTGAGTTTCTCAAGTCTGTTGCCAGGCGGTATCTGTAAATCGTCAAGCGTGTCAGCCGCGTCAAGGGCAACCAGCTTCCGCAGCATTACTCGAAGCAGATTCGCGGGGAATCGCCTTACGGGCTCTCGATTAAAGAGCCGCTTTGTATGGCGATCGGCGAAGCTCTTGATCACAGGGAACAATAACGCATTGCGTTAATAACGTCAAGCGTTACTAGCTGGTCCAGCTAACGTTGAAGTTCTGGTGCAAGCACGGTAAGACCGTTGCGGCGTGACCTTCAATGATGTTGTAGATCTCGAAGACCGTTGGCTTCGCCTCCATCACATGTATTGCCATGTCTTCCCTTCGAATGGATCGCGACTTCTACGACTCCTCCCACGCCTTTGCCCGGCCTAGTGCCCGCGCCCATCCTTTCGCGATTCGGTTTCGTGCGGCTGGCTTCATGGCGGGGGTGAAGCGCTTGTCGGCCTGCCACTGCCGTGCGATGTCCGCTTGACTCTTCCAGTACCCGACGGCTAATCCCGCGAGATACGCGGCGCCGAGCGCCGTCGTCTCAGCGACCTTCGGTCGGACGACGGGGACATTCAGCAGGTCGGCCTGCAATTGCATGAGCAGGTCGTTCGCGCTCGCTCCGCCGTCGACGCGAAGCTCCCTCAGCTTGATGCCGGCATCGGCTTCCATCGCCCTCAGGACGTCCATCACCTGGAGTACGATCCCCTCGAGCGCGGCAAGAGCGATGTGTGCCTTTGTCGTACCGCGTGTCAGTCCGACGATCGTCCCGCGCGCGTACTGATCCCAGTGCGGCGCGCCGAGTCCAGCGAAGGCCGGCACGAGATAGACGCCGCCGGTATCGCTCACCCTGGCGGCGAGCTCCTCAACTTCCGCCGCTGAACGGAAGAACTCGAGACCGTCTCGGAGCCATTGCACCACGGCCCCCGCGATAAAGATGCTTCCCTCGAGCGCGTAGTCGGTGCGGCCACCGATGCGCCATGCAACAGTCGTGAGCAAGTTGTTCTTCGATTCGATCCGCTTTGTGCCCGTGTTCATCAGCATGAAGCAGCCGGTGCCGTAGGTGTTCTTCGCCATACCGGGCTTCGTGCACGCCTGGCCGAAGAGCGCCGCCTGCTGGTCTCCCGCGATGCCGGCGATCGGGATGGGGGACCCGAGCAAGGTGGTCACGCCGTATACCTCGCTCGAGGAGCACACCTCCGGCAGCATCGAGCGCGGGACGTCGAAGAGCTTCAGCAGCTCGTCGTCCCAGTCGCCCTTCGTGATGTCGAACAACATTGTGCGCGAGGCGTTGCTCGCGTCGGTGACGTGCACCTTGCCCCCGGTCAGATTCCAGACGAGCCAGGAGTCAACCGTGCCGAATGCGAGCTCACCCGCCCTGGCTCTGGCGCGTGCGCCTTTCACGTTTTGCAGGATCCACTGCACCTTCGTGGCGGAGAAGTACGCGTCGATAACGAGGCCCGTCTTGCGTCGGATCACACGATCCAGCTTCCGCGCTCTCAGGCGATCGCAGATGTTCGCGGTGCGGCGATCCTGCCAGACGATCGCGTTCATGATCGGCTGTCCCGTGGTGCGATCCCAGACGACGGTGGTCTCGCGCTGGTTGGTGATTCCGATGGCGGCGACGTCAGCCGCGCTGACATTTGCCTTGGTGAGTGCCTCCGCCGCCACGCCCGCTTGAGTGGACCAGATGTCGCGCGGGTCGTGCTCCACCCAGCCTGGTTTGGGGAAAATCTGTCGGAACTCCTTCTGCGCGACGGCGACGATGGAACCGGCGTGATTGAAGACGATCGCACGGGAGCTCGTAGTGCCCTGGTCGAGAGCGAGGATGTACTTCATTACTTCCACACGAGCTGATAGACCAGCGCGCCGAGCACGCCGCCTACAATTGGACCGACGATCGGAATCCACGCGTAGCCCCAGTCGGAGCTTCCCTTGCCGGCAATGGGGAGCACGGCGTGTGCGATGCGTGGCCCGAGGTCGCGCGCGGGGTTGATCGCGTAGCCGGTGGGACCACCGAGCGAGAGACCGATGGCCATTACGATCACTCCAACGAGCACGGGCCCGAATCCCTTCGCGAAGTCCGAGCCCGGCACGAAGTTGCCAGGCGAGAGCACCGCGAGTAGCGCGAGCACGAGCG
>JBGPLS010000189.1:0-6007 GCA_041486565.1 Gemmatimonadaceae bacterium
CTTGATGAGGAGCCAGTCCCTCTCGCTCTTTTTGATTTTCACGAGCGTCCACTTTCCGTGGAGCTTGTAGCCCTTGAGCTCGAAGAGGAGCTTCCCCTTCTCGAGCCCCGTGCGCCAATCCTCGAGCGGCACCCACTCGCCACGGTCCCAGACGATCACCCCGCCGGCGCCGTAGTTTCCCGCGGGGATGATTCCCTCGAAGTCGCCGTACTCGAGCGGATGGTCCTCGACTTTCACGGCGAGCCGCTTGTCGGCCATGTCATATGAAGGGCCCTTCGGCACGGCCCACGACCTGAGAACGCCATCCATCTCGAGCCGGAGATCGAAGTGGAGCTGGCGAGCGGCGTGCTTGTGAACGACGAAGAGGTTGCCCTGGACCGGCGAGACGGAGCCCACGGGCTCGGGCGATCGATCGGGCGACCGCTTCGCGCGATAAGTAGCCAGGTTGTCGGCGTCGTGGGCCCCGAGGTCGGGTTGGTCAGGCACAACTCAATTGTAGTTTGAGGGGTGTCATCCGGCCATTCGGAGTACTGCAGCCCGCTTCGACTGGCATCAATGGCTGAAGAGTATCCGGATTCGGCGGATTAGGCGGATTGAGTCGTACTCGCAAGAAATAGGTGGCCGCACCTCAACCTTCCGCCATAGATGCTTGAGGACGTTCGAAATTCGCATGCTCGCCGTTCACTAGCCAGTTCGCCCAATTGAAGAGATCGCAGATGTGGGCGAGAATCTCACCCGGTGTGCGACTACTCTCGTTGATGCGAAGTTCGGCGAACCATCATGCGCGTCGGCTAGCGCCTTCCGGCCTCTGTACGCAATTGTGGCGAGCGTGTGTCTCAGCAGCTGACGCTTGCCATCAGGGGCCGAAAGAGAGTTGGGTGATTTGCATTATGTCCTCCATACGGTCGGTTCGGATCGATGTCAACTCATCCGGATTCCCCTCGCATCCAAAAGCTGCCCAAGCTTCCGGGGCACAGTCAGGCGGCTCCCGTGACGACCAGAGAACGTAAGCGTCTAAGGCGCGTGGAAGTGGTCCGTATAAGATCATCTTCGTTTCCTAACCAGAGAGATTCGATGCGTGGAAGCGCTCGCCTGTGGGTGATCTTTGCCGTAGCTGCCTGCAGTGCGGGCGACAAGACTTCAGGGCCTGGTGGCAACCAGGCTGGGCAACCCAGAGTGACGTCGATGACGGTAGTCGCCGGTAATGATCAAACGGCGCGTATTGGCACTCTTGTTCCTGTCGCGCCAGCTATCGTCGTAGGAGACCAGGACGGCCAGCCAATGAGTGGCGTCCCCGTCACCTTCTCCGTAAAAACAGGAGGAGGGATGTTGACCGGCGGCTCGACGGTAACAAACAGTTCCGGAATCGCGACACTGGGAAGCTGGACTCTCGGAAATGCTCCCGGACAAAACATCGTGGCGGTCGCCGTTTCGGGCGGCACAAATCCCACCTCCGAAATTGTTGCGACAGCGCGTCCGCCGCGGTGGACCTTCATGGTCTTTCTTGCAGCGGATAACAATCTCGCGCTGGATGGTGTCGCCGATCTCGATGAGATGGAATTCCTCGCCGCAAATCCCGAAGTTCAGGTCGTAATTCAAGGAGAGTTCAGCGCTGCCCAATTTGGACGTGTCGGGATGGGAGCTAGCGCGGCGCACCTCTCCAACTTCAACACATTTCGATATGCCTTTGGCGGCTCGATCCCGCTGGCAGCTTCATCAGTACCGGGTCCGAACGGCAGCGTTACCGACATCGGCAACCGGAACATGACCGATCCCGTGCAGCTCAGGGAATTCGTCACCTGGGCCCGGGCGGCGTATCCGGCTGAACGATACGCCCTGGTGCTCTGGAACCACGGTGATGGATCGGGCGGCTTGATCGAAGATGAAACGTCTGCTCCCGGCAGACTCATGAATCAGAGGGAGTTGAACGCCGGCTTGAACGGTACGGGCGTACTCGACGTGCTCAACTTCGACATGTGTCAGATGGGTGGCTACGAAACGCTGGAAACGATACGCGGGCTCGCGTCTTTCGCGGTTTTCTCACAAGCAAATGAGCCAAGCGCCGGAGATCCCTACTCGCGAGTGTTGACCAGGCTCTATGCCAACCCGTCGATGGGCGGACGAGCACTCGCTAGAGCCATTGTCGAGGAATATGACGCGAGCTACGCAGGGCAGAGGTCGTCGACAACAAAATCTGCTTTCGACATGACTGGCTATACACAGTTCCGGAATGCGCTGGACAACCTTGCGACATCGTTGCGCACGAACGTCAACGCTATGTCAGCGGCGATCAGATCAGCGGCAGCGGTCAGCCAGAGGTATGAGCTTCCCGTCAACAAGGACCTGGTCAACGCTCTTGATTCGATGTACATCCGCGTGACTGACGCAATAGTAAGGCAGCAAATCAATGCCGTAAGGGAGGCGATGACGGCGTCCACCTTTCTGATTTCCTCGAAGGCACGAAACGGATCCTACGCGTACGCAACACGGGTCGAGCGTTCGTCAGGCCTCCACATCGTGCTGCCTACTGGGATCGGCAATGACGCGATGTCGCAGGGTGGCAACCGTACGCTGGCGGAGTATCTCCTGAACTACCCGGCACGGCCGTGGACCGACTTCCTGAAAGCCTATGTCGGAAGCGTACAAGCCGTGCAGGTGGATCTCGGATCCAGCCCGTGGGAACTGTATCTCGTCTGGGATTCTCTGTCATTCGCAAAGCATTCCGATGTAGACATCTGGGTTCTTGAGCCGGATGGAAACGTCTTTATCCCTTTCATCGGCACCGTCACTCCCAACGGCCACCTCACAGCTGATTCGGAGGCAGCGAGGACATACTACGAAGGCTATCTGATGAACCGGTTCGTTCAGGCAGGGAGATACAAGATCTACGCAAGTCTTTACCAGGACACCGCGAACACACGGCCCATCTTCGACGTCGAGTACAGGCGCGGATACAGTGGACCCTTTACGTCCCTCTATAGTGCACCTTTCCCTCGATTGTCCCTGCAGACCTCATGGACGAAAGACCCCGCTGCAACTTTTGCAAACGTCGAAGCAGGCGCCTACACGGATTTGCGGTACGCGGCCTTTCTCGATGTTGGCCCGGCGCAAAGCGCCTCGGTGGAAGTTGCGAACGCAACCTCCACGATTCTGGCACCGACACTTTCCGGAGACGGGGAATCAATCAGACAATTCGTCAGTGCCGAAGCGCAGCCCGGTAATTCCGTGTCGCCGTTGCAGCTCCAGAAGGTGTTTGGCGTGTTGCAGCAGAAGCGAGCCAAGAACGGTGTGCACGCCTCTGTTTCAGGGTCGCCTCCGTTGGGGGAGTTGCGAGCGCCATCACGCCGAGAGCGCCAATGATTACGTCTAGAGCACGGGCCGTTCTGGCTTTGCTGATCGGTGCCGGATGTTCGCCTGGTCAGAAGTCTTTACCTGCCGATGCTACCGTGCCCGTCGAAGCAGCGCCAGGTACACGCGATACTGGAAAACACAACGCAGTAATAGCGGATAGTGACGTGCAGCACCGAAGCGGGCGGGTACCGTCGACCGGGAAGACTTCAAAGCCTGCCGTTCCCAGTGCTGGAAATACGAGAAAGACAATCTCCCCTGAAGAATTGATAGCCTCTCTCAGTTTATCTGGGCACATTGTGGCAGTCGAAGGTAAGTGCGGCGGCTACCTCGGGAGCGTCGAGCCACCCCCGGTATCCAGGAGTGATTGGCTGCTTGTTGGAAAGCAAGCAGCTGTCTACGTGGTCGGGGAAGCCCCAAGCGACTGCTCATCCGTAAGCGGCGGACAGGCATTAGTGACTGTAGTAGGCGAAGTCGCATCAGATTCAATCCGTACTCCCACCGGCTACCGAAAGCGAATATATCTGCTTCGGTCTCGATGACTGAATGCGGTGTCGCCATCCCCTGGTCACAGCTCATACAGCTCCTTTCGCAACGTTCGCGCGACGCTGACCCACGCGGGACGGTCGAAAGACAGGGACGATGTGGCGATTCTGCGGGCAATGAAGCGACTAAAGGGGTGACCTTGCGGACTGGCGGATCCGGACTTTAAGTAACAAGATCGCTGCCCGCTGCCCATAATGGCTGACCTCCAACCCTTCGCGCCATGCCAGCCCGATCAATCGCTACCGCCACGATCTCGTTCGGCCTCGTCTCGGTCCCCGTCAACGTCTACTCGTCCTCCGAGTCGAAGGCGAGCGTGTCGTTCAACATGCTGCACAAGAAGTGCAGCTCGCGCCTCAAGCAGCAGTACATCTGCCCCAAGGACAATGAAGTGGTGACGCGCGACGATACGGTCAAGGGATACGAGTTCGCCAAGGACCAGTATGTCGTCCTCACCCCGGAAGAGCTGAAGGCGCTCGAGGAGAAGGCGACGGGCACGATCGACGTCATCGAGTTCGTCCCGCTCGCCAAAGTGGATCGCGAGTATCTGGACAAGGTCTACTACCTCGGCCCCGACAAGGGCGGGGACCGCGCATACCGTCTTCTCTGCGCTGCCCTCAAGGAGAGCGGAAAGGCCGCACTCGGCCAGTACGCAGCGCGCGGACAGCAGAATCTCGTTCTCCTTCGTCCGTTGAATGGTGTGCTGGTGATGGAGCAGCTCCACTACGCGGACGAAGTGCGGCCGACCACGGAGGTGACGATCCCCGAAGGCGATGTGAAGGACGCCGAGCTCAAGCTGGCGCTGATGCTGATCGATCAGACGTCGAGCGAAGAGTTCGAGCCCAGCAAGTACAAGGACACCGTGCGCGAGCGCGTGCTGGAGACGATTCAGCGGAAGGTGGAAGGGCAGGAGATCACGTCCGAGCCGGCGTCGGCCGGTGGCGGCGACAAGATCATCGACCTGATGGAAGCGCTGAAGGCGAGTCTCGCCAGGACCACTCCCGAAGAAACGAAGACGAAGAAGCAGAAAGCTTCGTGAAGCTGCTCGCCGGGACGAGCGGCTACTCGTTCAAGGAATGGAAGGGAAGTTTCTATCCCGCTGACCTCAAGTCGGATCAGCTGCTCGGCTTTTACGCAACGAAGTTCCCGACGATCGAGATTAACAACACCTTCTATCGCCTGCCCAAGGAGCACGTGCTGCTCGAGTGGGCGTCGCAGGTGCCCGAGAAGTTCACCTTCTCGCTCAAGGCGAGCCAGCGGATCACGCATCATACCCGGCTCAAGGCAGAGTCGGAGTCGCTCGTCCAGTTTCTCCTGAAGAACACCGCAGTCCTCGGGCCCAGGTTGGGTCCGATTCTTTTTCAGCTTCCCCCGAACCTCAGGAAGGATCTGCCGAGGCTGCAGGGATTCCTGGGATACTTGCCTGACGATCGACGCTACACATTTGAATTCAGGCACGAGAGCTGGTGGGACGAAGACGTCTTCTCTACGCTTCGCGAGCGGGACATCGCGATGTGCATTTCGGAGCAGGCCGAGCTGAAATGCCCTGTCGTCTGCACCGCGACATGGGGGTATCTGCGATTACATCGCCTCGATTATTCCGAAGCGGATCTTGTCGAGTGGGCGAAATGCGTTGTCGCGCAGAAGTGGAACGAGGCGTACATCTACTTCAAGCACGACGAAGGAGCGGGGTCGGGGCCGCCGGCGGTCGAAGCGTTTGTCCAGGCATCGCTCGCCGCGATGGACTAGTACGTGATCCGGACCGCCTAATGGCAGTATTGCCATTAGCGCATGGAGCGAACACCTGACCGGCAGATCCCACACGACAATAAAAGCGCGCCGCCCGCCATTAATCGGCGAGCGGCGCGGCCGGCTTTTCAAAGCCAGCCAGCTGATCAATAACTGCTGGCGTAAGTCGGATCGATCGCCGCGAGCTGGCGCCGCATCGATGCCCACGAGTTCTGAACCATCGACGATGGGCGAGCCTGCTGCATCGCAGAATCTACCCGCCGCGCGGTGTTGATCAGCGCTCTACCCGCGAGCGCTGATGCATCGGCGTTGCCAGAACCCCGGACGAGCTGCTCGTAGAGCGAGGCGTTGTCGACAAATGCCGAGA
>JBGPLS010000190.1:0-6006 GCA_041486565.1 Gemmatimonadaceae bacterium
ATCCCGCGGGACGCCGCGAGTGGCGAACAGGCTGTTGCGGCGCATTCGCGACTTCGCCCAGGTGAAGCACGGCGGGCTGATCACGCGCGAGATCGCCAAAGAAGCGCTACAGCTTCTTGATGTTGATCAGTTCGGCCTCGACGACATGGATGCGCGGATTCTCAAGACAATCATCGAGAAGTTTGACGGTGGCCCGGTGGGCGTGAACACGATCGCCGCAGCGGTCGGCGAAGACTCGGGGACCATCGAAGAGGTGTACGAGCCCTTCCTCGTGCAGAATGGGTTTCTGCAACGGACGCCGCGGGGGCGGATGGCGACCGCACAGGCATACCGGCACTTCGGGTACGTTCAACCTGCTACGCCGCAGCAGACGCTCTTCTAGTTCTTCCTGATTCTGCAGAGAGCGGAGGGAAAGGAACGACGGGCTGCCGGCTGATGGCCTTCTGGCTGACGGCTATTCGCAGATTTCGGGAGGCGAACGGAGTGCGGGCGCGCGTCAGGCCTTGGCCGACGGTGTCGTCGAGAGGCAATTGAGCAGTCCGTGGAGCATTTTTCGCACTTGAAGCAGCCTGACTAGTAGTAATTGAAATTCCTCCTCTGAAACCACGCATATGTCGCGCGCAACGATCAAATGATATTCGAGCTCCGACGTGGAGGCGAGCGCGTACCCGAGGAATCGACTGAAGTCGCGCTCGCTCTTTCTTGCTCTGCCTTCGACAATGTTCGCGGGAATTGACATCGCTGCGCGGATGATCTGGCTGCGCAACGACAAATACTGAGCGCCACGGATTCGCGTCGCCACGCGGTGGGCTTGCAACGCCAGTTCATGCGCCTTCCGCCACACATCGAGCTTCTTGAAATCGCCCATGCCTGACTATCACATCGACAATCGTCGTCCCCGTCATCTTTCCTCTTCACCACGCAGCCAACGGCCGTCAGCCGGAAGGCCGTCAGCCGGCAGCACGCTGTTCTTTGCTTGAACGTCTACCTATCAATCGACACCTTGCCCCCTGACGGATCCCGCACCTCCGACTACGACTACGACCTTCCGTCCGATCGCATCGCGCAAACACCGGCCGCGCGGCGCGACACGAGCAGATTGATGGTCGTCAATCGCCAGTCGGGCACGATCGAGCACCGGACTTTCCGTGATCTCCCCGGGCTCATTCCGCCTGGCGGCGCGATCGTCCTCAACACCACTCGCGTCTATCGCGCGCGACTCCTCGGCACCCGCGACTCCGGCGCGCCCGCCGAGATACTCCTCCTCAAACCTCTCGGTGACGACCGCTACGAGGCGATGGTTCATCCGGGTGGCAAGCTCAAGCCAGGACGACATGTGCACGTGAGTCCCGATCTCGAAGTCGAGATCCTCGAAGCGACGGAGCGGCGAACGCGCATCGTGCGTCTGCGGTCTACCTTGCCACTCGAAGCGGCTATCGAGCGATACGGTCACGTGCCGCTTCCGCCTTACATCGAGCGCCCCGACGAGGAAGCGGACGCGGAGCGCTACCAGACCGTGTACGCGCGCGAATCCGGATCCGTCGCCGCGCCTACGGCAGGTCTTCACTTCACCGCCGAGTTGCTCGACGATCTCGCTCGTCGCGGCGTGCGTCGCGCCGACGTCGTGCTCCATGTCGGCGCGGGGACATTCAAGCCGGTGGAAGTTGAAGATCCCGCCGAACATGTCATGCACGAGGAGAGTTATACCTTTCCGGCAGAGGCGGCGGCGACGCTCAACGATGTGCGCAGGAGCGGCGGCAGCATCTGGGCGGTGGGAACGACGTCGGTTCGAGTGCTCGAGAGTGTCGTAGCGGGCGACGGACGCTTCGCGCCAAAGAGCGGCGACACACGGATTTTCATCCGCCCTCCCTACGAGTTTCGCGCCGTGCAGCACATCCTCACCAACTTCCACCTGCCGAGGTCTACTCTCATCATGCTCGTCGCCGCGTTCGCCGGCTACGATCTCACCATGCGCGCCTATCGGGAAGCCATCGAGAGCGGGTACCGGTTCTATTCCTACGGCGACGCAATGGCGATCATCTAGCCGTGACGAGCTTCTCTTTCACGATTCAGTCCGAGCAGGGTGCGGCCCGCACCGGCTTGTTCGCCACACCCCACGGTGGGGTCGAGACTCCGGCTTTCATGCCCGTCGGAACGCTGGCAACCGTCAAAGCCCTCGATCCCGTGGACCTCACTGCGATGGGCGCGACGATTATTCTCGCCAACGCGTACCACCTGCATCTCCGCCCGGGCGACGACATCGTCCGGGAGATGGGAGGACTCCACCGGTTCATGCGCTGGGACAGGCCGATCATCACCGACTCCGGGGGATTCCAGGTCTTCTCGCTGGCGACGCTGCGCACGGTCACCGAGGAGGGCGTCGAGTTCCAGAGTCATATCGACGGCTCGCGGCGCTTCTTCACCCCCGAGACGGTCATCGCCATCGAGCGCAACCTCGGCGCTGATGTCATCATGCAGTTCGACCACGTCATTCCCGGTCGGTCCGAGGAGGTACCGTCGCGCGACGCGAGCGAGCGCAGCATCAGGTGGGCGGCGCGCTGCCTGGCGGCATTTGAGAGATCCGCGCCGGCGGACAACTCTGGAGAAGACGTCCAGGCATTGTTCCCGGTACTCCAGGGAGGCATTCATCCCCACCTCCGGCGCGAGGGGGCTCGCGCGCTGACCGGGATGCACGACTGGCGGGGGTTCGGCGTTGGCGGGCTGTCGGTGGGCGAAGAAAAGCCCGCGATGTACGAGATGATCGACGTGGTGAACGAGTCGCTGCCCCGTGATCGGCCGCGGTACCTCATGGGTGTAGGCTTCCCCGAGGACCTGATCGAGGGAATCCGACGCGGCGTCGACCTCTTCGACTGCGTGGCGCCGACTCGGATGGGGCGAAATGGCGCCGCGTTCACGAGCGTGGGCCGCCTCAACATCAAGCGCGCCGAGTATCGCAACGACCCTCTCCCGCTCGACGAGGCCTGCGATTGCGCGGCGTGTGCGCGCTTCACCCGCGCCTACATTCGGCATCTCTTCGTGAGCGACGAGATTCTTGGCCTCCGCCTGCTCTCTTTGCACAATGTACATTTCCTTCTCTCACTGGCCCGCGCCGCCAGGCGCGAGATCGCCGGCGGCACTCTGGACGCGTGGAGCCGCGATTGGCTCTCCCGCTATCACTCGAAGGCACCAACCCAATGACACTCACATACGCAAACCTCGCCTTGCTCGCGGTGCCCGGAAACGGGATGCTCGGACCGATTTTCATGTATGGCGCCATCTTCGCCATCTTCTATTTCATTCTCATCCGGCCGCAGTCCAAGCAGCGGAAGGAACACGAGGCCCTCATTCGCGCCGTGAAGCGCGGGGACGAGATCGTCACCGCCGGCGGGCTGGTCGGCGAGGTCATCCACGTCCGCGAAACGATAAAGGGCGACGGGACTACGACAGTCCCTCTCGAGGATCGCATCACGATCAAGTCGGGCGAATCGCGGGTGGTGGTCGAGCGCGGCAAAATCGCGCGCATCGTCAGGCAGGAGACTTCCACCGCCGCCGAAGGGTGAGCATTCTCGACATCCGCGTCCTCGGCGACCCCGCGCTCCGCAAGGAGACCGCGGTAATCGAGAGCGTGACCGATGAGATCCGCGCTCTCATCAGTGACATGTTCGAGACGATGTACGCCGCTGAGGGCATCGGCCTCGCCGCGCCGCAGGTGGGCCGGAACGAGCGCATTACTGTAATGGACGTCGAGGGCGCGAAGTACGCGCTGATCAATCCCGAGATCACGGCCAGCCAGGGGAGCATCCGCGGTGAGGAGGGATGCCTTTCAATCCCCGAGGTGTTCGGCGAAGTCGAGCGCTCGAGCGTTGTCACCGTTCGAGCGCTCGACGAGAACGGGCATGAGATCGACGTCGAAGGTACCGAGCTGCTCGCCCGCTGCCTCCAGCACGAGATCGACCATCTGCACGGAAAGCTGTTCGTGGATTACCTGAGCGTCCTCAAGCGGCGAGCGGCGCTGGCAAAATGGGAGAAGGTCAAGGGCGACTATCCGGGCTACGTCCGCAAGGTCATCTTCGAGAAACGGGGCGCACACCACAGCGAAGGCGAGCTCTAGATGCGCGTCCTCTTCTGGGGGACGCCCGAATTCGCCGCGCCTGCGCTGCGCGCACTGATAGGCGAGGGGTTCGACGTGGCGGGCGTAGTCACGCAGCCCGACAAGCCGCAAGGGAGATCGCGCCGGCCCGTAGCGCCGCCGGTGAAGGCGATCGCGATCGAGGAGAAGATTCCCTGCTTCCAGCCTGCGACCCCGCGTGATTCCGAGTTCGCCGATATGCTTGCGACGATCGCGCCGGACATTTCGGTCGTCGTTGCCTACGGCCATATCCTGCCGAAGAAGATCATCGAGCTGCCGCGGCTGGGGACGCTCAACATCCATGCGTCGCTGCTCCCGGCTCTCCGCGGGGCGGCACCGATACAGGCAGCAATCCGCTGGGGACTCCGCGAAACGGGGATCTCAATCATGCGAATGGTGCCGGCGCTCGACGCCGGACCGGTGATCCTCCAGGCATCGACGCCGATCCTCGACGACGAGACCTATGGTGAGCTTCAGCTCCGCCTTTCCGAGCTCGGGGCCCTGACACTGGTCGAGGCGTTGACTCTGCTCTCGCTCGGCCAGGCGGTGGAGATGCCGCAGGATGAGTCGGGAGTGTCGTACGCGCCGAAGGTCACGCGATATGACGCGAAAGTGGATTGGCAGCTCGACGCCCTCGAGATTTCGCGACTTATCCGTGCGTACGACCCCAAGCCGGGCGCTTTCACGATCCGCAATGGTGTGGATGTCAAAATGTTCGGTCCGCGCGTCGTCGGAGATGCGACAGACGACGCCGTGGCAAACCGGGTTCCCGGGCAGGTTCTGCCGGGCAATGGCGAGCTCATCGTCGCCTGCGGGCGAGGAAATCTCAGGATTACCGACGTTCAGCCCGCCGGAAGGAGCCGAATGACCGCTGCCGAATGGCTGCGCGGGCGCGGCGCAACCGCCGGCGATCTGCTTGGAAGCTAGCGGGTAACGGGTTGGCGTCTCGCTCCGCCCCGACTTCCGCACCGGCGATGCGCGACTTTCCGTTCATTCACGCGGTGACGAACAGCGCGGCGTTGCAACGCAAGGGTTTTCTCGCCGCTGCCGAGAGCGTGATGCGCGCACTCGGGCCGCTGGGCGCGATTCATCTTCGCAGCTCACAGGCGTCGAGCCGTCGTTTCCACGATCTCGCTGCCGCTCTCGTCGCCTGGCAGAAGGAGACGGGGTGCTGGGTCATCGTGAACGACCGCGTGGACGTTGCCGCGGCGGTCGGCGCCAACGGCATTCAGCTCGCGTCGCATTCGCTTCGCGTTCCCGAAGCCCGCGCCGTCGCCGCCGAGATTCCGATCGGCATCAGCATTCACAGCGTGGACGAGGCGGTCGCGGCCGAATCGGAGGGAGCTGCCTGGTGTGTTGCCGGCACTGTGTTCGAGACGCCGAGCCACGCCGGTCGCGAGGGGGCGAGAATCTCCTTCGTCGAGGAAGTCGCGCGCGTGGTCACAATTCCCGTCATCGCCATCGGCGGCATTCGGCCGGAGCACATCGCGTCGCTACGCGCAGCGGGCGCCTATGGAATCGCCACCATTCGCGGCGCGGGTTGGGATTGGCGAATAGACGCGCCGAAGACCGATTCGCCGTCGGCAGAAACACCACACGCAGGCGCTCCCGACGCGGCGGCTCGTGCGCCAATCACCCGCTATATTTCAGCCTATGATTGGGACTCCGGACGCAGGCGAGATCATCTCCCTGATGGTGAACGGGGCTCCGCGGGAGATTCCGCGGAATAGCACCCTGGCGGAGCTCCTCGGGTCGCTCAGCATCGATCCCCGCCTCGTGGTCGTCGAGCACAACCTAACGATTCTTCGCGACCGTGAGACAGACTCGCTGCAGTCGCTCGCAAATGGAGACGTTGTGGAGATCGTCCCCTTCGTCGG
>JBGPLS010000191.1:0-5906 GCA_041486565.1 Gemmatimonadaceae bacterium
CGTTCTCGCTCAGACTCGCGGTGCTCGCCGGCAGATTGTAGACGACCCAGTGTACCCAGATGCGCTGCGGCTTTGCGGGATCCGGAGCATCGGGATCCTCCATGATGAGCGCGAAGCTCTTCGTCCCGGCCGGAGCACCACTCCACGACAGAGGCGGCGACAGGTCGTCGCCTTCACAGGTGTAACGCGCCGGGATTGACGCGCCCTGCGCAAACGCGTCGGATGTCACGCTGAACGACATAGTCTGCCTCCGTGATGCGGTAGTGTCGATTGTCGCCGGTGCAACGGCGGACGATGCCGTATCGTCTTCCATACGCCCGCGTTTGGTGCAGGCGAGCGACAATATCATCAGGAACGAGATAAAGCTGAATCGTGTGAATTTCATGGGCCGGGCAGGCTTTCAGAGCAAACCGAGTGCCTATACGGGGTGGTTCTAGCCGGCGGGCGGCGCACGCGCCATAATCTCGTTCCAGCCAATTCCCAACGGCGGGAGGAATTCCCGGCCAGACGATACGTTTGCGACGTCGAAGGTCCCTCACAACAGGAGGTTCTGATGACCGGACTGTATGCGCTGTGGCTCCCGATTCTGCTGTCAGCGGTTGCCGTTTTCGTCGTGAGCTCGATCATCCACATGATGTCGCCGTGGCACAAGGGCGACTACCCGCCGGTGCCCAACGAGGATGCGGTGCGGAGCGCGCTCGGCCCGCTGGCGATCCCGCCCGGTGACTACATGCTTCCGCGGCCGGGCAGCCGCAAGGACATGCGGTCGGCCGAATTCATGGAGAAGGTGAAGTCGGGGCCGAACCTCATCATGACGGTTCTGCCCAATGGGCCGTGGTCAATGGGGCGGAATCTCTCGCTCTGGTTCGGCTATCTGGTCGTGGTCGGAATCTTCGCGGCGTACGTGGCGGGTCGCGCGCTGCCTGCGGGCACGGAATACCTGCAGGTCTTTCGCTTCGTCGGAGCCGTGGCATTCGTCGGATACTCGATGGCGCTCTGGCAGATGTCCATCTGGTATCGGCGAGCGTGGAGCACGACGATCAAGGCGACGGTGGACGGACTGATCTACGCGCTTCTTACAGCGGGGTTCTTCGGGTGGCTCTGGCCGCGCTGATGTCCACTTTCACGCCGCTTCCTGGAGGGGCTCAATCTTCGCGTTGATCCCGTGAGTCGCCCGGCAACGTGCATGCCCGACGCCTGCTTTTGCGAGGCGATAAGGACGACCGAACCTCGCCAGCCGGCGAACACGTGGTCATCTCTCGCATTTGCCGTCGTTGCGGTGATGATCCTGGCTCGAGTCGTACAAGACCGATCGCGCCGCGCTCCGGTGCCGCAGAACAGAATGACGACGCAGCTTGTTTACCCACTGGTGTACGCGTCGGCGCTTCTCGTGGTCGGCTTGGGAAGCGCGTGGTTCCACGCGACTCTCTCGTTTTCCGGTCAGTTCGCGGACGTGTTTGGCATGTACCTCATCGCAACGTTCGTTTTGCTGTACAACGTGGCGCGGATGAGGACTATGCGACCGATGGCGATGACGGCGACCTACGTCGCGATCAACCTGGCCCTCGCCGCGGTCTTGTATTGGCTGCCGGCCTTTCGGCGATATCTGTTCGGCTTGTTGATAGGAGCCGCCCTCGGATTGGAAGGAGCGGCGTACGCGCGAGGCGTGAAGCCCAAGGCGAACAGTGCACACCTCGCTCTCGCCGTGGGGATACTGGCGCTGGCTTTCGCGATCTGGACCCTGGACATCACGCGGATCGTCTGCAGTCCCGGGAGCTGGTTACAGGGACACGCGATCTGGCATGTGCTCGGAGCGGTGGCGAGCTGGCAACTCTATGCGTATTACCGCTCGGAGGAGCGCCGATCGGCTATTGCCTGAGGGGCGCACGGGCGGCGATGATCGTGATGTTGTCGGAGCCGCCTCGCGAGAGGGCGAGGTCGAGCAGGTCCTTCGCCAGCTGCTCGGACGATTTCATCGCGCGGACGCGTTCGGCGATCTCGTCGTCCGTCACGTGCTTGGTCAGGCCGTCGCTGCAGAGGAGGATCATCGAGCCGCGCTCGCTGATGTCGAAGCGGGTGACTTCGGGAAGCGCTTCGTCGGCGCCGATTGCGCTCGCCAGAATGTGCTTGAATGGCGATGCGTCGAGACGCTCGCGCGGCATTATCCCCTGGTCCACGAGGACCTGAGCCACAGTTTGATCGCGCGTGATCTGTTTCAGCTCGTTCTCGGCGAAGAAGTAGCCGCGGCTGTCGCCGACCTGAACGACGTAAGCCGATGGCCAGATCGCGATGGCCAGGGTGAGCGTCGTCGCCATTCCCGCCTGTTCGGGATGCTTCAGGGCGTCGGCGCGAACCGCACTGTGCGCGTCGAGCGCAGCTGCCTTGAGTGCTTCGAGCAGTTTTTCGTCAGTCTCCAATCCCGCAGAATGGTAGGAGCGGAGCGTGGAGGACACGTAACGGGTGACCGCCTCGGTCGCGAGGCGAGCTGCTTCGCTTCCGGCGGCGGCGCCGCCGACGCCGTCGGCCACGACCATCACCGTAGCGAGCCGAGTTCCGCGGAGGGGCAGACTGTCGGGATTTGGCAAGCTCGTGCCGTGGATCACGAGCTGAGGATGGACAGTGGCAATGAGAAAATGATCCTGGTTCTCGGCGCGCACCTTTCCCTGGTGCGTGATGCCGAAGAGGTCCAGCTCTTCGTCTGAGGGTCTTACCGAGGTGGCTGAGTGTTGCACGAATGAGAGGTTTGGAGCGGGTCTGCCTTCTATCGATGCGCTACGTCGCCGAGAGGATGCAGACGCTGGGGCGGGTTGGCAAGGGAGCCGCAAATGACAACCAGCTGGCGTTGAACCAGCCAGGGAGAGGTTACGTGCCCCCGGCATAATCATCATTATTGTACCGATCCGCGCGTTTCGCTGGCGATGGACCGCTCGATTCCTGTTCGCAAGCGGCGGGTCACATCGCAGCCAGCGACACCTCCAGACTACCGATCCGCCGATGGCTGAGCCAAACGTCGCAGACTACTACGAAGTCCTCCAGGTGTCACCGCGCGCCGATCGCGAGACCATCGAGCGCGTCTTCCGATACCTCGCCAACCGCTTCCATCCCGATAATCTCGAGACGGGCAACGCCGAGCGGTTCACGGAGCTCGTCGAAGCCTACCGACTGCTCGGCGACGCGGTTGAGCGCGCGAGATACGACGTGACTTACGAGCGACTACGTCAGGGACGCTGGCAGTTGTTCACACAGGAATCAGTCAACAACGACATTGCTTCTGATAATCGCATTCGCATCGCGATCCTCTCGATTCTTTTTGTCGCTCGGCGCAACAACCCGGCTGAGCCCGGCGTGGGCACCGTGGAGCTCGAGCGCGTCCTCAGCTGTCCCGAGCCGGTCATCCGCTTTCATATCTGGTATCTTCGCGAGAACGAGTGGATAACTCGACTGCACACCGGACACCTCGCGATCACCGCTACCGGCGTTGACCGCGTCTTCGAACTTGGCGGCCCCGTGAAATCAGGTCCGCAGCTACTGCGGCGAGGAAGTGTCGCCACTCCAACCAGCCAGCCGGCTGTCGAGGAGTCCGAGGAATAGACATTCATGACCGAGGTTCAGCCGGCTGGATCTCCGTCATGGATGCGTCAGAGTCACGAGCCGCGCTCCCCAGCGAGCTGCTCCAACACGCGCACAAGATCCGGTTTCGCGTCGAGGACAGGCAGCACCGGATCCGCACCCAACCGCTCCATTCGCTCGATCGCTGTTCTGATCGTAAACGCCTTCGAATCCAGCGACTGATTCACTTCGTCCCACTGGAGCGGCATTGATATGGTCGCCCCAGGCAGCGGCCGTACACTAAACGGCGCAACGATGGTCTGGCCATGCCGATTCTGGAGATAATCGAGATACACCTTGTCGCCACGTTTCGTCACATGCCGCGTAACGGTGGCGATCTCGCCGAGCTCGCGAATCACAAGCCGGGCGAGAAGCTCTCCAATCGTCCGTGACTGTTCATAAGTGAACTGGCGGCCAAGCGGCAGTAGAACGTGCAACCCGGTCTTTCCTGTCGTCTTCACGTAGTTCGGAAGTCCAGCTTCGTCACAGATGCGATGCAGCACCTGCGCGACCCGAATCACGTCCGAGAACGGCGCCTCCTTCGGATCGAGATCTATCACGCACCAATCCGGCAGCTCCAGCGACCCCATTCGGCTCGCCCAGATGTGCAGCGGAATCGAGCCCATGTTCGCGACGTAGAGGAGTGACTCGACGTCGTCGCACACGAAATACCTGATGTCGCGCTGAGTTTCCTCGCTCCAGATGGGAACTGTGCGCATCCACTCGGGCGCGAACTCGGGCGCGTCCTTCTGATAAAACGATTTCCCGTCTATTCCATCGGGAAACCTCGTCAGAACCAGCGGGCGATTCTTCAGATACGGAAGCAGCCACGGCGATATCGCGCGGTAGTACTCGATCAGGTCGCCCTTCGTGTATCCCTCCGCCGGCCAGAAAACCTTCTTCAGATTCGAGAATGCCACAGTCTTCTGGACGGTGAGTTTGGGAGGGGGAAAGGCGAGACTCGGGGGTTCCCCGGTGGATCCGGCCGGATCGGTACCCTTCGTCAGGTTCGAGCTCCAGGCCTGCCGCTCGCATTCGTCCGGACGTTTGTCTTCTCGCATCCGCAAGAAAGCGGAATGCCGCAGCAATCCGTCGGGCGTCCACTCGCGAAAGCGCACCTCGCACACGTACACGGGCTCGACCCAGGTGGTCGTGTTCGTCTCGGGAATCGCATCACTGGCGAGCGGCTCGAGACCGGGCGCGGTGCACGGTCCCTCGCATGGCGGATCGCGACGGACGATCGGATCGAGCAGCTTCTTCAACTCGCCAAGTAGCGAGTCATTGAACCCGGTTCCAACTCTCCCCGCGTACACCAGCGATCCATTCACGCGATCGGCGAGCTGCAGTGCACCAATGTGCGCGCGGCTCCGCTTCGGCTCGGTGAATCCCACAATTACAAAATCGCCGGTCTTCTCCGCCTTGATCTTGAGCCACTGGGCCGAGCGTCCTTTGCGATACGGCGCATCTGCTTTCTTGGCGATGATGCCCTCGAGGCCCATATCGGTCACGCTCTTCATGAACGCTTCGCCCGCGGTCTCGATGTGATCGAGCGCGCGCAGGGGGCCGAGCTTCGGAACGACTGCCCTGAGAAATCGCTTGCGCTGCGAGAGCGGCAGTGGGCGGAGATCGAAATCCTCGTACGCCAGGAGATCGAACGCAAAGAATGTGGCCGGCAGCTCGACCGCGGCGCGCTTGACGTCAATCGCCGATGTCAGCCGTCCGCGCCGCTGCAACATCGCGAAGCTCGGCAATCCCTTCGCGTCGGAGACGACGACTTCGCCGTCAACGATGCACTCGTCAACCGGCAGCGCCCGCACGGCGCGCGCGATCTCCGGAAAGACTGCCGTGTAATCGTTGCCGTTTCGGGTGAGCAGCAGCGCTTCGCCCTTCGACTTGCCCGCGATCAGGCGATATCCATCGAGCTTGAGCTCGAAGATCCACCCTTCTCGCGTAAAAGCTTCGTCGGCCGACTCGGCGTGCATCGGCTCGATTGTTCGGGGATCGACGCGCGAATGAATCGCGCCGCTCTCTTCGATCGCCTTCCGAAGTGTCGCACCAGGAGCGACCCCGGCTTTCACTTCCTCGACAGTAAGCCCCGACAAAACGGATTCTTCCGGAAAAACATCGCCCGGCGATTTCATAAAGGAGTCGCGCTCCTTGATGAGGAGCCAGTCCCTCTCGCTCTTTTTGATTTTCACGAGCGTCCACTTTCCGTGGAGCTTGTAGCCCTTGAGCTCGAAGAGGAGCTTCCCCTTCTCGAGCCCCGTGCGCCAATCCTCGAGCGGCACCCACTCGCC
>JBGPLS010000192.1:0-5876 GCA_041486565.1 Gemmatimonadaceae bacterium
AGCACGGGCGCATCATCGACATGGATACGCCGGAGCGACTCATTCGCCGGTACTGTCCCGAGCGGTCGGTGGTGCTCGTCACGGACGACCCGACCGCCGATGAACGGTTTCGATCAATCCCGGGGGTGGAGGAAGTAACGGCTCGGGACGGCCGAACAACGATTCGCGGGAGTGACGAGCATCTCGTCACCGAGGTGATTCAGTGTCTCTCCGCGAATCGCATCCACGTCACCGACTTTCGTACGATTCTGCCGAACCTCGAGGACGTGTTCCTCAAGGTGACGGGCCACTCGATCCGCGATTAGACGATGCTGCGCGGACTTCTGAGACTGACCTGGATCGAGATCAAGATCTTTTTCCGCGAGCCGTTGGGTGCGATCGGCACGGTCGTCATTCCGGTGCTGGTGTTCATTCTACTCGGCAGAGTCGGGATGAGCATCCCGCCCGAGCGCAGCGCGCAAGTGAGCAGCATTTTCAAGGTGGACCTGCCGGTCTTCGCAGCGGTTCTGATAGCCCTCAACGCGGTTCTCTCGCTCGTCGCCATCATCGCGATTTACCGCGAAGGAGGAATACTGAAGCGGCTGCGTGCAACGCCACTCCGCCCGCAGACGATCCTCACGGCGCATGTTCTGGTCAAGCTGATACTCACAGCGGCGACACTCACGCTGACGCTGGTGGCGGGGAAGCGCTATTACCCGATGGGTGCCGACGTTCCATTGGTGGCGTTCACCATCGCACTCCTGATCTCGACGTGGAGCATTCTCTCGATCGGGTTTCTCATCTCCAGCATCGTTCCGACAGCGCGCTTCGCTCAACCGATCGGCGCGGTCATTCTGTATCCGATGCTCGTCCTCTCAGGCCTTTTCTTCCCTCTGACGGCACTGCCGTCGGGCGTTCGCGCCGTGGCTCGCGGGCTGCCGCTCACCTACTCCGTTTCACTTCTCCGGGGAATCTGGCAGGGTGATTCGTGGGCCACCCACGTCGGCGACATTGCGGCGCTCGCGCTCGTGTTCGTGATCTGCACCGCGCTCTCGGCAAGGGTGTTCAGGTGGGAATGAGGATCTCTACCATCTGGACGGTTGGCCATTCCACGCGCTCACTCGACGAGCTACTCGCGCTGCTCGCGCATTATCGCATCGAGGTGATCGCGGACGTCAGGCGCTTCCCCGAGTCGCGCCGCCTTCCACACTTCGGTGCCGCGATCCTGCAAGAAGCCCTCGCCGCCCACGATATCGAGTACCAGTGGATTCCTGCACTAGGGGGCCGCCGTCCTCCCGATCCCCACTCGCCAAATATCACCTGGCGGAACTCCGCGTTTCGGGGCTACGCGGACCACGTCGCGAGCGAGGAATTCGCGACCGGACTGTTCGATCTCCTGACGATCGCTGAGGAATTGCGAACCGGGATCATGTGCGCCGAAGTACTCTGGTGGCGGTGTCATCGCCGACTGATCGCCGACGTGCTGACGTCGCTGGGTGTGGAGGTCGTGCACATTCGCGATGAGGCATCGTCGGAAACCCATCGCCTTGCGACACCGGCGAGGGTGGTGGATGGAGTGCTGACATACGCATATTCTCTCTCATGAATGACAGCGCTCTCTCCAGACTCCGTCGCCTGCGCCTCATTCCGGTGATTGTCATTGACGATCCGGAAAAGGCGGTTCCACTTGCTCGCGCCCTCGAGGCTGGCGGCGTTCCATGCGCCGAAATCACGTTCCGGACTCCGGGCGCACTCGAGTCTCTGCGAAGAATCAGCGCCGAGTGCCCCGACGTTCTCGTCGGTGCGGGAACAGTGCTCAATGCGAAGCAAGCCGTGTCGGCCCGGAGCGCGGGCGCAAAGTTCGTGGTCGCGCCAGGCTTCGGTCCAGCGGTGGTGGACTATTGTCTCGAGCACGACATCGCCGTCTTTCCGGGAGTCGCGACACCGACCGAGGTCGAGGCCGCGATCGCGAAGGGACTATCGGTGATGAAGTTCTTTCCCGCAGAAACCCTGGGCGGCTTGCCCTACCTGAAAGCGATGTCCGCGCCGTTCGGCCCGGGCATCGAGTTCAATCCTTCCGGCGGCATTACGCCAGCCAATCTCGTCGAATACCTGTCGTTCTCGAAGGTCGTTGCCTGTGGATCAACGTGGATCGCGCCGCCTGAGCTCATTGCCCGGGGACAGTTCGATCAGATCCGCGATGAGGCCGCGAGAGCGGTCGCCCTCGTCTCGGCTGTTCCTTCTCGGGCGTAGATCACATGCGGATGCTGATCCGCCATCTCTTATCGATTGCGGTGTTGCCATTCACAGTCGCCGTCGTGATTCCGACATGGATCGCGCGCAGGAACGGCGTGCGGCTCAGCTTTGGCCCGGGCGAGCCGCGACTGCTCGTTCAGACTGCGGGATTACTGCTCCTGGTCATCGGGCTTTTTCTCTTCGCGGCGTCTCTCCGGCGCTTTGCCACCGAGGGCAAGGGCACGCTCGCGCCCTGGGATCCGCCGCGGCGTCTCGTGCTGCACGGTCCGTATCGTTACGTGCGCAATCCGATGATCTCGGGTGTTCTCTTCGTTCTCTTCGGTGAAGCGCTCGCGCTCAATTCGAAGGCGCACTTCGCGTGGGCAGTTCTCTTTCTCGCCATGAACGTCGTGTACATCCCGCTGTTCGAAGAGCCTCAGCTCGCGCAGCGCTTTGGGGCCGATTACGCGGAATATTGCCGGAACGTGCCGCGGCTCCTGCCACGAGTGCGACCCTGGAACCCGGGAACTCCGGGCGCTGATGACACCGCATGACGTAGGGCGTGCGAAGCGCGGACCGCTTGCGTGATTCTTGCGCTGCAGCCGCTACATGATCCGGATCGAGATCACTTGTCGCTGGTTTCTTGTTCTCGCATGCATCGCAGTCGCAGGGTGTGGCTCTCCCGCGCGGCTTCCGGTTTCTGCGGGCACTGGGTCCAACCCGGCGTTACCCTCTCCGAGCGTGTCGTTCATTCCTGTGGTGAACGTCGTGAAGGCGAAAGGCTGGCCGGCCGACGCGACTCCAGTCGCCACCGAAGGACTGCGTGTCGCCGCCTTTGCTCGCGGCCTGAGCCACCCCCGCTGGCTCTATGTCCTTCCCAATGGCGATGTCCTTGTCGCCGAGACAAATGCGCCGAAACGGCCGGACGACGGAAAGGGCATCAAGGGCATGTTCTTCAGATTCTTTCAGAAGAAGGCCGGAGGCGGGGTGCCAAGCGCGAACCGCATCACGCTTCTCCGCGACGCTGACGGGGACGGTGTCGCCGAAACTCGATCGGTTTTGTTATCCGGGCTCTATTCACCCTTCGGCATGGCGCTGGTCGGCGACGTTCTTTACGTGGCGAACAGCAACGCTATCGTGCGCTTTCCATACGCGAAAGGTCAGACGCAGATTGCCACGCCTGGAACCAAAGTCGTCGACCTTCCAGCGGGCCGGATAAATCATCACTGGACAAAGAACGTCATTGCCTCGTCGGACGGGTCGAAGCTTTACGTGTCTGTAGGCTCCAACAGCAATCTGCTTGAGAATGGAATCGAGAAAGAGGAAGGACGCGCGGCGATATGGGAGGTCGACCCGGCGGCCGGAAGCCATCGCGTGTTCGCCTCCGGTATGCGTAATCCAGTTGGCATGGCGTGGGAACCTGTGCGCCGCGCGCTGTGGGTCGCGGTAAATGAGCGCGACGAGCTCGGCAGCGATCTCGTACCGGATTACATGACCGCTGTCCACGATGGTGCCTTCTATGGCTGGCCGTTCAGTTATTACGGCCAGCACATCGATCGTCGAGCGAAGCCGCAACGTCCCGACCTCGTCGCCCGCGCGATCGTTCCCGATTACGCTCTCGGACCGCACACTGCGTCGCTGGGTCTGACCTGGTCAGGAGCAACTTCGTTGCCGGTCCGCTTCAACGGCGGGATGTTCGTTGGGCAGCACGGGTCATGGAATCGCAAGCCGCGGAGTGGCTACAAGGTCATCTTCGTTCCTTTCACGAACGGCGTGCCGTCGGGCGAGCCGATCGACGTATTGAGCGGCTTCGTCAGCGACAACGGTGATGCGATGGGCCGCCCGGTCGGTGTCGCGATCGACAAGCTGGGTGCGTTGCTCGTAGCTGACGACGTGGGGAATACCGTCTGGCGAGTTACTGGTTCGGTGCCGCGCCGCTGACCGGATCGCTCCATCCCGGGAGCGGCGAATCAAATGTTTCGGCAACCCCATACAACCTTCTTACGCTCTGATCGCTGTCAGGAAGAAACACTGACGACGTCATATGCGTATGTGTAATAATGCCCAAGCCCACTCTTCCTGAGATTCGCAAAATGAGGCGCACACTGTTCCTGATCCTGGCCATTGGTATCGCCACGACCGCTGGTTCGCTCCGGGCACAGAATCCCGGCCGACCTTCTCCGGGTCAGCTGCCGGCAGCAAATGGAGAAGTTCGCGGGAGTGTCGTCGACGAGAACAATGGTGCGGTCGCCCGCGCCACGATCACCGTGCGAACTAAGCGCGACTCATCGCTCGTTGCCGGCGCGATCGCGACGGCCGAAGGCGCGTTCAACATTCAGGGACTGCGTCCCGGCGCCTACTATCTCCGCGTCATGTCGATGGGCTTCGGTCCGCGCATTCAGGAATTCACGATCGCCGATGCATCCGCGCGCGCGAGCCTCGGAATCATCAAGCTCTCTCGTGTCGCCGTTGCGCTCTCGGGCGTCGAGGTGACAGCGGAGCGTGCGACAGTCGTGATCGAGCCCGATCGCAATGCTTACCGCGCCAAGGACATCGCGCCCGCGGCAGCCAATGCGAGCGAGGTGCTCGACGCCGTACCGTCAGTGCAGGTGGACGGAGACGGCAAGGTCAGTCTGCGCGGCAATGAGAACGTGGCCGTCCAGATCAACGGTCGTCCTTCGCCAATTCGCGGAACACAGCTGGGTGCATTCCTCAAGGGGCTTCCGGCGAACATCGTCGAGCGCATCGAAGTCATCCCGAATCCATCGGCCAAGTACGATCCGGAAGGGATGGCGGGAATCATCAACATCGTCCTCAAGCAGAATACCGACCTTGGCGTGAGCGGCGGGCTCAACGCAGGAATGGCCAAGGCCGATCGCTACAATGGGTCGGGCAATATCGGCTACCAGAGCGGGCCGCTCACAACGTTCAGCAGCCTCGGATTCTACTCTGACGATCGCGGAATCGTCGGGATCAACGACCGCGAGCGGCTCGACGCGCTGCGCGCTCCGCTCTCGATCACCGAGCAGGACATCGACGGACAGAACGCCAACGTCGGACAGAACCTCACCACCAACGTTGACTACAAGCTGAATCCCCGCGACGTCTTCTCCAACGCGCTGTCGATCAATCATCGGCATTCCACCGACGAATCGGTGAGCGCGTACACGGAGCTGAACGGCTCGCGCACACTGCTCGAGAAATACGACCGGCCGCGCGATGCCAACACGAAGTCGTGGATGTTCGACTATACGACGGCGTTCAAGCGAACCTTCGAGCCGAGAAAGCACGAGCTCTCCGCCGAGCTCCGCTTCAACCGCTCGGACGACAAGGACCGTACAGCCCTATGGAAGGAGCCGTTTACCGGCACGACCACTGGACCGGTGACAAGGCTCGAGTCCGAGACCGACGACACCGATGCCCTCACGCAGCAGCTCACCGGGCAGCTGGATTACACGCGCACTCTGACGCCGCAGACGAAGCTGGAGGCCGGGTATAAGGGGAACGCGCGGTGGCTCGACAGGGACTACCTCGTTCGCAAGGATGCCCTCGGCACGGGCAACTGGGTCCGCAGTAACCTCAGCAATTCATTCCAGTTCGACGAGCAGGTGCAGGCCGCGTACGGAGTGCTCAGCCAGAGCGCGGGCAAGTTCGATCTGCAG
>JBGPLS010000193.1:0-5857 GCA_041486565.1 Gemmatimonadaceae bacterium
GCTCGCCGTCACGAGCAGTGAGAGACCCTCGAGCGAAAGATCTCGTGTCCGACGTGTCTTCCAGGCTCGAATGACTTGCGGAAGAAATGCACCGACCGTCAACAAGCCGGCGGCGTAGCCGAGGTAACGAATCATTTTGCCTCGAGTGAGTTGCAGAAGAGTGAGCTCATCACGCGGCAGGCTCGACCGCGTTCGCCAACGCCGATCCCTCGCGAATTGTGAGCCAGTCGGTGCGCACGCGGTCCCATTCCTGAATGAGCAGTCCCTGTTCCTCGAACACGAGGCGAATGTGCGCCGCATCGTACCCGCCGATCTCTTCGAGCACAGGGATCAGCACGCTGAGAGCGTCGTCGCTGATGACGGTACGTCGCGCGATCTGCGCGATGTGACGCGTTTCGGACGCAGCAATCGTCAGCCCATCCCCGCGGTTCACGTGGAGCATGACGTGGATGTCGGAGCTGCCGTCGCCTACGTAAACAACGCGATCGCTCGGCACCCCTAGTCGAAGACGCAGTGAATCGACTGCCGCTACCTTGCCGTAACCAGCGGGAACCTGGATGATCGCTTCCACCCCGCCCGTTTCTCCGCTGAAGCCGAAGTGGGCGCCAATAATGTGGTCGGGCGGCACGATGCCTTTCAGTGCCGTATGGACAACAAGCCACGGCGCCGCCGAGACGACATAGAAGTCGAAGGCCAATCCCTCGATGCCGTCTTTGAGAAACTCAGCGAGCAGCCCGATGTTCCGCTTCAGCCGGATGTTACGCCCGACTTCGACGAGATCCTTCTCGCTCACCCGGCGGAAATCGGGATCGTGGCGCAACAGGTATGCGAGCTCGGCGCCTTCCTGAACGAAATGCAGGCGGGAGATGTCGGCGACGCGCTCCTGAAACCCGGCGATTCCGAGCATCTCGCTCAATGCCAGCCCGGAATCGTCGAAGCTCAGCGTCTGGTCAAAATCGCTCACTAACAGGTAATGCTTCCTCATCAATCCTCCATTTTCGGCTCGACGCCCAGGACATTTATCCCACGCGCTCTCACCGGTGACAAAACGAAATCGCCCCCGCATCCAGTCGGGACGCGGGGGCGAGTGTTCATTCAAACAGGGTACAGTCAGCCCCGTCGCCTCCGCGCTTCGCGCATCACGCAGCCGCCATTATTGGCGACGGCGAGGATGGTATCGGGAAGGCGGTGAACGATGAGGGTCATTGACATGATTTGTTGAGATGATACGGACGCGTGCGAATGCGTCTCAATCCAACCTATTCCGTCAGCCGATCCGTGTCAATTAACGGAGCTATTGTGACAAAGCTGTTGCACAGCTGATGATCCCCGCCATGCAATACGTCTGCGGAAAATTACCCCACTGCTCGAGCGTGTCGGGGTCGAGATCTTCAGCCAGCAGGCCGTGTGAATTGCGCGCCGACAGCACCTTCTCGAAAAGCTCAACCGCCTCATCGCGCCTGCCGAGTGCGGCGAGTGCCTCGACGTACCAGAAGGTGCAGACGAGAAACGCGTTCTCCGGAGTTCCGAAGTCATCACGCTCGACGTAGCGGTAGACGAAGTCACCGTGCTTGAGGTCGCGTTCGATCGCAGCGACCGTTCCGACGAAGCGCGGATCGTCCGCGCGAAGAAAGCGGAGCTGCGGCATCAGCAGCAGGCTCGCATCGAGCGTGTCGCCGTCCATGGTAGCAGTAAATGCATTCATTCTCGAATTCCAGGAGCGGCGCGAGATCACCTCGTGGATCGTTGCCGCGTGAGCGCGCCAGTGGTCCGATCGCTCGTCGAGACCCAGGCGCTTCGCGTACGTCGCGAGCCGGTCACATGCGGCCCAGCACATCACGCTGGAAAAAGTGTGAACGCTGGCTGACCCCCGGAGCTCCCACAAGCCAGCGTCCGGTACGTCATAGAGCCGAGCTGCGTGCTCACCAAAAGTCTCGAGCCGTTCCAGGAGGGCCTTGTCACCAGTCCACTTTGCGCGCGAATTCACAAATAGCGGCTCTGCGGTGAGCACCGCCTCACCGTGAACGTCATGCTGCACCTGCTCCCGGGCCTTGTTTCCGATATGCACCGGTCCCATTCCCCGAAAGCCGTCGAGGCACTGGGCCACTCGCTCGTCCGGAATTACTCCGCCGTCAATCGTATAGAGGGGTCCCAATCTCGAATCTGGGGTCGCGTCGGCCACACGAAGGATGAATGCAAGAAGCCGTTCGGTGGTGCGCAGTTCACCAAGCCCTTCAAGGGAATTGGCGACAAAGTAAGCGTCCCGTGGCCAGCAGTAGCGATAGTCCCAGTTGCGACCGGTGTCTGGTGCTTCGGGAATCGACGTCGTCATCGCGGCGATTATCGCTCCCGTCTCCTCGAAGACATTGAGCTCCAGCGTTATGGCCGCCCTGACCACTGCGTCGCGCCATTGTTGGGGGATCTCGAGCGACTTCACCCATGAGCGCCAGTGAGACTCCGTCTGTTCGCGCCAGCGCGTGAAGATGTCGTTCAGGTTTTCGCCCAACCCCTCGGCACAGCCGAACATCAGCGTTACGCTCCGATCGAGGTGAAATAGCGCGGCATCAGCAATGGCGGTGCTGGGGGCAGTCGTAACTAGAGACAGCGAAAGATCACCCTCGTAGCTGATATGCCCGTCGCTCACCGCCTGCGTGCGAACAGTGCAGCCGTAGTCTGCATACGGATTGAGGCTCACCCTCACTCGAGGGCTTCCCGCCAGTGGCGAGATCTGTCGCGCGAGCACCGGGGGACAGTAGAGCGCCCCGTCTTTTTCGAATCGAGGGCAGAGATCCGTGATCTCTATTGCGTCACCGTTCGCTCCGTATAGCCTGGTCTGGATGGTTGCGGTGTCCCGCACATATTCCCGCTCCCTTCTCGTTTGACCGACAAGCTCTATCGCAAACGTCCCCGTTGTTCGTTCGCGCCCCCCCCCCTTCAGCAGCGAGCACAAAACGGGATCGCCGTCGAAACGGGGGAGGCAGAACCAGACGACGCCGCCATGAGCATCGATCAATGCTCCAACGGTACCGTTGCCAATCAGCGCCAGATCGAGCGAACCTACGGACTCTTGCGAGATTTGATCTGCCAGTCGGGGGGAAACGGTGCGACATTATCAATGCCGGACTCACCGCGATGAACGAGCGAGAAAAGATACATGAGGAAGCCGCACTCGTTGAGCCGTTACGCCGCCATTCTGGGCGGGTTGATCCTCACCAGCGTGGCTGGTGCACAGGCCCGCGCTGTCGCGCCTGTGCTCGCGTTCCCTGAAGCCGGGCTCGACGATCCTGCGGCATACCAGGGATATCAGACCCGCTTCTATCGCGATGCGAAGGGCAATGTAGTTCAGATATACCTCGATGCGCGAAGCGGACGCGTCGTTACGCTTCTCGCCGACGCAGTTGACGAGAGCGTTGGATTCACGGTGCGTGACGCGTCCGGTAAACCGCTGCGTCTCGAGTGGGGATCATCGGGCGCCGCGGTCTCATCTTCAGCGGGGCGCCGCACGATCGAGTACGAGCTTATCGCCGACACTCCTCAAATCGTCATCGGTTGGATCCTCCTCGGCTCGATGCGTGTCGAGCGCGATCTCGTCTATTCCGGACGACACCTCGAAGCGTACGCCTTGTCCACATTCCGGCTGCCGGAACAGGAAGATCTCATCGCGAATCTCGAACGACTCGAGCCCGCCGAACGCCAGCGTGAGCTCAGGATGCTCAATGCGCGGTCCGCAGCAGATCTCCGGTATAGACTTGGGCGGCAAATCATTACGCCTGCCGTTCGGGACCGAAGAGTGGTGAGCGTGACACAGGCGTCGCTCGACGGCAAGACGAATCTCCGGCTCGACTTCGGGGTCGATCCGCGCGACGCGGTGCTCGTCGCGGTCCCGACGATTTCAATGCGCGCCAATGGCAATCGTCCGATACGATTCACCGTTCGCGTCACGACCGACGCGCCAGCGCTTACGCCGCTCGCGAGGGACCAGATATTCAACCCGGCGTTCCTTCGTTTTCTTGCCGACGCGCGTGCGGCGGCGAGCCGGAGGCCCATAGACTCAGCGGCAGTCGCACGCTATCGCCAGCTCGAGCGCGACGTGCGCGGTACAGAGCTGCTCAGCTCGAAGGAAAAGTTGATGGCTGGCCTGCCCAATTATGCGACCTATTTCGGCCGTGACATGATGATGACTTCGCTCATGATGCAGCCGATTTGGCAGGACGTCATGTCGGAGCATGTCATTGCGAGCGCACTGCGGAAGCTCGGACCGAATGGTGACGTGAGCCACGAAGAAGCACTGGGCGGTCAGGCGATTCGGGAAAACGCGGCCGAGTACAATGCGCATGTCGCCGAGTACTTTCGTCTCCGGCAGAATGGCAATCGGGCGGCGGACACAGCTCTCGCCAACGCGCGCGCATTGCTCGTCAACCTGCAGAAGGTGCGCGAGAACTACCACATGCGCGACGACGAGTTCCAGCTTCCTGTCCTCGCAGCGCGGTACCTGACCAATCCTGCAATTTCTGCTGCGCGCAAGAAAGCATTTCTGCTGGATGCGTCTGACGGCCGGGGGCCGCGCGTAGCTCTGCTCCTGAAGGAGTTGGCCCTCGTAGCCGATCTGGCCGCGCCTTACGCGCGCGACCCAGTGGTGCAGAATCTCATCGGATCGCCCCGTCTGGATGCGACCCAATGGCGATCGATCAGCTGGCGGGACAGCAACGCGGGCTACGCGAACGGAAGGTTCGCGATGGACATCAACGCCATTTGGGTTCCCCGCGCGCTGGCCTCCATCTCCGATATCCTTGCTTCACTCAGGACGTTGCAGCTGCTGGGTCCCAGTCTGAATGCGGTCTCGGCTGACGCTGCCGGGACGTCGCTCGCTGCCTTCGCGCGTAACACAGGCCTGATGCGACGCGCGGTGGAGACCTGGGATGGAGCCGTAAGGCACTTCGCCGTGAGTCTCACAGCGGACGAGGTTCGCGAGAAAGTCGACGCGAAGCTGGCCTCGCTGCTGACTGAAGAGCGTAGCTATTGGCAGGGTGTACTCGCGGCCTCGGGAGCGAATCGCGGTTCGCTCGAGTTTCTCGCCATATCGCTCGATGCGGACGGCCGGCCAATTCCGGTCGTGAACACCGACCCGGCGACGTGGCTTTTGTTGCACGAGAGCACGGACTCTCCCGGCGTCGCCTCGCGCGAACGGGCGGCGCGCGATGTTCGGGCGTTGATGCGTGCATATCCAGTCGGCTTATTCATCCAGCGACTTGGCCCGGTCGTGGCAAATGACGCGTATGCATCGCCAGAGGTGTGGGAGGCATTCCGAAAGGACACGTATCACTCGCCCCGGGTGGTTTGGGGGCGAGAGGTCAATCTCATAATGCTCGGCCTCGCGAAGCAGATCTCTTCAGCAACCGATAAATCCGGGCGACCGCGGGATCCGGCGCAAGCAACTTACGTGGCCGAGCTCCGGGACGCGCTGACCCGCACGACCGCGGCGGTGGAAGCCTCGGGTCTCAAGCACAATGAGCTGTGGAGCTACGAGATCAGCGGCGCAACACTCAGACCTATTCGATACGGAGCGAGCACTGACGTCCAGCTGTGGAACGTCACCGATCTCGCGGTTCAGTTCGTGCTGTCGCGGCTACCGCTTAGATAGCTCCGATTACTCCTCGTGCTCGAGCCCAAGCTTGTGCTCGCGGATTTCGGTCTCTTCGCCCGCCGGGCTATGCAGGGGATGCGTTCGCGCGCGTGTTCCGAAGTAGAGCATCGCTCCGCCGAATACCAGCATGGCGAGCCCCCACCAGAAGTTGATCACGATCCCCTCGGAACGCGTATAGAGCTCCACGCGGGACCAGGTGACCACGCCATAGAC
>JBGPLS010000194.1:0-5768 GCA_041486565.1 Gemmatimonadaceae bacterium
CAAATCCCTCCCTCTCCCCCTCGTGCCTTAGATTTTCAAGCCTGATGACAGACGCCTTCATCGTAGACGGAATCCGCACCCCAATTGGCAGCTTCACCGGCTCCCTCTCGCCGGTGAGAGCCGACGATCTCGCCGCACACATGATCGCAAAGCTCATGGAACGGAATCCCTCAGTAGCCCCGGAATCCATCGCCGACGTGATCATGGGCTGCGCCAACCAGGCCGGCGAGGACAATCGCAATGTCGCGCGGATGGCACTCCTCCTTGCGGGCCTGCCGGCTTCCGTCCCCGGAGAAACGGTCAACCGGCTGTGCGCCTCGGGGATGAGCGCCGTGATCAATGCCTCCCGCGCAGTGAAACTGGGTGATGGCGAGGTTTACATCGCCGGTGGCGTGGAGCACATGACGCGCGCGCCCTTCGTGATGGCGAAAGCGAGTCAGCTGTTCTCGCGCAGCGTGGAGATGTTCGACTCGAGCATCGGCTGGCGCTTCGTCAACCCGAAGATGCGCGAACGCTACGGCATCGACTCGATGGGACAGACGGCCGAGAACGTCGCCGAGAAGTATGGGGTGAGCCGCGAGGACCAGGACTTGTTTGCGTGCAGATCGCAGTCGAAGGCAGCTGCTGCGCGCGAGCGTGGACGGTTCGATCGCGAGATTGCGCCGATAACGATACCAGCATCGGGCAAGGGAAAAGAGCCGACAGAGTTCGCGCGCGACGAGTTCCTGCGTCCGGATACGACCCTCGGGAAGCTGGCAAAGCTCAAGCCCGCCTTCCGCACCGACGGCAAGGGATCAGTCACCGCCGGCAATTCGTCCGGAATCAACGACGGCGCGTGCGCGATCTTCATCGCCTCCGACTCCGCCGTGCAGCGCCTGAGTCTCCAGCCGAAGACGCGTATCCTTGCGTCCGCCGCAGTCGGAGTGGAGCCGAGGTTCATGGGAATGGGCCCGGTGCCGGCGACGCGGATGGCGCTCGCGAGAGCCGGCCTTTCACTCGAGAACATGTCAGTGATCGAGCTCAACGAGGCGTTCGCGGCGCAGTCGCTCGCCTGTCTGCGCGAGCTGGGGATTGCCGACGACGATCCGCGCGTCAATCCCAACGGCGGCGCCATCGCACTCGGCCATCCCCTTGGGATGTCCGGCGCCCGGCTTCTGCTGACGGCGACGCGTGAGCTCGAAGAAACAGGGGGACAGTACGCGCTGTGCACCATGTGCGTGGGCGTCGGCCAGGGAATGGCGACGATCATCGAGCGCGTGTGACCGCCACCAACGTCTTTGCATTCGACGGATTCATTCCCGTCATTCACGAATCGGCGTTCATCCATCCAAACGCGACGGTCACCGGTAACGTCATCATCGGACGCGACGTTTACATCGGTCCCGGCGCGGCGCTCCGCGGAGACTGGGGCGGCATCGTCATCGAGGACGGCTGCAACATCCAGGAGAACTGCACCATCCACATGTTCCCGGGAGTCACGGTGGTGCTCGAGGAGAGCGCGCACATCGGCCACGGAGCAGTTGTGCATGGGGCGCGCATCTGCCGCAATGTTCTCATCGGGATGAACGCCGTCGTGATGGACAACGCGACCGTCGGCGCCGGGTCGATCGTAGGTGCCCTCTGCTTCGTACCCGCTGAGATGCAGATTCCGGAGCGAAAGGTAGTGGTTGGGAATCCGGCGAAGATCGTCAAGGACGTGAGCGACGAAATGCTCGCCTGGAAAACGGAAGGGACCCGGCTCTACCAGTCGCTGCCGGCAAAGCTGCGATCGTCGCTCACGGCGTGTGATCCACTGCGCGAGATTCCGCACGACAGGCCGGCACAGACAACGAGCTACAGGACCTGGAAGGAACAACGATGAAACTCAGAAGCTACGCACAGGGCGAGTGGGTGGAGGGGACGGGCAAATCCGTGCCCCTCGTTCACGCCGTGACCGGTGAGACGATCGCCGAGGCGACGAGCGAAGGATTGGATTTCAAGGGGATGCTCGACTACGGCCGGACGGTCGGTGGTCCGAAGCTGCGCGCGATGACCTTCCACGACCGCGCGCGCATGCTCAAGGAGATGGCCAAGTACCTGATGGATCGAAAGGAGGAGTTCTACAAGCTTTCCGAAGCAACGGGTGCGACGAAGACAGATTCCTGGATCGACATCGAGGGCGGAATCGGAACCTTCTTCGCGTACTCGAGCCGCGGCCGGCGGGAATTTCCCAACGAGACGTTCTACGTCGAAGGAAATGTCGAGCCGCTCTCGAAGGACAACAGCTTCGTCGGCCGGCATATTTGCGTTCCGCTCGAGGGAACTGCGGTCCACATCAACGCCTTCAACTTTCCCTGCTGGGGAATGCTCGAGAAGCTCGCGCCGACGCTGCTCGCAGGGATGCCGGCGATCGTCAAGCCGGCGACGATCACGTCGTATCTCACCGAGCGAATGGTGAAGGCGATGATCGAGTCGGCGATCTTCCCCGAGGGCGCGCTCCAGCTCATCGTCGGCAGCACCGGAGACCTGCTCGACCACCTCGGCGGACAGGACGTGGTGACATTCACCGGGTCGGCATCAACGGGGCGAAAGCTCAAGACGAGCCCCGCGATAGTCGAGAACTCGGTGCGCTTCAACATGGAGGCGGATTCGCTCAACTTCTCGATGCTCGCGCCCGAGTCCCGGCCCGGTACCGAGGAGTTCGACCTGTTCGTGAAGGAAGTCGTCCGCGAGATGACTGTGAAGGCGGGACAGAAATGCACGGCGATCCGCCGGACGCTCGTTCCACAGCGGATGGTGGACGATGTCATGAAGGCGATCGAGAAGCGCCTGTCGGGCGTGAAGCTCGGTGACCCGCGCACCGAGGGCGTCCGCATGGGTCCGCTCGTCGGCAAGTCGCAGGTGAAGGAAGTCCGCGACCGTGTGGAGCAGCTCAAGCGAGGGTCGGAGCTGGTCTTCGGAAACCCGGATGATTTCGAGGTGGCGTCGGGCGACAAGTCGAAGGGTGCCTTCTTCCCGGCGACGCTCCTCTATTGCGATTCGCCGCTAACCACGCCGGAGCCGCACAACATCGAAGCGTTCGGTCCTGTCAACACTGTGATGCCGTACGCGAATGTGGACGAGGCAATCGAGCTGGCGAAGATGGGCAAGGGCAGCCTCGTGGGCTCGCTGTTCACGTCCGACGACAATGTCGCGCGCCAGGTGGCGCTCGGTACGGCTTCGCATCACGGCCGGCTGATGATCCTGAATCGCGAGAGCGCGAAAGGCTCGACGGGACACGGCTCTCCCCTTCCCGGCCTCGTACACGGCGGGCCAGGACGCGCCGGCGGTGGCGAAGAGATGGGCGGAGTACGCGGCGCGCTTCACTACATGCAGCGTACGGCGCTCCAGGGGTCGCCGACGACGCTGACTCGCGTCTCGAATCAATGGATCAAGGGCGCGGTGCAGCCGTCGGACCGCGTGCATCCATTCCGAAAATATTTCGACGAGCTCGAGATTGGAGAGACGCTGATAACACATCGTCGCACCGTGACCGAGGCTGACATCGTGAACTTCGCCGGAATCAGCGGCGACCATTTCTACGCCCACATGGACGACATCGCGGCGAAAGAGTCGCTGTTCGAGAAGCGCGTCGCGCACGGGTACTTCGTTCTCTCCGCGGCCGCGGGACTGTTCGTCGATCCGGCGCCGGGCCCGGTGCTCGCGAATTACGGACTCGACAATCTGCGATTCGTGAAGCCCGTGTACCCGGGCGACACGATTCAGGTGCGTCTTACCTGCAAGCAGAAAACGGCCAGGGACACGCAGCCCGACCAGATCCCTCAGGGCGTAGTCGCGTGGGATGTGGAGGTCACGAACCAGGACCAGGAGCCGGTTGCGGTGTACACGATCCTCACGCTCGTGAAGCGGCAGGCGAAGGATCCGACCGCCTGATCGGAATCGAGCGCCTACTCGACTTTATCGAGCAGCGCCCGAATCCGCGGGAAAAGGTCGCGGATCTCGTCGAGCGACACCGCGCCCGCCGAAAGACGGAACCAGCCAGTGTTACCCCTCACACCGAACGCCTGGAATGGCACAACGGCTATGCCTCCCTGCTCCAGCAGAAGAACGCGAATGTCGGTGTCGGTCTCGAGCAGCTTCCCTTCGTACTTACGGCCATGCAGCCGGAAGCACGCCGAGAAATAGATCGCGCCCTGCGGGTTGATCGAGTCGACCGGATACCCATCCGCCGCCAGCTTCTGGAATCCGTCGTACATCGCGTCGAAACGCTCAGCGAGCTTGGCGCTCATCTCGACGCGAAACTCGGCGATTGCCTTCGCGTCGTTGAGGAAATTCGCCGCACCCATCTGTTCGGCGCGCGGCGCCCACGCGCCGGCGTGAGAAAGGATGTCGCGAATGCGCGCGCCGATCGCCGGCGCGACGAGCATCCAACCGACACGAAGCCCCGTGCCGGCATACGCTTTTGAAAGTCCGTCGGCAGAGATGACCCAGCGCGCCGATTCCGGTACGACCGCCGCGGGGTACGTGTGCTTCTGCCCTTCCGAAACAAGCGCTCCGTACATCTGATCGTGCAGCACGAACAGCGGCCGGCGACCAGTTGATTCGCGCTTCCGGTTTTCGACAACGACAGCCTTGAGAATCTCGGTGAGCTGTTCCGCCGTCATCACCGTGCCTGTGGGATTTCCTGGCGAACACAGACAGAGCATCGCCGCCTCCGGCAGGTACGGCGCGAGCTGCTCGAGCGTAGGCTGAAAGCCCGTCTCGACTGTCGCCTGAATCTCGATGGACTCGCCGCCCGTCAGCAGCGAGTACGAGTCGTTCTGCCACGACGGCACGGAGTACAGCACCTTGTCGCCGGGATTGACCACGGCGCGATATGCGCCGTAGAGAACCGGCCGTCCGCCGCTGCATACAACGATCGCGTCGACTGGGTAGCGCACGCCTGCGGTGCGATACACGTAATCGGAGATCGCCTGCCGCAGCGGCAGCATTCCCTCGGGCGTTGGATAGTTCGTTTCGCCGCGCCCGATTGCGGCCTGGATCTCCTCGGCCAGCTTCTTCGGTATCGGGAAATAGCGCGGATCGAAATCACCGACGGTGAGATTCACGATCTTCTCACCTCGCGCGAGCATCGCCCGTACCTGCCGGGTGACGCGCAGAATCCCCGACTCCTGAAGCCCGCGAGCCGCGATCGACAGCGACGCGTCGAGCGAGCTCTGGTCCCCGAAATCGAGCTTGCCCGTCTCGTTGTCGGTCATGCGCGGATTCTAGCGCGATGGAGGAGGTGCGTCCAGCAGGTTATGTTTTGCCGTCTCCTGAGCTTTTCCGGATTTCGACCTGATGAAATGGATACTTCCGCTTTCGCTGTTGACCGCGTGCATGCCGATGGTCTCGCAATCACCTGAGGGAGATCTCGAGCGCGCCCGTCGCGTGCTCACCGCGACGCCGCTGATCGACGGCCACAACGACCTCCCGTGGGCAATTCGTGAGAGCAAGACGGCGCCGCGCGACGTCGATGCCTACGATCTTCGAAAGCACACCGCCGGTCATACCGACCTCGAGCGGCTCCGCGCAGGAATGGTGGGCGGCCAGTTCTGGTCCCTGTACATCCCCGGCGAGATCGCGGATTCCGGATTCGCCCGCGTGCAGATGGAACAGATCGACATAGCAAGGCGGATGGTGGAGAAATATCCGGACCGGCTCGCCTGGGCGTTGACAGCGCACGACCTGCGACAGGCGCACAAGGAAGGAAAGATCGGCTCGGTGCTCGGCCTCGAAGGCGGACACGC
>JBGPLS010000195.1:0-5726 GCA_041486565.1 Gemmatimonadaceae bacterium
CGCATCGCCGAAAGTCCGTTGACCGGCGAGTACCTCAGCGGCAAGCGTGAGATTCCAATTCCTCTCGAGCGCCGCCGCATCGGTCCGCGATGGATCACGCTGACCGGTGCCCGCGAGCACAATCTACAGGGAGTGGATGTCCGGATTCCGATCGGTGCGTTGACAGTCGTCACCGGCGTTTCCGGCTCGGGCAAGAGCACGCTCGTCCACGACGTATTGTATCGTGCGCTCGAGACCAGCCTCACCGGCGAGCATTCGGCCAAGCGCCACCTCGGCGAGGCAGTCGGTGAATACGACACGCTCACCGGCTACGAGGCGATCGAGGAAGTCGTGATGATCGATCAGAGTCCCATCGGTCGCTCGCCACGGTCGAATCCGGTCACGTACATCCGCGCGTTCGACCAGATCAGGTGCATCTTCGCCGACACGCCGCTCGCCCGGCAGCGGAAGTATACGCCCGGGACCTTCAGCTTCAACGTCGCGGGCGGACGCTGCGAGGAATGCGAGGGCGCGGGATCGCTCGAGGTTGAGATGGTTTTCATGGCCGACGTCCACTTGCCATGCGACGCATGCGGGGGGAAGCGGTTCCAGCCCGAGGTCCTCGACGTGCGAGTGAATGGAAAGAACATCGCCGAAGTCCTCGAGCTTACGGTCGACCAGGCGATACGCTTCTTTCCGCGCGAGGAGAAGCTGGGTCAGGCGCTCTGGCAGCTACAGCAGGTGGGGCTGGGCTATCTCCGCATCGGTCAGCCGGCGACGACACTTTCCGGTGGCGAAGCGCAGCGCATCAAGATTGCGCGGGAGCTTGCTACGGCCGGGAAACGCGTCGGGCGGAAGCTGTACATAATGGACGAGCCGACGACCGGTCTGCACCTGGACGACATCCGTAAGCTGTCCGACGTGCTGGACCGCCTCATCGAGCAGGGCCACACCATACTGCTGATCGAGCACAATCTCGACGTCATCAAGCTCGCCGACTGGGTTATCGACCTTGGCCCCGAAGGCGGCGACGGCGGCGGCCGGCTGGTGGCGATGGGACGACCCGAAGAGATCGTCGACGTGGATGAATCGTATACCGGCCGTTGGCTGGCACCGATTCTGAGTCGGACACCGTTGCCAGTCGCTATGGGAAAGCGCAGGAAGCTGGGCGCGAGCTAGCGCTAGCGGTTCTCCTGAGCCAGTCGCGCGAGCTTTGTCACCAGCGACCGCGGCGCGAGTCTCTCCGACTGCACCATGATCCTGTCGCGCAGCGTGGGGATCGCGACCCGCTGTCCGCGCATCATCGCCTTGTACCCGTAGCGCGCCACCGCATCGGGTTGTGCCACGCCGAGTCGCGTGAACAGCCGGGTGTTCGAAGTGCGGGCGGTTTCGGCGAAACCCGTTTCCGTCGCGCCGGGGCAGAGTGCAGTCACCGTCACTCCCGTATTGCGAAGCTCTTCCGCCACCGCTTCGCTGAAGCTGAGCACGTACGCTTTCGTAGCGTAATACACAGCCATCAGCGGACCGGGCTGGAACGCCGCCGTCGATGCGACGTTCATGATCCGGCCCTGCCGCCGCCGGACCATCGCTGCCCCGAACAACTTCGTCAACTCCGTCACGGCCGTGATGTTAACCTGAATCATTTCCCGCTCGCGCTGCATGTCCGTTTCGAGAAACTCCCCGCCCAGGCCAAACCCCGCATTGTTGATGAGGATGCCGATTTCGAGTTTCTGCTCGGCGACTTCGTCGTACAGCTTCTCAGCGGCGTCCGGCAATCGGAGATCCGCAGGAATGACAACGGCCCGAACGCCGTATTTGCCTTCGATCATACCGGCGACGGCTTCCAGGGCGTCGCGCCTGCGCGACACGAGCACGACGTCGTGCCCGTCGGCGGCGATCTCCTTTGCCAGCTCGAGGCCGATGCCGCTCGAGGCGCCCGTAATCAGGGCGGTGCCCTTCGGGTTAGTACTTGTCATGGGAATTCGAGGTCGGGATTGGGGGTTCTCAGAGCAAAAAATCAACCGAGAGGTACATAGCGGCGAGCGGACAGCTTTGTCAGCGGCGAGCCGCTGGAGAACAACATTGAACCTATCGAGATGAATGGTCGAGCGTTGAGCAAACGACGGCCTGGTGCGGTTGATTCGACCCTCTTTACCGCCTAGATTCCGGATTCCATTCCCGAGTAGCTCAGGTGGTAGAGCAGGTGACTGTTAATCACCGGGTCGGGGGTTCGAGTCCCTCCTCGGGAGCTGTTTCAAGACTCGCAGTTTCAGTAAGATACGAAAACGGGCACTCCATTTCGCGGAGTGCCCGTCTTGCTTCTTGTGTGACCCTTGTGTGACAACTAACTGGACAGGGTTCGTGACGGCTTCGAGGCGGCGGCCGCATAGAGTTGAAGCACGCAAGCGGCGTAAAAAAAACTCTGATAACAAAAGTTGGAAAATTGTCTGCGATCCCGAGCGGTTTCAGAAATTGCGTCATGATGTTGGGTTTCATCGTCTACTTGACTTGGCCCGCCACTCGAATGCGCTCAGATATGCCATTGCCGCGGTGTACGATGTGGGCGACGCTAATACTCCTTGGGCTGCTCGCCAGCGTTCCGCAACCTTCTTCTATCACGGCGGGATCCTTTACGAGGCACTCAAACTGATACCAAGACTGCGTCCTCACTTTCAACATCTTCCAGGGTGGCAGTCAGGCTTCGGAAAATTCGGTAGTGACGAAGCAATCTTAAAGCGCCTGAGAAAGGGGGGCGACATGCATATTCTACGTAATCACACGTCCTTTCATGTGCTTGAAATGGTCGCGAGTCAAAGTCTGAAGACACTCACTATGCCCGAGTATGTTTTCTCGACGGGGCGAGGAAAGCGAGGTGGCGAGGTGTACCACAATCTTGCCGACACGGTAGCCTTGCATTACGTCATTGGATCACCGCGCGAGGGTGCTCAATTCACGAAGGAGTTCAAGAGAATCGCCATTGAAATGAGAGATTTGGCGATTGAATACCTAGCAGCATCGGACAGGCTGCTCGGCGCGGCCTTGCCAACTATGGGTTTTACAGTATCGGGCGATCCGCCTCTCTGACGCGAGCAATTCGAGACACGAATGGAATCAATTGTTTCAAACGTACTTTCATCGCTTGCGCTGGCGGCTGTCGGCGGTGCTGTCTGGCTACTGCCGGAGCGGCGCGTCGGAGAAGCTGCCCGCGGCGCGGTTGATCTATCGGTTGGTAAAACGCTCGCGGAACACGGCCACTTACTGACTCAGCAGGTAGAAACGCTTCGGCATTCCCTCGCCGCGGAAAGAGAGAGACAATCGCAAGATTATGCGTTGTTTGCTGGAAGACGGAATCGCATTTACGCTAGGGTGTACGCCCTGTTTGAGAAGGTGCGCGGACATTACTCGTTTCATTTCGCTGCCTTTCGGAACTACCGCGACTACAGTCAGTCGCCGGTTGCAGATTTGCGCGATATCGCCGCACGCCTTGAGCTAGTCACCGAGAATGAGCGAACAACGTTTGTCGATCAACCAGATCGCGGTGAATTGGATGAAGCACGGCGAACCGCTAATACGTTAGGTAGAAAGAGAATCCCTGCGCCGAGCTAATCGTGAATTCCTTGACTACAAGAATGCTTGCGTGATACATAGGTTGTATTTCTCACCGGCGGTTGACGCCGTCACAGCAGAAGGGACGAGAGCGCTCGCCGTGTTCAACATCTACGCGGACAGAATGATTGAAGAAGGTAGACGGCCGCCTGCATACCGAGAGGAATTCAAAGACAGGTCGAGCAAGATCGAAGCGACGGATGGAATATCAGCTCGCATGTTGGACGCAATGCGTGCTGATATGCAGGGCGGCGGCTAGCCGAGCCAAAACAAATACGACAGCGGCCTGCCAAACCCGGCTAGCAAGGTTCCAGCAGTCAGCCAAATCAGCCCAACGCTTTCGAGACGAATTCCGCCGGTCGCGATGTTACGCACTCGGTTCCATAGCTCCGTGTCGCGTTGCTCAGCTTCCCCCGTTGCCGCTTTTAGCGCGGCTACCCTTTCCCTCTTTTCCTCGTCAACTCTATTCTCGAGGTTCCGCGTAGCGTCAAGCAACCCGTCAATCTGCCTCTGTAAGTGGTCCAACTTCTGCTCGGTGGTGGCATTCGGCGCGAGGCCCACGGTCGCGTAGGCGCGGGCTCCCACCGCGCCGATTGCCGCTGCGCCTGCGATCACGACTCGACCTGTCCGCTTGCCCCGGATGCGGTTGAATGCTGAGACGACATCTTGACGAATCTCAGTCCAAAGAGTCGGCAACCCAACTTCACGACGAAGATCGGCCATGCCCCACGCAACAACAATAATTCCGGCTAGTTGAAGCAGCGCCGAAAGGCGCATTACCGCCTCTGCACGCGTAGTGCCGGGAGTGCTGATTGCCCAGCAAATGAAGAATCCGCCGATCAAGAGCCCGGCGTTCCACAACCAACTTCGTCCGGTGCTACTTACACTTTCAGTCAAGTGGCATTCTTGTCGTCGAACAACTCTGGATGCTTTTCCATTCTTCCCGTTGCCTTAGGTAGGCAATGCCAGCACACGCCGCAATCCTCAAAACCGGTTAAGGAAGCTTCGAACTAGACGCCGGCTCTGCATACTGTCCACAAGTCCGGAACACGCCTAAGTTTTTTCCCCGAACCTCATTACGGAGCAAAGCCTGGCCGGCTGCGGATCTCTCATGGCAAGACGCAAACTGCCTCTGTCGCTCGTTTTTCTGTTGCTCGCCACGTGCAGGGACAGTGTCGCGCCCGCCAGCGGGACAAAACCGAAGCCGAATCCCCAGTCTGTGTCAGTACTCACGCAGCACAATGACAACAGCCGGTCAGGCTGGAACGATAACGAAACCGCGTTGACCACCACCAATGTCAACGTTCAGCAGTTTGGCGAGGTGTTCACGCTCCCCGTGGACGACCAGGTGTATGCCCAGCTGCTGGTCGTCGGCCATGTCTACATCGGCGGCAGCTACCACAACGTCGTCCTCGTCGCCACGGTCAACAACACGCTTTATGCGTATGACGGAGACAACGCCACACTGTACTGGCGAAAGAGCTTCACGGCCCCGGGCATGCGGCCGCCGCAACGCGGCGACATGACAGGGGCGTGTAGAGGCTCGTACCATGATTTCAGCGGCAACATCGGGATCGTCGGTACCCCGGTGATCGATGCAGGGAGAGGGACGATGTATTTCGTTGCCCGCAGTACCACGGGCAGCACGTTCGTTCAGTTCCTGCATGCCGTGAACATCGTCGATGGGAATGACATCCCCGGCAGCCCGACGAAAATCACTGCCACCTCCACCGGGAATGGCGACGGAAGCGTCAACGGCGTGATTGCTTTCGATGCACAGCGCCAGAACCAGCGTCAGGGATTGACGCTGCTCAACGGCATCGTGTATGTGACTTTTTCATCCCACTGCGATTGGGGTCCGTATCATGGATGGATACTGGGATACGACGCTTCGACCGTGCAGCAACGGGTTGTCTACAATGACACGCCCAACGGATACGCGGGGGGCATGTGGGAAAGCGGGACCGGCATGGCTGCGGATGCCGATGGCAACCTGTATGTGGTAACGGGCAACGGCACTGTGGGGGACGCTGGTGATCCAACGAACCCGACCAATCGCGGCGAAAGCGCCCTCAAACTCACGCCGACCGGTTCGACTCTGCGGGTGGCAAGTTACTTCACGCCCTTCAATTACCAGTTCC
>JBGPLS010000196.1:0-5664 GCA_041486565.1 Gemmatimonadaceae bacterium
CGAACAGCTCGAGAAAGCTCGCCTGCGTTCCGGTCGTCCCCTTGACTCCGCGCAGCGGCAGCGTCGAGGCACGGTGGTCCAGATCGCCGAGGTCGAGCACGAGGTCCTGCATCCAGAGAGTCGCCCGCTTTCCCACGGTCGTCAGCTGAGCGGGCTGCAGGTGGGTGTAGCCGAGCGTCGGCTCGTCCTTCCATTTGGCGGCGAAGGCGGAGAGCGAGCGGAGCACTGTCAGGAGTCTGCCCCGAAGCAGCTGGAGTCCGCGACGCATGAGGATCAGATCTGCGTTGTCGGTGACGTACGCGCTCGTCGCGCCGAGATGGATGAACGGCTTGGCAGCCGGCGCAGCGTCGCCGAAAGCGTGAACGTGCGCCATCACGTCGTGCCGGAATCGCCGCTCGTATGCCGCGACCTGGTCGAAGTCGATCTTGTCGAGATTGGCGCGCATCTGCGCGATCGCTTCGTCGGGAATCGGCACACCGAGTTTCTTTTCGGCCTCGGCAAGCGCCAGCCAGAGCCGGCGCCACAGTCCGTAGCGGGTGCGCGCCGACCAGAGTTCCAGCATCGCTCTCGACGCGTACCGCTCCGAGAGGGCTGAGGAGTAGATGTCGTGCACGGCTACTGGATCATGAATTCGGTCGTGTACACCTGGCCCGCACGCTCGATGTACATGACGATGGCGCCGCGCCCGGCGTAGTAATCGAGGGCGTGGGCGGCCGATTGCGCATCGGCGATCGGCACTCGATTGACCTGCAGAATGACGTCGCCCGCCTGAATACCGAGCTGGTCGGCAACCCTCTGCGTGACCGACTGAATGAGCGCTCCATTTGCGCGACGGATGTTGCGCTCGGCGCGAATTGCCGGCGTCAGTGTGACGAGCTGAATCTCGCGCAGCACGGTGACTTTGGGCGCGTTCACCTCGGGCAGGTCGGCAACTCGAACGTTGACGCGGACCTGCTGTCCCCCTCGGCGAAGAACCAGAGGCACGTCCTCGCCGACGCGCAGCTCGAGTCGCTCCGCCTCCCAGTCGTACGGGTTGTGCAGCAGGCGATCCCTGGATTGCACGAGCACGTCACCTGTCCGGATCCCGGCGTGATCGGCTGGCGAGCCGGGCACGACGGAGCTGACAATGACTCCGCGGCTCACGATATCGCGGGCAGTGGACGAATTCCCGAGCTGAAGCTTGAGCCCGATCCATGGGCGCCGCACCACGCCGTGAGCGAGAAGATCTTCGGTCACTCTGCGGGCGCGATTGATCGGTATGGCGAACCCGAGCCCGATCGAGCCTCCGCTGGGCGAGAAGATCGAGCTGTTGACGCCGATCACCTCACCGAGTGCGTTGACGAGCGGACCTCCGGAATTGCCGGGATTGATCGAAGCGTCTGTCTGGATCATGTCGACGTAGACGCCGGCGCCTTCGCTTTCCGTCGCCAGATTCCGCCCCGTGCCGCTAACGACACCGGCGGTAACGCTCGGCTCGGTGTTGGCGAGAAGAAAGCCGTAAGGATTCCCGATCGCGATCGCCCATTCGCCGACGAGGAGATCGGATGAGTTACCGAGCGGCGCAACAGGCAATCCCCTGGCGTCGATCTTGATCACTGCGACATCGTTCGTTTCATCAGCGCCGAGCAGCTTCGCGGGATATGTGGTTCCGTCCTTCAGGGCGACCGAGATTCGCGCCGCGCCGTTGACGACGTGGGCGTTGGTGACGATGACTCCGTCCTCGCGGACGATGAACCCGGAGCCAAGCCCGGCCGCTGAACGTGTCCCCGATCGTCCGCCGAAGAACTGCTCGAAAACGTCGGCAGGCACGCGCTCGACGACTTCGGTCTGGACGGTCACCACGCTGGGCGCGACGCGCTCGACCGCTGCGGTGATCGCGGTGCGTCGTCCGGAGGATATCTGCTCCGTACGCTGCGCCGGGAGCTGCGTAGCCTGCGCCGCCGGCAGCCCCTTGTTCTCGCATCCGGCGAGAAGTGCCAGCAGAGCGAGCAGCGCGGGCGATTGCTTCATTGCTCGGGTTGTGGACGTGGCCGCTTGCTCAGGCTGCTGAGAAACCGGTCGAGGCCGCGGTCAGTCAGAGGGTGCAGCAGGAGCGAGCGAAGCACATCGGGGTCGATGCAGACGATCTGCGCGCCAGCAGCGATGCACTCCGTGAACTGCGTCGTCGTTCGGGGCGAGGCGACCATCACGTCACATTCACAGTCGCTGGCGGCGAGAAGCGACCGAATCTCGCTCACCGCGTCGCTGCTGGTTTGTCCCTGCGCCTCCAGGTCGTGGAGTGAAATTCGAACCATCGACGCTCCAGCCTTCGAGGCCAGCACTGCCTGCGCACCGTTGAAGACGTACGTGGCGCAAATCCCGATTCCTTCGGCGTTGAGGCGATGCATCGGTATGAGCGAATCCTCGACCAGTGGAATCTGCACGACGACGTTGTCGGAGATCTTCGCCAGCTCACGGGCCGCGTTATACATCTCTTCGGAGCTGACGGCTCCGACTTCGACGCATACCGGAATCTCGAACTCCTGGGCAATCGCGCCGATGGCTTCGTGCGCGTCACCAGCGGCGCCGCCTCTGTCGTGCGCCGATTGGGAGAAGACGACGCCATCGGCGAACCCCGCGGACGAGGCCCGGCGGATTTCATCCATTGCCACGCTTTCGAGGAAGATGTTCATGTAGATGAAAGATAGAGCTCAGGCGGATACTCCACGCGCTCCAGATAAAGCGCGTGGGCCGGAGCAGGCGGAGAAGCTTCGTGATTGTCGTCGGAATGAAGCAGGGTCTTCACCACGTCGGGATCCTGTCGGCCGGCAGCGACATCGAGCATCGTCCCGACAAGAAAGCGTACCATGTGGTGCAGGAAGCGGTTCGCCCGGATATGAAACTCGAGTCCTCCGGGGCGGTCGCTCCACTCGGCTTCGTAGACAAGGCAGTGATGGTCGTCGTTCTCCGGCGCAGTTCCCTTGACGGCAAACGCGCGAAATGAATGGTCACCTGTAAACTCGGCGGCGGACACTTTGAGAGCCGCTCTGTCAATTGGACGTCGCCACGCAAGCTCCCAATTTCTCCTGAATGGAGAATCCGCTTCCTCGTCCGTTCCCACCAGATAGCGGTAAGTTCGCGACCTTGCGTCATAGCGCGCATGAAAGTCGTCGCGCATCTCGAACGCTTCCTTCACCCACACATCGCCGGGCAGCACCGCGTTCATTGCGCGCCGGAGCGTCCAGGGCGCCCATTTGTCCGGAACCCTGACACCGGCGGCCTGTCCGCGCGCGTGCACTCCCGCATCTGTACGTCCCGCGCCAAGCACCGACACGGGTGTCTGGCACAACCTGAATAACGCGTCTTCGAGAACGCCCTGTACGGTTCTTTCATCAGGTTGTCGCTGCCACCCCGCGTAGCGCCCCCCGTCGTACTGCAGCACAAGTTGCACGCAGCGTGACGTCATGGCTGAAGTTACCGCTACCGGGAATTTGCCGCGAGGGTTGACCTCTTGCGGCAACGATTGACATTCGTCGAAGCAAAGGTCAAACTCGAAGATGCGCATTCCGCGCCTGGCGATCAACGCTTACGGACTTAATGCCGCCTCGCACTCTCGCCACCCTCGCCACCGTACTTTCAACAGCGCGCGACGCTGACGCTGCGCTGACGCTCCTCCAGCACGAGGCGTGGGACATCGACCGCGCGGCGCAGCTGGCGCTCTTTCTCTGCGACTCCCGCCGCCACCTGATAACTGAGCGACTGACGCCACAGGCTGCCGGCAGCGTCGGAAGAACTCCGATGAACGTTTCAGTTGATCATCTGCCGCCCGCAATCCGGCGAGCGCTCCACTCCGGCGCCGCTCTTGCGGATTTCGGCGCCGAATCCGATGACTATCTCAAGCTGCTGGGGCTGACGCCTCAACAGGGTGGAGGCATCCTGTCCATTCGGGGGCTGACACTCGACGGAGAGCTTGTCGGCTTCATGGCCGTGTACGAGTCGCGAAGAAGGTTCGGTAACACGGTCATAGAGCGCCTGGCACCGGCGATCGACTTGTTTGCACTGGCATTCGAGCGGATTGCCGAGCACGACGCGCGGTTCGAGGCCGTGCAGGTGCTGGAGCAGCTCACGAGGGACATTCACGCTGAGTACAACAACGTGATCCGGGGACTCAAGCTGGAGCTCGATCAGGCGCGCGCGCTGAACGGATCGCCGGAGGCCGCGGCAGCGGCGCGCATCGCCGAGCTGGAGCTGGCGCTTGCCAGCGCAGCCGAGGACGCCCAGGCCCGTGCAGCGCGACTGGCAGCTGTTGAAGAGCAGGTGGCGCACGCCGTGAGCCGGCTCGAAGAGGCGCACGTGGAGCTTCACTCTCAGGGCGAGCTGGCGCGCGATCAGGGCCGCACGCTCTACGAGATCGAGCGAGCGCTCGATGACGGCAGCGATCCGGATGAGATCCTCAAGAGGATCCGCGCTGCATTCAGCGCGCGCAGTTAGCCCCGCCATATGACCACCGTACCAGCATCATCACCGCTTCAGGCGGCAATCCTCAAGCTCGCCCATCACCTCCCCCTCTCAGCCGAGGATGCAGCCGACGCTTTCCGCGTCATCATGAGGGGAGAGGCGACCGAACTGCAGGTGGCGGCGATGCTCACCGGGCTTCGCGTACGGGGCGAGAGCGCTGAGATAGTCGCCGGTGTTGTTCGCGCGCTGCGAGAGGTCATGGTTCGCCTCGCGGCGAACGATCCGGACACGCTCGTCGACACCTGCGGCACCGGCGGCGGCGCGGTGACGACGTTCAACATCTCCACCGCCGCCGCGTTGCTTTCGGCGGGAGCCGGCGTGCGCATCGCGAAGCACGGCAATCGCTCGTTCACCTCGCGGTGCGGAAGCGCCGACGTCCTCGAAGCGCTCGGCGTCATCATCGAAGTTCCGGTGAAGACGATGGAAACGGCGCTCGAGCGGGCGGGAATTGTCTTCATGTACGCGCCGCTGATGCACCCCGCGATGCGCCACGTCGGACCCGTACGGCGCGAGCTTGCAATTCCGACCGTGATGAATGTCGTCGGGCCGCTCGCAAATCCCGCTGGTGCAAGGCGACAAGTAGTCGGTGTCGCTGACCCCCAGCGCGTACCGATCCTTGCCGGCGCGCTCCTCGAGCTCGGCTCGCTTCATTCTCTTGTCGTGCACGGAGAGCCGGGCCTGGACGAGATCTCGCCGCTCGGTCCGACGCATGTCGTCGAGGTCCGCGATGGCTCGGTTACCGAGTGGACGATCGATCCCGAGGACTTCGGCTATACGGGTCTCAGCGTAGCCGGGCTCGCCGGCGGCGATTCACGCGACAACGCGAGAATCGTCACCGACGTGCTTGGCGGCCGCGATGCGGAAGGGCCATGGGGCGACGGAGGGGCTGCTGCCCGTGCCGCGGTAGTGATGAATGCGGCCGCCGCGATCTACGTTAGCGGAAAGGTTGCGAACTACGCCGCCGGCGTCGCGATGGCGCAGAATGCCCTGGATCGCGGCGTGGGACTGGCGGCACTCGAGCGGCTCAAAGCCGCCTATAGTGGAAGCTGAGCGGAGCCGATTAGCAGCGCCGATTAGCAGCGCCGATTAGCAGCGCCGATTAGCAGCGCCGATTAGCAGCGCCGATTAGCAGCGCCGATTAGCAGCGCCGATTAGCAGCGCCGATTA
>JBGPLS010000197.1:0-5645 GCA_041486565.1 Gemmatimonadaceae bacterium
TGTTCGTGATGATCTACGCATTCTCGGTGCACTGGGTCATCGCGCCGGCGTTTCTGCTCACGGTTCCTCTGATCGGGATCCTCAGCTCCGTGCTCAGTCGCCGGATCAAGGTGATCCAGAAGGAAATCGTCGCCGAGACGACGGCGCTTGCCGGCTCGACCACCGAGTCGCTGCGGAACATCGAGCTGGTGAAGAGCCTGGGCCTTGCCGACCAGGAAGTGCGGCGGCTCAACGCCACTACCGAGAAGATCCTCAGGCTCGAGCTGAAGAAAGTCCGCTACCTGAGAAGTCTCAGCTTCATTCAGGGGACGTTCGTGAATCTGCTGCGGACGAGTATCCTCTTTTTGATGCTGTACTTGATCTTCACCCAGAAGATCACCGTCGGGCAGTTCTTCTCGCTCCTCATCTACTCATTCTTCATCTTCGGTCCGCTTCAGGACCTGGGCAACATCATCAACACGTATCGGGAAACCGAGGTCTCGCTCGAGAATTTTCGAAAGATTCTCAGCATCCCGAAGGATCCCAAGCCGGAGAACCCGGTCCCGCTCAACGATCTCGCCACCCTCGAGTTCCGGAACGTGAGCTTCACTCACCAGACGGCGACCACTCCCGCCCTGAGCGACATCTCGTTCAGCGCCGAGCGCGGCGACACGATCGCATTCGTGGGACCGTCGGGGGCGGGGAAGACGACGCTGGTGAAGCTGCTCGTCGGACTCTATCCACCGAAGCAGGGCGAGATTCTCTACAACGGTCTGTCGAGCAAGGTGATCGATCTCGACCGGCTGCGCGAGCGCATTGGATTCGTGACTCAGGACACTCAGCTCTTCTCGGGAAGCATTCGCGAGAATCTTCTTTTTGTGCAGCCTGACGCAACGGACATCGAGTGCCTCGATGTGATGCACAAGGCGGCGGCCGACGGTCTCCTCGCCCGCGCCGATCGAGGACTGGACACTGTGATTGGCGAGGGCGGAGTGAGGGTGTCGGGCGGCGAGAAGCAGCGGCTGTCCATTGCGCGGGCGCTGCTCCGGCGGCCGCACCTCATCGTGTTTGACGAGGCGACGTCGTCTCTCGATTCGCTCACCGAGGAAGAGATCAGCCGAACGATGCGCGACGTCGCCGGTGACCGGGCGGTGATGACGATCCTCATCGCCCACCGGCTGTCGACGGTGATGCACGCCGACCGCATCCACGTTCTCGAGCGGGGGCGGATCGTCGAGTCCGGCGCGCACGAGGAGCTGCTCGACCGGAAGGGACTGTACTATGCGATGTGGCGCCAGCAGGTGGGCGAGCGGCGACAGCCCGCTGCGCTCCCGCCGGCAATGGTGTTACCGTCCCCTGAGCGAGAGCCGGCTACGGTCGGGTAACCCGTACTGGTACCTGGTACCTGGTACCTGGTACCCGGTACCCGGTACCCGGTACCCGATGTGCAAGGCCGAGTCGCTTTGGCGTCTCATAGGGAGACATTCCTGCGAGACGACAATGAAGGCAACGATCTGGGCCGCGGCGCTTCTGCTGCTAGCCGCATGCAACAAGCCGGGCGATTCTACGGATCAGGCATCAACCGATGCCGCTGTGGCGGGCAAACCAGCCGCGCGCTCGATCAGCAAGATAGAGTCTGGTATAGTCGGCGGCGTCGAAGGACAGCGTGACTTTTCTTCGCCGCCAGCGAATCAGGCGGCCGCCCTCGACGAGACAAGCGCTGCAAGCGAACAGCCGGTGACACCTGGATCGGATACGCAGCTCCCCACGGCGGCTCAGATCGCGCCGACGATGGTCATCCGGAACGGCTCGGCTTCCGTCGAAGTGGAGAAGCTCGATCCCGCGATCGTAAAGCTCAGGCAGCTCGCGACTCAGCTCGGCGGATACATCGCGAATTCATCGGTGAGCGGCGGGCGCGATCAGATACCGAGCGCAACGCTCGAGCTCAAGATCCCCGCCCAGCGTTTCGACCAGGCCGTGAACGGACTCGGCACACTCGGCAAAGTCGAGTCGGTGAACGCGACCGCGGAGGATGTCGGCGAGGAATTCGTTGACATTACTGCGCGAGTGAACAACGCGCATCGCCTCGAAGATCGGCTGATCGCTCTGCTCGCGACCAGAACCGGAAAACTTCAGGACGTTCTTTCAGTGGAGCGCGAGCTGGCACGAGTGCGCGAGCAGATCGAGCGATACGAAGGTCGGCTCCGGTATCTGAAGTCGCGGGCCGCAGTCAGCACGCTCTCGGTGACGGTTCACGAGCCGCTTCCGATCCTCGGGCAGGGTCCGGGACAGAATCCGATCGTTGCCGCAGTCCGTCAGGCGTGGCGGAACTTCGTCGGGTTCGTTTCAGCGGGGATTGCTTTGCTGGGCGTGCTCATTCCGTTGGGTGTGCTGGCGCTTGTCGGCTGGGTCGTTTACAGGAGAGTGCGCGGCAAAGTCGGGTAGAATCCACCGAGAGGGACACAGCTGCGAGCTACCAGAAGCACAGCTTGCAAGCTGCTAGCGAAGACCTGCAGCATTCAGCTCGAAGCACGCCTTGTTTTTGCTAGCGGCTGGCCGCCGAAACGCTATCAGCACGTCGCTGTGTCCCTCTCGGTGGATATTGCTGCCACTTCCGATTTAAACCCCAGCCATTCCAGCGGCATCGTATGTTGAGAGAGCATGGCCACTCAATCGGCGGTCAGGAAAGCAACGATCCCATTGCAGGCGAACTCGAGCGCTAACCAACCCGCCGCGGACGTCATAATCCGCGCGCAGAACGGCGATCTGGATGCATTCAAGCTCATCTACAACGAGCACTCGGGCAAAGTGTACGCACTCTGTCTGCGGCTCATGGGTGGGGATCAACCGGCCGCCACCGAGCTGATGCAGGACACGTTCATTCGAGCATGGAAGAACCTCGGCCGGTTTCGCCGCGAGTCGGCATTCTCGTCGTGGCTGCACCGGCTCACCGTCAACGCGATGCTCGAGAACGCGCGCGGCGACAGGCGGCGGGAGGCGCGTGTTCTTCCGATGGACGACACGGGTCAAATCGGCGCACTCGCTCCGGCTGATTCACTCGACGCGCGGATGGATCTCGAGACCGCGATCGCGAAGCTGCCGGCCGGTGCGAGAACGGCGTTCGTGCTCCACGACATCGAGGGTTACCAACACCAGGAAATCGCCGAGCAGCTCGGAGTAGCAGTGGGGACAGTGAAGGCGCAGGTGCATCGTGCGCACAAGCTTCTAATCAAGGCATTGGACAGATGACTGAAGACGATTCGATAGACGAAGCCCGGCTTCGAGAGCTTTCCGAGCAAGCCGCGGCGCTTCCGCGCAGCATTGATCCGCCGTCCGGCGCATGGGCCGGCATTCGTTCGGCGATTGAAGCGGATCGAAATGCTCCATTCGATCGAGAGCAGGTGGCCACGCCGCACCCGGCATTCTGGCAGCGTCCAATCTTTCTCGCGGCCGCGGCGGTGGCTCTCGTCGCGGGATCATCTGTCGTTACGGCGGTAGCCATGCGGGAAATCGCCAATCGCGGCAACACAGTCGTTGCCGCCTCTCCGGAACGCCCCAGCGAGACCTTGACTCAATCGTCCAGCGGACCGGCATCGCTCGCGCAGTTCACGGTCGTCGAAAGTGATTATCTGCGTGCGGTCAACGATCTCTCGGCGACGCTCGAGTCGGAACGCGGCTCACTCTCGCCGGAAACGATCGCCAAACTCCGTGAGAGTCTCCGAATTATCGACACCGCCATACTCGAAGCGCGCAACGCGCTCGCCGCCGATCCGGCGAACAGGACGCTCATCGAGATGCTGGCGAATTCGTACGAGCAAAAGGTCGATCTGCTGAAGCGCACAACCGAAATGGGACGAGGGTGAGCATGAATCGGCGAATGCTTCGGCTCGTGATCGCGCTCATGACGCTCGCCGGTCGCGCCGAGGCGCAGACAAAGGTCGAACGCGGCATGCACCTGAACGCCGACGGGTCTGTAAGGATCTCCAACCTCGTTGGCAGCGTGCGCGTCATCGGCTGGGATCGCGATTCGGTCGCACTCCGTGGCTCGCTTCCCAAAGGCGACAAGCTCTTCATGGGCGGCGGGCCGCAGGGAATGAAGATGTTCGTGGAGCCCCTCAACGACCGGAATCCGCAGCCGAGTGCCCTCGAGGTGATGGTACCGGCGCGCGCGAAGGTATGGGTCAAGACCGCGACCGCCTCAATCGATGTTTCCGGAGTGACCGGCGAGCTCGATCTCTACGTTGTGAGTGGCACGATACGCGTCTCGGGGAATCCGTCGGAGCTGAATGCGGAGGCGATTGACGGGGACATTCATGTCACCGGTGATCCGGGCTGGCTCCGCGCAAAGAGCGCGAGCGGAGACGTGACGCTCAAGGGGACGAGCGATGACGTCGCGCTCTCGACCGTGAGCGGGGCGATTGCCGTCAACGGCGGAAAGCTCGAGCGAGCGAAGATCGAGAGTGTCACCGGACCGATCCGCTTCGCTGCCGATATCCAGCGGGGAGGTGCGCTGGACATCGATACTCACAGCGGGACGCTGGAATTCACGATTCCGCGAGACACCGGCGCAGATTTCGATGTCGCGTCAATCGCGGGATCCATCACCAACGAGCTCAACTACAGCCGGCCGACAAAGGGTCGTTACGGCAGAGGCGCCGAGCTGGTGATGACGAATTCGTCCGGTGGCGCTCGGGTGAAGATCAGGTCGTTCAAGGGCCCGGTGACCCTGAGGAGCGCCAAGTAGGAAGAAGTCTCAACCTCTTCTCGCCGACCGGCATCCTACCAGAGCAAGGCGCGAGACACGCGCCCACAAGAAAATCCTCTGACCGGAGCCGCTCATGTTGCGCTCACCGCTTCGCTGGTTCGCTTTCCTCGCTGCACTCACCCTCGGCGTCTCGGCCGTCGCTGTCGCCGGCCCGCCCTGGATCGCCATCGAGTACCCCGCCAATCCGCACGACCCGGGCACACGCGGTGCGCTGCTTACAGTTCGCACCTACCATCACGGCGACCTCATGTCGTATCAGCTCTCGGGCACCGCCGAGGGAATCGTTGACGGCCAGCGGCAGAGCATGCCGCTCGACATTCGACGACTTACGCAGCCGGGAGTTTACGCCGTGCGCTGGCAGAAGCCGGCGCAGGGAAGCTGGGTGCTCGTCATCACCAGCAGCCAGCAGGGCTCGTTCGCCGCGACCGCTGTGGTCACGATTGATTCGCGCGGTGGAGTGGCTTCCGTCAACGTGCCTTCCGATACCATTGAGAACGGACGGTGGCGCGTGCCAAAACGCGTGGCCGCGGCCGAGATTGACGCGATGCTCAAGAGCGCGGCGGCAACCACGGTCGCTCGCGGACGGTAATGAGAATACTACGCGTTATTCCGTTGACAGTTATTCAGTGGCGCGGTGTGCGTTTCCCGTCTGACCGTTCTCCGTTTTACTGTTTGCTTTTGAACGGACAACGGAGAAACGGGACAACTGGACACGGACACCGCGCCACTGAATAACTGCTAACGGAGAGACGCGTAGTTCCTACGGGTTAATCCAGTACGAAACCTTGAGCAGCAGCGTATTGTCCGGGTGCTGCTTGAAGATGTCCTCGAAATCGCGCCGGAAGCTGAAATCGTTCACTCTGTCGCCCGAATCCTGCCGTCCCTGTGCCCACACCAGGAA
>JBGPLS010000198.1:0-5630 GCA_041486565.1 Gemmatimonadaceae bacterium
ATCTTGCTCTCGTCGAGGCAGGCCGCGTAGAAGTCGCCGAGCTGCTTGCTGGCCGGATCGCTCACCTTGCCGGCGGCCGCATCCTCGAGCAGGCCCTTCAAGAGGGCCTCGTTCTGCTCGTCGATCACCGAGAAGCTGCGCATCCACGAAGATCGGTCGGCGGGGATCTCGGTGCGCTTGAGCCAGCTGCCGTTCACGAACCGGAAGAAATCATCCTGTGGGCGGACGGAGTGGTCGAAGTTGGTGGTGTCGAAGCCAAGGGAGGTTCCTTGCGCGGGGGCGGCGGCAGAGAATAATGTGAGTGCCCCAATGAGAAAGAATGAGAAGGATTTGCCGACGTTGCGTCCCATGTGTGGTGGTCCTCGTTGGATTTGAGTTGGCTAGTTGAGAATTACAGCGCGGCAAGGCGCTGTATTTGAGAATTACAGCGCGGAAAGGCGCTGTATTTGAGAATTACAGCGCGGAAAGGCGCTGTCCAGTGTTCGCGCCTGAGATAGTCACTTGCCGGGCTACAGATTCGTGGGGTCGCCGGTGAGGCTGTGAGACGGTGAGAACTACAAAAAAGGGGGAACTGCACCCAGTGCCTCAGGCCCCGGCGCGCAGTTGTAGTTCCCCCCAAAAGGAGGATCCGTCTTGAACCCGGGAGCATGGGCAGCGCGAGATGCCGCCCTGGTTTTCCTCACAGTCTCACCGCCTCACCGGCCACCTCACCGATCCGTCCCTGCAACAACCCCATCTCACGGGCCCCGATGCCGCGCACGAGCCTCCGCGAAGAGCTGTTCGACCCGCATTACCTCGGCTTCGCTCAGTTTGCCGAATTCTCCGGAGCGCGCGCGACTGGAAAGCGTACCGTTGCCCTGTGTCAGAAATCGATGCAGCAGATTCACCGTGGCTGCCGGCATGTCGGTAATCTCCTGAACGGATTCGGCGAACCAGTCGTACGCCTCGAGGAACGCCACTTCCTCCGGAAGGTCCCGCTCGACGGTTTCCTCGACGCATTCGTACAGAAACTCGGCGTGCGCGGTCGCGTCGAAAAATCGGTAGTAGTCGGCGGTCTCCGTCAGGACATCCACGTTCCCCGAATCGGTTGGACGCCAATCGATAAATGCCAGCAACGGGTCAGAGTAGGATTCGAGCACTTCCTTATAACGGTCCATTCCGCGAAGGATGGCCGCGCTGATGGGAAAGACAACGCCTTTCGGACTGAAGCCGGTCGCCGCGAGCACATGATGGATCAGCCAGCGATGGATGCGGCCATTACCGTCCACGAACGGGTGAATGTAGACAAGCCCGAACGCGAGAACGGCTGCGGCGATCACAGGATCGAGCTCTCCTGCCTGCGCTCGCGCGTCGTAGGCCGCCAGTCCATCCACCAGCGCGCGCAGGTCTTCGGGGCGCGCGCTGACATGGCCGGGAATTGGCTGGCCGGTAAGACGGTCGTGGTCGCCGACAAACCCTCCCTCGCGGCGCAGCCCGAGCTCAACAAACCGATCGTCCACGAGAAGCCTTTGCAGACGTTCGAGCTCGTCAACGCTCAATGGGTGAGAGCCGGCTTGAGCGATCGCCTGTGCCCACCGCGCGGTCCGCTCGTGTGGCGGACGTTCACCTTCGATGATGAAGGAAGAGCGGCTGTCCTTGAGCAGCAGGAAAGCCGCGGCACGCGCAAGAACGTCACCGTGGATGCGGCCCATCAGGTTACGCGCGCGCTCGTCGAGATGTTTCGCGGCGAAAAGCCTGAGACGCTCCGTCCAGCGCACCATGGGACAGAAGGCCGGCGTCCCCGGCAAGTTATCAAGCACGCGGTGCCGCGAAGAGATTGTCCCCTTCGCAAGCGCCGCCTGGTGTCTTGGGTCTACGGCAGGGACGGCCGTAACCTTCGGCGCGTCCGGGACGTCGAGCTCGCGCCCCGTCAGCCATTCATGCAGAAACCAGAGCCTTCGCGTGTAGCGCCCTGTCGGGGCGGCTCGGACAATTGCGGCGAGCTCCTCCGCTGGCACTGCGGCGAATAGCTTATTGAGGACCGCGAGGTCTACACCTTCCCGGCGGAGAGCGAACTCGATGTGGCCCGCTACCGTGTTCCCGGGCCGTCGCTCTCGCCTGACCACGACCCAGTCGGGGGGTGCAGCGTTTGGATGTGTCCGCTCAGCCGCAATAGCCAGGCGCGGCGGGTGGGGGAGACGCAGCCGGTAGCGCTCTATCAGGGCGGCATATCCCACTGGCCACCCGCGCTCCGGAAGGGCGCGGGTGCCTAAATTCATCACAGACTGACCGTATTCTTCACCCTGGCGGCTTTTATCTACCACTTTATTCACCAATGATGCTTGTGTGGTATCCGACGTTCACTCGCTGACCAATATAACCACCAACTCGATATTTTGCCCCAAATTAATCACAGAACGGTGGATTCCCTCGCGCCTGAGACTTTCCTGGGTTAGAGATCTGTTGGGTCGCCGGTGAGGCAATGAGACGGTGAGAACTGCGGGAAGAAAGGGGGGAACAGCACTCGCCGCCTCACCCCCTGACCGGCGAACTCACCGATCTCTCCTCCGCCTGTCGCCTTGCACGTTGATAGCTGTGACGCTATCATGATAGCATGAACGATATCACGGATTGGGGAGCCACCGTACGCGAGGCAAGAGGTCGCGCCGCACTCACTCAGCGCGAGCTCGCCCGCCGGGCCGGAACCGCGCAGTCCGTTGTCGCCCGGGTCGAGCGCGGCCAGACCAGCCCCACGCTCGACACCCTCATGCGCCTCCTCACGGCAACCGGATTCGCCCTCGACGTGGAGCTCGTCCCCCACGCAACCACTGATCCCGTGGTCGAGGCTTTCAAACGCGACATCGACCGCTCGCTCCTTCGCCGCAACCTCGAGAAAACCGTGGATGAACGACTGAGATCGCTCCAGGCCCTCGCCCGTCTCGCCGACGAAGCCCATCGCGCCGGACGCGCCGCCCGCGCCACCCGCGCCCCCCGAAAGAAATGATGACCGATTTCGCCCGCCTGCTCGCCGCACTCCACAAGACCGGCGTCGAGTACATCATCATCGGCGGCGTGGCGGCGACAGTCCACGGCTCGAGCCGCCTCACCCAGGACGTGGATGTCTGTTACGCCAGAACCGACGCCAACCTCGAACGTGTCGTTCGCGCGCTCCGTCCGCTCAAGCCCTGGCTGCGCGGCGCTCCGCGTGGACTTCCGTTCAAGTGGTCGGCCGACACGCTGCGCGCGGGTCTCAACTTCACCCTCACCACCACTGCCGGCGACATCGATCTCCTCGGCGAGGTGACCGGTGGCGGTACGTACGACGATCTCATCGATCACACGATCGACGTCACGCTCTTCGCGCATCGCACGAAGTGTCTCAACCTCGAGTGGCTGATCGCCACCAAGCGCGCCGCCGGCCGCCCGCGCGACCTCGAAGCGATCGCCGAGCTCGAGGCGCTGCGCGAGGAGATTGGCAAGATCGAGCGCTGATCCTCGAGCGGGTACCGGGTACCGGATACCGAGCAATAACATACCTGACACACCCATTGGCGGTGTGCCATGATTCATAGGAGACGGTCGATCGCTTCCATTGCCAGCACGGCATGGGGCGCGACCCGCGATCCCCGGCGGTGTTGGATGGCACTCTTTCAAGCCTACTATGATGCGAGCGGATCGCAATCGTCTCCTGATTCCGGGCTTGCTGTTGTCGGGCTCGTGGCGAACGAGGCGAGATGGCTGCGCTTTGAACGCCACTGGGAAGATGTTCTCCGCGACTTCGGCGTTACCGCACATCACCATAAGGACTACACCGTGTGCGCTCGCGGCTCGGACTTCGCTTCGTGGAAAGGCGAAGATGAAAGGCGGACGCAATATCTCAAGGCACTCATCGGTGCTCTGAATCTGGGGATGAACAAAGGGTTTGTCGTGGTCATCCCGCCGGATGTGCTACAGGCGGTCAATAAAGAGGTCACGTTCGGCGACAATGGATACGCCCTCGCTGCGAATGTCTGCCGCCGCTATGTAGAGAAATGGCTGAACAAGAAGCACCCAAGCGCGGAATTACATCACGTCTTTGAGGATGGGGATACCGGGCAGGGGATGCTTCGTGACTTGGTCGCGTTCCGCGACATCATAATCGGGCTGCGCTCGCCCCTAACCGTGCTCCCAAAGAAGGACCCCCAAGGGAGGCGGTTGCGACAGTTCGAAGCAGCAGACTTGGTCGCATGGGAAGCTAGGCGCGGGGTGCTTGATAGTCTGTCGCCGCCTCGCGTACCGCGTGGGTCACTGATAGAGATAGGCAATCTGTTGCCGATCGCGGGGACAACGCTGACGGCTGACAGGCTGTTGGCGATCTGCCGCAAGCGGCCGGACCTCTATCCGCCGAGAGACTAACGATGCTTTCGTTTCGGTCTCGTCCTGCGCTTCGTCGGCAAATCGTCCTTGGATACAGCGACAATCCGCCGCGTGAGGTCTGTCATTCGCTCAAAGGGAGTGTCGGCCGACGGGGTCGGTATTCGGGTCTTTGGCGTCACTGCAGTAGTGGACTTCATAGTTCAAACGGCAATGCGAACGGAGCCGTCACGCCCATCATAGAACAGAATCATATCCTTCAACAAAGAGCGACCCAACAGCGCCTGATGTGGTTGCTTGCCAGCTTTCAGCCTAACGCCCATGAATCGGCCGTACTGGACAAACCCAAGTGCGGCGATGCGGATATGTCCGAGATAGACGTTGAACTTCTCCGTTCCGCCGATCCCCGAGCCGTCCTGCTGGTCGATGAGAGGAAGCTTGAGTTGTTGCGCCAACTCATCGTCAACGGCGCTGTCATACGCGCACGTGTCAATCAGCGCCGCAACGAGTTGTTGCGAGGGCAGCTGTGCCGCCGTGAGCGCAAGAGCCTGCTGTACTTTCGTAGGATCGGTGTCGAAAATGTCTGGATTGAATCCGATCTCCACCATGAGGGTCGGGCCTTGAATCGTCAGTGCATCGCGCCCGGTTATGAGCCTTGGCGGATTGGAGCCAGGGATGACAGATGCGGGTTGAAAGCCCGCATTCGCGATTGCCATCTAGGCAATCACGGGCGTGCGGAACATAACGGATGCCGGCAGTGTCGGCGGCGGTGCGCCAACCTGCCTGATCAGATACGGGCCACGACCGAATCTGACTACGGCTTCGGCCGCAGCTGCATCGAGTGTATCCCAAGCGCCGACGAACTGTCCGCCGTTGAACACGACGAACTTTCCCATATGATTGCGCTCAAGCTCTGCCCTTTGGCGTTCGTATGCTTGAATCTCATCTTGAATTGGCATCTCCCTCTCCTAGGTGCGCAAATGGAAATCTATGTGTTATCTACACCATCTGTCAGCGCCCGAGTGCCCTATGGTGCCTTTTCGCGCTTACCCCGCAACATTTTGGGCGCTGTCTTGGCCTCACGTCGTAGCGGGAGCCATGTCCGCGCTAATCAGGTCTCTGTAGGTCAGTTTTTTTCCGACAACCGGTCGAGTGCTTCTTGCCGCGCTTCGAGCGGCTTCGCAGGAGCTGATGCCGTTTTTCGCGTTCGCCAAGAGCCAGAGCGCGGGAAGCCACTTGTCCAACCCAAGCGGCGACTCCCCAAAGATCGTTCCCATTTTGACCGAGAACTGCTTGCG
>JBGPLS010000199.1:0-5617 GCA_041486565.1 Gemmatimonadaceae bacterium
AACGACTCGGCCATGGTCACCACGAGCGGGTATCCCTTGGCCGCGCAGACCATCGCGAGCCCAATGCCCGTGTTGCCGCTCGTCGCCTCGATCACCGTCTGACCGGGCTTGAGCGCGCCGGTAGCCTCGGCGTCCTCGATGACACCGAGCGCGAGACGATCCTTAACGGAGCCGAGCGGGTTGAAGGCTTCGATCTTGACGAAGAGGTCGATGCCGGCGGGAGCGAGTTTGTTGATCCTGACGACGGGCGTGTTGCCGACCGTCTCGAGGATATTTGAGAATCGAGTCATCGGTTGGGGCTCAGGATGGGGGTATAGGGGAAATGTACTACGGCATCATGTCAGGTCGAACGCTCAGCCAATTTTTTGGCGGCGGCTGGTCATTCGGGAGACCGGCGGCGGTCAGGGCTCTGAGGAGTCGATTAGTGCAATCGCCGCTGCTCAATGTCGCGAGGGTTCAGCGGGCCCGTGCGTAATTGAAGATGGGCAGGAGGCGGGTTCCGCGCGACTTGTTACCTGCGTAATTAAGCACCCCGAACTGCGCCCCGTCGAGTGAGCGTGCGTAATTGAAAATTCCGATTGCCAGTCCCTGCTGGGTCCCGCGCACGTTGTTGAATGCGCTGATGTTGACGCCGTTGATGCGACCGTTATTCGCGATCTTGAAATAGAAGGGAGCGATGACGACGCCACGCACCTGCTCCGCGCCCACGGCGGATGCAATGGCAAGACCCTCGATCCTGGGCGCTCCGATCCCTATACCGGCGACGCTTACCCACCTTAGCGTGCCGCCAGCGCCAATCCCGACGCCCGCGAGCTGCACCCCTGTCACGTTTCCGCCGGCTCCCATGCCAATACCCGTGACGGTCAACCCCGTCACGCTGCCGCCCGCCCCGATTCCGATTCCGGCGATCGACAGCCCTATCATGTCTCCGCCTACTCCGGCACCGATTCCGCCGACGAGGATTCCTTTTGCGCTGCCACCCACTCCGACCCCTATGCCACCAACAGCGAGCCCATGCATGTTCTGACCGACACCCATGCCGATACCGCCAACAGCAAGGCCCCTGACGTCCTGGCCGACGCCCAGGCCGATACCACCGATCGCGATGCCTTCGATGTCCGTGCCGGCGCCAAGTCCAATCCCTCCGAGCGCAAGTCCATGAATCGACTGGAGTGCGCCAACGCCGAAGATTCCCGCGGCGACGCCATCGATGCGGCTGGCTCCTGTTGCGGGCAGCCCGAGCGCCAGGCCGCGCACAATTCCCCTGTTCGTCTCGTATGGCGTCCACAAGGTCACGTTGACGCCGACTACCTTTTCCATGCGCCGGTCGCGGTAGTTCAGACGGATGCCCGTGACGCGCCGCGAGTCGCCGATACTGATGCCGACATCGTCGACCATGAGGTCGAGCGATTGCGCACGCGCGAGAGCGGGGATGGCTAACAGCGTGCACACGGCCGCCAGCACGACATTGGGAGAGAATTTCATCGGGAGGCTGTGGTGAGGGAGCGCCTTCTGCCTGAGCGCGACTACGGTTCGGTTGGCGGCATTGTTTCAGCGCCTCAGCCGCTACAACAACAATCCATCAGAGGCGTGCAAGACCCGCGCAGGGTAGATGCCTCCCCCGTCCCGCGTTACCTTCTCTCCCCTATGACAATGCGGGACAAACTCGCCCTCCTCGAGCGCCGCCGAGCGGAGTCGGAGCAGGGCGGCGGTGACGCGCGCCTCAAGGCGCAGCACGAGAAGGGGAAGCTCTCCGCCCGCGAGCGTCTCGATCTCCTCGTCGACGAAGGCTCGTTCGTCGAGCTCGACCGATTCGTCGTCCATCGCTCGCACGACTTCGGTCTCCAGAACCAGCAGTACTACGGCGACGGCGTCGTCACCGGACATGGCCGGATCGACGGCCGTCTGGTCTACGTCTTCTCACAGGACTTCACCGTCTTCGGCGGATCGCTCTCCGAAGCATTTGCCGAGAAGATCTGCAAGATCATGGACCTCGCGATGCGGAATGGCGCACCGGTGATCGGCCTCAACGACTCCGGCGGCGCGCGCATCCAGGAAGGCGTCGTCTCACTCGGCGGATACGCCGAGATATTTCTTCGCAACACTCTCGCGTCGGGCGTTGTTCCGCAGATATCGGCGGTGCTGGGCCCGTGCGCCGGCGGCGCGGTGTATTCGCCGGCGATCACCGACTTCACCTATATGGTTCGCGGCAGCTCGTACATGTTCGTCACCGGCCCCAACGTCGTGAAGACGGTAACGCACGAAGACGTCACGATGGAAAAGCTCGGCGGGGCCGGGACTCACTCGGAAATCTCGGGTGTCGCGCACTTCGCCCACGACTCCGAGCCGGAATGCCTCCAGGCGATTCGCGATCTCTTTCGTTTCATTCCCTCCAACAACATCGATGACCCGCCGCGCGGCACGGGCACCGACCCAAACGATCGCCGCGATGAAGCACTGCTCGACATCGTCCCTGACAATCCGAACAAGCCGTACGACATGCACGACGTTCTGCGTCGTGTCGTGGACGACGGCGAGTTCTACGAAGTTCAGCGCGACTACGCCGCAAACATCGTCTGCGGCTTCGCGCACCTCGGCGGGTACAGCGTCGGCATCGTTGCCAACCAGCCGGCAGTGCTCGCCGGCGTTCTCGACATCGCCGCTTCGCTCAAGGCGGCGCGCTTCATTCGATTCTGCGACGCGTTCAACATTCCGGTGGTGACTTTCGAGGACGTGCCGGGATTTCTTCCCGGCGTTGCACAGGAACACGGCGGCATCATCAAGCACGGCGCAAAGCTGCTCTACGCTTATTGCGAAGCGACCGTTCCCAAGCTCACCGTCATCACCCGCAAGGCGTACGGCGGAGCCTACGACGTCATGAGCTCGAAGCACATCCGCGGTGACTTCAACGTCGCATGGCCGACGGCGGAGATCGCCGTGATGGGCCCCAAGGGAGCGGTCGAAATTCTTTTCCGGAAGGACATCACGGCAAGTGATGATCCGGCGAAGGCGACCGACGACAAAATCCAGGAATACCGCGACAAGTTCGCACATCCATACATCGCCGCCGGTCGAGGTTATCTCGACGACATCATCGACCCCCGTGACACCAGGCCGAGGCTGATCGAAGCGTTGTCAACGCTGCAGGGAAAGCGCGAGAAGAATCCGCCGAAGAAGCACGGCAACATCCCCCTGTAAGCGTCGGCATAGATCCGTCTGATCGCATAAATGTTCTCCAAGGTCCTGATCGCCAATCGCGGCGAGATCGCGCTCCGCGTGATCCGCGCCTGCCGCGAGCTGGGGGTAGAGAGTCTCGCCGTCTACAGCGACGCCGACGCCGCGGCGCCGCACGTGCGGGAAGCTGACGAAGCTGTCAACATCGGCCCACCTCCCTCGAGTCAGAGCTACCTGCTCGGCGACCGCATCATAGAAGTCGCGAAGGAGCATCGCGCTCAGGCAATTCATCCCGGCTACGGATTTCTCTCCGAGCGGGAGTGGTTCGCGCGCGCTGTCGGCGACGCCGGTCTCGTGTTTGTCGGGCCGCCACCCGAAGCGATCGCGGCACTGGGAAGCAAGACCGCGGCACGGTCACTCGCTGTGCGACACGACGTACCCGTCGTTCCGGGGACTACCGAAGCGCTCACGGATCTCGATTCGGCCCGCGAGATCGCGGCCGGCTTCGGCTATCCGATTCTTCTCAAGGCAGCGGCCGGCGGCGGGGGGAAGGGAATGCGCGTCGTCCGCGATCCCTCGGAGCTCGAGTCCTCCCTCGGCGCCGCGCAGCGCGAGGCGAAGAACGCATTCGGCGACGACGCGATCTACATCGAGAAATACATCGAGGGTCCGCGCCACGTCGAGATCCAGGTGCTTGCCGACAACCACGGAAACTTTGTCTCGCTGGGCGAGCGCGAGTGCTCGGTGCAACGACGCCACCAGAAGATGGTGGAGGAGTCACCGAGCGTTGCCGTCTCGTCGGAGCTTCGGACACTGATGGGAGATGCGGCGATTCGCCTCACACGCGCCGCTGGGTACGTGAACGCGGGGACATGCGAGTTCCTGCTCGATCAGGATGCTGAATTCTACTTCCTCGAGATGAACACCCGCCTCCAGGTCGAGCACCCGGTTACGGAGTTGGTCACCGGGATGGATCTGGTGCAGTGGCAGCTCCGTATCGCCGCCGGCGAGCGACTGCCCCTGATGCGCGACATCAAGCCGCGCGGGTGGGCCATCGAGTGTCGCATCACGAGCGAGGACGCGACGAATGGATTTCTCCCGTCCACCGGCCGCATCGACTACCTCCATATTCCCAGCGGACCCGGAATCCGCTGGGACGGCGGAATCGAGACGGGAAGCGAGATCGGACTCAACTACGATCCACTGCTTGCCAAGCTGATCGTCTGGGCGGCGACGCGCGAGCTCGCGATCGAGCGGATGCATCGCGCGCTGATCGAGCTGACGATAGACGGAATCGAGACATCGCGCGACTTCCATCTGCGACTGATGGAGGACGGTGAGTTCCGTCGCGGAGAGATCGACAGCCAGTGGCTCGAGCGGCGGCTGCCCTCGCTCATCAACATGACGCCACCGGCTGATGCTATCGAGACAGCAACGATCGCGGCAGCTCTGCTCGCCGAGCATGATCGCAATCGCCGGGCGGCGGTCGCTGCTGACGACGGGCAGCGGGCAGCGGGCAGCGGGCAGTGGGTAACGTCCCTATATAATGAGTATGCCCCTGACGGAACGGGGCGTTGGAAGCAAACCGCCAGGCTCGAGGCTCTCCGCTGATGGCGCAGATGGTCACAGTGGAGATTGAGTCCATCGCTGCCGGAGGCGACGGCGTCGGCCGCAGCAACGGGCTCGTGATCTTCGTCCCGCGCACCGCACCCGGCGATCTCGTCACGGCGAGAATCGCGGGGAAGGGAAACTTCGCGCGCGGATCGCTGAGGACAATCGCGCGCCCGTCGCCGGATCGCACCGACCCGTCCTGCGCCCACTACACGCGCGACCGGTGCGGCGGATGCCAGATCCAGCACATCACTTACGCAGCGCAGCTCAGGGCAAAACAGCGGATAATCCGCGACGCGATAGAGCGGATCGGGAAGCGTGAGTCGAGCGATCCGGAAATCCGGGCGAGCCCTGAGGAGTGGCGGTATCGCACCAAACTGACACTCGCGATGAAGCGGACACCGGGCGGACAGTGGATCGCGGGTCTGCACCAATACGACGATCCGTCGCGTATCTTCGCGCTCAGGGACTGTCCCATCGCCGACAGCCGAGTCGTCGCAACGTGGCGGGATGTCCTCGCGCATTCCGCACTCTTCCCGGGATCGCAGCCGTTACGGGGAAGCGTGCGCATCACTCCCGAGGGCCCGGTGTTCACGCTGATCGGCTCGATGCGCTTTCCGCGCGCCGCGGAGCTGTTCGAGGCGATGCCGGCGCTCGCCGTACTGTGGTGGGAGAACGATGAAGGCGCCCGCCGATTGCTGTACGACCGGCGTCCGCACCGCGGAGGACGAGCGCCCGCGGCATCGTTCTCCCAGGTCAATGAAGCGGTCGCCGCCAATCTGCATGCGCACGTTGTGGACCTGATCTCCGTGCGCGCACCGCGAACGATTGT
>JBGPLS010000200.1:0-5613 GCA_041486565.1 Gemmatimonadaceae bacterium
CACGCCGCGGCGCGGCAACTCCTCGAGCACGTCGGCGGTCGCTGGCTTGAGCCACGGCTCGGGGCCGAACTTCGACTGGTAGGCGAGCGTCGCGCGAGCGCGTGGCCAGCCGATCGCTTCCAGGAAGGCGCGTGTCGTCGCTTCGCAGTCACGCACATACACTCGGCCCTCCCGCCGGTCGTACCGCACCGGGATCCCGTGAAAGGAGACGACGAGATGCTCGATCTCGTGATTTGCCGCCGCGACGGCGCGGCGCCACTGCGCGGCCATCGCCTCCACATACCCCGGGTCCGCGGGGTGGATTAGTCGCTCGACCAGGCGGTCGGCGATCCCTGCGCGTTCGGCGGCCTCACGGGCGCGCCGGAACGCCGTCCCGGTCGTCGCGTCGGTGCGGTGCGGAAAGAGCGGCGAGATGATCACCGGCCCCGCGCCATCGCCGGCCAGAGCGTGCATCACCGTGTCGAGCGAGGGTTCGCCGTAGCGGTACGCCGCGCTCACCCCGAAGCGCCCCGAGGCGCGCTCCCTCACGCCGGCCACGATCTGTTCGGTGGCTACCCGCAGGGGTGAGCCGCCTGCACTCCAGATAGACGCATACAGCTCCGCGACTCGCGCCGGGCGCTTGCGGAGCACCATCCCGTGGAGGATCGGCAGCCACAGCCACCGCGGCAGATCCACGACGGCGGGGTCGCTGAGGAACTCGTCCAGGAACTCGCGTACGGCGGCTGGACTCGGCTCCCGCGGAGTACCGAGGTTGACCAGTACGAGATGGGGCAGCGAATGGGCGGTCACTCGGGCAAGTTAGCGGGCCGCCGCGGGCAGAGGAACGCGTCGCGGCCGGCGGACCGGCGGACCGGCGGCAGCAAGCCCGTTACGCGGCGCGTGCCGGCCCTGATTCAGCGACCACGCCAGCCCAACGCCGCTACTCGGCCACCCCCTTGTCCTTCAAGATCCGCCACACCTTCTCAGGCGTGATCGGAATCTAAATGTGCCGAACGCCGAGATGTGCGAGAGCATCCACGACGGCGTTCACTATCGCGGGCGGGGCGCCCACCGTCGCCGACTCGCCCACGCCCTTGGCGCCAAGGGGATGGTGCGGCGAGGGTGTCACCGTCTTGCCGGTCTCCCAGTTGGGCGTCTCCATGGACCCCGGCATCAGGTAGTCCATGAAGCTTCCCGCCGTGTTGTTGCCGTTCTCATCGTAGCTGATCTCCTCGAACAGCGACGGCGCCATGCCCATCGACAACCCGCCGTGGATCTGGCCGTCGACGATCATCGGGTTGATGATGTTGCCGCAGTCGTCCACCGCGACGAAGCGCCGGATCTTTACCGCCCCCGTGCCGCGGTCGATGTCCACGACGCAGATGTAGCTCCCGAACGGGAAGGTGAGGTTCGGCGGATCGTAGTACGAAACGGCCTCGAGACCGGCCTCCATGCCCTGCGGATGATTGGTGTACGCGGCGAAGGCGATGTCCTGGATGGTCTTGAATTTCTGCGGCGCACCCTTGACGGAGAACTTGCCGACTTCCCACACCAGATCCTCTTCGCTCACCTCGAGCAGGTGGGCGGCGATCTTCTTCGCCTTCTCCCGGATCTTGCGGGCGGCCATTGCACCCGCCGCACCCGCCACGGGGGTCGAGCGGCTGGCGTAAGTGCCGAGTCCGTACGGCGCTGTATCGGTATCTCCTTCTTCGACCTGCACCGCGGACGCCGGAATGCCGAGCTCCTCGGCGACAATCTGCGCGTAGGTCGTCTCGTGTCCCTGCCCCTGTGACTTCGTCCCGAAGCGCGCGATCGCCTTGCCGGTCGGGTGTATCCGGATCTCGCACGAGTCGAACATCTTGATGCCGAGGATGTCGAAATCCTTCGACGGGCCGGCGCCCACGATCTCGGTGAAGCTCGAGATGCCGATGCCCATGAGCTCGCCACGCGCGCGCTTCTCGGCCTGCTCCTTCCGGAGGTCGGCGTAGCCGATCATGTCCATCGCCTTGTGGAGCGCAGCGGGATAGTTGCCGCTGTCGTACTCCCAGCCCAGAACCGAGTGGTAGGGAAACTTCTCAGGGGGGATGAAGTTTTTGAAGCGCAGCTCGGCGGGGTCCATCTTGAGCTCCTGCGCCAGCACATCCACCATCCGCTCGATCGCGTGCACCGCCTCGGTGACGCGGAACGAGCATCGGTAGGCCACGCCGCCGGGCGGCTTGTTCGTGTACGCGGCGTCCATTTCGGTGAACGCGTGCTTGATGTCATACGAGCCCGTGCAGATGGAGAACAGCCCCGCCGGGTACTTCGACGGATTGGCCGCGGCATCGGTGTAGCCGTGATCGGCGATCGTCTTGATGCGGAGCGCCGTCATCGTGCCGTCCCTGGTCGCCCCCAGCTCCGCCGTCATGTGGTAGTCCCGCGCGAACGAATCCGCCTGCAGGTTCTCCATCCGGTCCTCGATCCACTTGACCGGCTTGCCCAGCACGACTGACGCGGCAACGGCGATTACGTACCCGGGATACACCGGTACCTTGCCGCCGAATCCGCCACCGATGTCCGGCGAGATGATCCGGATCTTCTCCTCGGAGAGCCCCACGTGCCCCGCGACGAGCGCAAAGACGGTGCGGATGGCGTGCGGCGCCTGCGTCGTCATGTAGACGGTGAGGTGCGTGTTCGTGCGGTCGAAGTCGGCGACGCAGCCGCACGTCTCGATCGACGCCACGTGAATCCGCGGAATGTAGATGTCCTGCTTGACGACGACGGCGGCCTCCTTGAACGCCTTGTCCGTGTCGGCCCGGTCGCCCGCCTCCCAGTGCCAGATGTGGTTGTCCTTCTTTCCTTCCTTGTCGGTGCGCAGGACCGTCGCGCCGGGCTCGAGGGCCTTGAACGGATCCATCACCGGCTTCATCGGCTCGTAGTCGACCTCGACCGCATCCACGCCGTCGGCCGCGGCATACCGGGACGTGGCGATCACGGCCGCCACCTCCTGCGCCTGGTACATCACCGTGTCCACCGGCAGGACCATCTGGGTGTCCGACATCAGCGTCGGCATCCAGTGCAGGTTGAATCCCTTGAGGGTCTCCCCCGTGATCACCGCGAGCACGCCCGGGACCTTGAGCGCCTTCTCGGTGTGGATCGCCTTGATCTTCGCGTACGCGTACGGACTGCGGACGATGTCCATGTACACCATGCCGGGGAGCACCACGTCGTCCACGTACCTGCCCTGGCCACGGATGAAGCGCGGATCCTCCTTTCGCTTCATCGAGTGCCCCATGCCGCTGACTTCCGGCGTCGTCTTCAGTGCCATGTATGCTCCCTACCGCGGCTGGGCTGCGGCGTACTGGATGGACTTGACGATGTTCACGTATCCCGTGCAGCGGCAGAGATTGCCGGAAATCGCCTCGCGGATGTCGACTTCAGTGGGGTTGGCATTGCGCTTCAGGAGCGCGTAGCTCGTCATCAACATGCCGGGCGTGCAGAACCCACACTGCAGTCCGTGCTCCTGCATGAACCCTTCCTGGACCGGGTCCAGCTTGCCGTCCTTCTCCAGCCCTTCGACGGTCATCACCTCGCGGCCGTCGGCTTGCACCGCGAGTACCGTACAGGACTTGACCGGCTCTCCGTCGAGCAGCACGGTGCACGCGCCGCAATGCGTGGTGTCGCATCCGATGTGCGTGCCGGTAAGCCTTAAATTTTCACGGATGAGGTGGACCAGCAGGAGGCGGGACTCGACCTCCGCCTCGAGCACGTTGCCGTTCACGGTCACGCGGATCTGGTGTGTCGCCATGGCTACTTTCCTCCCGCTCTTTCAAGCGCTGACTTCAGCGCACGCATCGTGAGGACGCGGGCCATCTCGCGCTTGTAATCCACCGCCCCGCGGCGATCGGCTGTTGGAGCGGTCGCCTTTGCCGCCAGGCGCGCTGTTTCGGCAATCACCGCCGCGTCGGGCTTCTTGCCGACGAGATACCGTTCGGCCTCTGCTGCCTTGACCGGCATCGGGCCTACGTTCGTCAACCCAATTCCCGCCTGTTCCACCGTGCCGTTCTGCCCAAGCGCGACGTAAACCGCAACGCCTGCCGTGGCGAAGTCGCCAACTTTTCGCTCGAGCTTCACATACGCTCCGCCGCTTCGCGCGGGCGGGATCGGGATCCGAATCTCGGTGAGGATCTCGTCGTGGGCGAGCGCCGTAGAGAAAATCCCCGTGAAAAACTGCGCGATGGGGATCGTGCGCTCACCCTTGGGGCCGTGGCTGACGACGGCCGCTCCGAGCGCGAGCATGGTGGCCGGATGGTCGTTCGCCGGGTCGCCGTGCGCGAGATTGCCGCCCACCGTCGCCCGGTTCCGGACGATCGGATCGGCGATGACGCGCGCCGTATCGAGAAGGATCGGGTATTTCGATGCGATGAGCGGTGTGCGCTCGAGCATCGATTCGCGTGTCGCACCGCCGATCTTGAGGAATCCCTCTTCCTCCTTGATGTATTCCAGTCCCGGCACGTGGCTGAGGTCCACGAGGTGGCCCACCTGGCCGAGCCGGAGCTTGAGGAGCGGCAACAGACTCTGGCCGCCGGAAAGGATCTTGGCGTCCTCGCCGAGACCCGAGAGCAGCGCGATCGCGTCGGACAGCGTGCTCGGTGCGTGGTAATCAAATTCGGCTGGGATCATGACAAGTTCCTTCCGGCCGGAGCCGGCGCGTTTAACGACGAATCAGCCAAACCAGCATGACGACAACTGCGACGGCGACCACCCAGAAAATCGGGCGACGCACTGCGCGCCCCATCGCGCCAACCATCAACTTGGCTCCAAAAGACACCATCTGGATAGGCTCGGCGGCGCTTGCGGCAGCCACGCCGGGCGCGCGGGGCGCGTCGGGTGCGCCGGGTGCGCCGGTTGCGCCGGGTGCGTTGGGTGTGACGCCCGACCGCGCGGCATCGCCTTCAAGCTCGACCCGCGCTGCATCGGCGAAGATCTGGAACATCTGGTCGCCCACCTGCTCGATCATTCCGCGTCCCATCTGTGCGAGGATACCGGAGACGTTCAGGTCGGAGACGAATGTCACCTCGGTCTCGCCCGGCGCGCGCTCCACCACGTGGCTCGTCATGCGCACTTCGGCGCCGCCCTTGCCGCGCACATCCTGGCCCGACGCGACGAGCTCCGCAACGCCCGCGGCCGCGTCGAGTCGCTCGAAGCGCATCTGTCCGCGGTAGCTGGTGGATATCGGACCGACCTTTACCGTCATGGTCCCTGCGTATGTCTGCGGGTCTATCTGCTCCTGGATCGCCGCGCCCGGGAGCATGCGCGCTACCCGGTGGGGATCGGAAAGAAAGGCCCAGACCGCGGCGGGAGTGGACTTGACCACGAGGCTCTTCTCTATCCGCATATGCCTCTCATGCCGCGATCATTCCCGCGGCAGCTTCCAACGATTCCAGGTTGTGCGCCGCCGCGAAGAAATCCACAAACGGAAGCGCCGCATCCATTCCGCGGGCGAGGGGCTGGTAGCGCGTATCGCCAAGCAGCGGATTGAGCCAGATCACGCGTCGGGCCCGGTCGTGAATTGCGCGCATGGCCTGTGCCAGCACCTCCGGCTCCCCGCAGTCCAGCCCATCGCTCAGAATAACCACCACTGTGTCCGAATCG
>JBGPLS010000201.1:0-5564 GCA_041486565.1 Gemmatimonadaceae bacterium
GCCTCACGCAGATCACCCCGGCGCCACAGAACGGCTCGCAGACTGGGTGACGAGTGGCACCTGAGGCTCTTACGGTCTCCGAGGAGGTTCGCCGGATCGTTGATGCGGCCAGCGAAATCTGGATCCGCCGGCTCATAGACCACTCGCGCGCCAACTCTCTTCTCTTTTTCCGCGATCTGAAAGTTGGAACTCTCGATCTCACTTCGTATCCATTTTCAGTGACCCGGCTCCTGAATGGTGAGGGCCTATTCGTCAATCAGCTCATATCGGGTTTCCATCTTCATGAAACAATCGAGGAGGACCGACGAGCTGAGGATGAAGCTCGAATTGCAGCCAGGAAGGCCCTTGTTGCTCTCCGACGGAAGGCAGTATCCAACCTCGAGGAAAAGGGAATCGAGACTCTGTTCCTCGCGGTAGGAATGGCTACCTGGCCCGCGAATGACGGAGGAAGGCCTTATGAGTCGCCAGTTGTGCTCGTGCCGGCGCGCATCGAAGCACGCGGAAGCGGTGAGGAAGAGCTCCGACTCGTTGTAACAGGTGAGCCGCAGATAAACCCGGTGCTCCTCTATGTGCTTGAAGAAACCTTCCGTGTGCAGATCGATGGACCCGCGATCATAAAGGCAAGCACCAGCGAGGATGAGTACGGCGTCTGGCGCGTGAACCCGCAGCAGGCGATCGGAGAAGTGTTACGTCATATGGAGTCCGTTGGCGATTTCACCGTCAAAGAGCGTGTCATTCTTGGCAATTTTTCTTTCGCCAAGATGGCGATGGTGGAGGACATACGTCGAAATCGAACAGCGCTTGAGACGAATCCCATAGTTGCCGCCATCGCTGGCCACTCCAACTCACGCGAACGCCTTTCGAAATCAGTTCTCGATATTGCTCCCACTGAACTGGATGGCCGGCCCGCAAAGGACGATTTCCTGGTTCTCGACGCGGACTCGACGCAACACCGCGCGATCGTTCTTTCATGCGCAGGTCAGAACGGCGTGGTACAGGGCCCACCGGGTACTGGAAAAAGCCAGACCATTGCGAACCTCATCGCACAGACCGTGGCGGAAGGAAAACGGGTGCTGTTCGTCGCGGAAAAAAGGGCGGCCCTCGAGGCGGTCATCAAGCGCCTGAGCCATCCGGATGTTGGCCTTGGACACATCACGCTCGACCTTCACGGCGCGGTGATATCTCGCAAGGAAGTGATGAGCCGAGTGGCCAAGGCACTCGAGGAAATTCGCATGTCGGGAACAGTGGCCGGGGTGGAGGAAGTACACAGAGAGTTCGAGAGCAGGCGAAAGGCCCTGAATGACCACGCTCGACAGATCAACATGCCTCGTAAACCATCCGATTTTTCTGTCATCCGGATCCTAGGGAGGCTGCTGCGCCTCCCTCGAGGAGCACAGTCTAAACTCCGTCTCAGAGGGGGGACGCTCGAGCGGCTGGATCCGGAGCGGACCGAGACTACTCGGCGATGGATCGCAGAGGGTGCTGGTCATTCCTCGCTGTTGCTGGGCACCGACCCGTCGCCATGGACGGATGCGGAGATTCGGGACGGGAAGAGAGCGCAATGGGCTCTTGACGAAGCGATTCGAATTGCTGACGTACTCTGGCCCGAGTTCGAGCGGCTTCTTAGGGCCGTCATAGCAGAACTGGGGATTACGCCTTCAGCGACAATCCGCGACACGGGGGAGATACTGACGCTGCTGTCACACATTCGCGCTATTCTGGCCAGTTACAACGATGAGGTTTTCTCCATTGCAAAGGCGATGGCGCAGAAGCTCGCTCCAGCAGGCAAAGGAAAAGGTCGAAGCCTATGGGCATTCCTCACGGACTCTGAATACAGAGAAGCGCGCAGGCACATGAGATCGATTCGTTCTCTCCCCGCTTCAGCTTCCATTCTGCTTGAGGACGCGCTACAAGCCGCGAAGGCATCACACCTTTGGGCCGAGCGCGCACTCGTTGCTGGACGCCCGCACGATGCGCCGTCGGCGCCCACATTGGAAACAAAACTCAGCGAATTGAGGGGGGCGCTGGACCCGCTGGATGCGCTGCTAAAAGGTGGGCCGATTGTGGAGCTCCCGATCGTTCCCGCCTCACAACGGATCAGAGCCTTAGCCGACGATCAACGTACGCCCTACAAGTTGCCAAGAATACACGAGCTGAAAGACCTGTTTCGTGAGACAGGACTCAATCCTCTTCTCGAGGACTACCGTTCGAATGTGGTTCCGGACGATTTATGGGTTCAGCGATTCGATTACGTCTGGCTATACTCGGGTCTTGACGCCGTGTTTGCGGAGGAGCCCGCGCTGGCCAGCTTCTCGGGCCGGACCCACGAGCAAATCGTTGCGGAGTTCAGACGACTCGATCGGGAGCGAGTGCGCCTCGCGGCCGCGCGTGTGCGGCGGCTGCACGCTGAGTCCGCGATCAAGGCAATGAATGACCACTTCGATCAGACCAATCTTGTCAAGGCAGAAGCAGCGAAGAAATCGCGCCACATCCCTTTGCGCGATTTATTGTCTCGCGCGCCCGATGTACTCACGCACATTGCGCCGTGCTGGATCGCGAGCCCACTGTCGGTAAGTCAGCTCCTCGATGGCGGCAAGAAGCATTTCGACCTTGTCGTCTTCGACGAAGCCAGCCAGATCCTTCAGGAAGAGGCAGTGCCCTCGCTTTATCGCGCGGCTCAGGTAGTCGCGGCAGGCGATCGCCATCAGTTGCCTCCGACAACGTTCTTTTCAACTAGTGGGGACGGTGACGATCAGCCAGATATCGAAGACGAGCTGCTGAAAGCTGCGGCTACAACAGCGACGGAAGCTATTGGAGGATTCGAAAGCCTGCTCGCGACACTCGAGGCATTCCTTCCGAATCTGCCGCTCGAATGGCATTACCGCAGCGCTGATGAGCGACTCATCGCGTTCTCCAATCAGCACATCTACGGAGGACGGCTCATAACGTTCCCAGCCGCAAACGGGCTTGAGGCAATCAAGCATATCCACGTGCCGCACGATCCCGGCCTGGGAGCACAGGATGAAAGTTCGTCACCAGAAGTTCAGGAGGTGATCAGGCAGATTCTAAATCACGCCGAGACGCGACCTGACGAATCGCTGGGCGTAATCGCTATGGGCATCAAGCACGCGAATCGAGTGCAGGCAGCGCTCGACCGCGAACTTGAGCTGCGACCCGATCTGGCTGACTTTTTCACGCTGGAGCGCGAGGATCGTTTCTTCGTGAAGAACCTCGAAACGGTGCAGGGTGACGAGCGAGACGTGATCATACTCACTATCGGATATGGCAAAGCGGCAGATGGAACATTGCCGCACCGGTTCGGCCCGCTGACGCAAGATGTTGGTTACCGCCGGCTGAACGTAGCCGTGACGCGTGCCCGCCAGCGGATGACCGTCGTAAGTTCATTCCTTGCGCACGAGATAGACCTCGATCGAGCGGGGGGTCGGGGAGTCAAGCTGTTAAAGGCCTACCTCGAATACGCCGCGAGTGGCGGACAACGATTACCAACGCCTGAGAATGCTGGCGAAGTGGAGCTCAACTCGTTCGAGGCAGATATTCAGGACGCTTTGACAGCGCGCGGCATTCATACGCGTTCGCAGTTTGGCGCGTCGCGATATCGCATCGATTTGGTTGCTATGCATCCGCGGAAACCCGGACGCCCTGTTCTCGCGATCGAATGTGACGGAGCCGCCTATCATTCGGGCGCAACCGCACGCGACCGGGATCGCCTAAGACAATCGCATCTTCAGAAACTTGGCTGGCGCTTTCATCGAATCTGGTCTACCGATTGGTTCTTCTCTCGGGAAGTGGAAATCGAGCGAGCGGTCGCGGCTTATGAAGATGCAATCCGCAAGGCGGATGAAGACGATGGCAGAGGATCGAGGGTGCAGCAAGCGCCGCTTAAGCCTATGGGTGCAAGACCACGACCCACAAGCACCGCGCGCCCGAGACTGGCGCCGAGCCTTCCTATTCGCGACAGCATCGACAAGTATCCGATCGGAGAGCTACGCACGTATGCGGAATGGATCGTTTCCGACGGGCTACTAAGAACCGATGAAGAGTTGATTCAAGAAATCTTTGACGCACTCCCATTTCGGCGGTTAGGATCGAAGATAAGACGTCGTCTACAACGCGTCGTCAGCTTAGTCGGCAAGAAGACGGAAGGCCATTAGTCACTTGAATCCTTTCGCGTCGATCGTGGAGCACGCCGCTGAGATGAAATGGTGCGTCAAGCCTCGTTGCACCACTTGTGGCGCCCAAAAGTTTCGCGGCGCGCTGCGCAATCTTGGTGGACCGCTCGGCGGGCCGGTCTGCGACGCTCTTTGCGAGCTCTCGCCAGTAGAGCTCGTCCGCCTCCCTCGCTGGGATGAAGCGTTAGAAACAGCGATCCTAGATCTACGCGTCGAGGGTCAGGTAGAAGCGGTCCTAGGTGCCTGGCTGCCTCATGTCGGACGAACTCCGCGCTTTGATGATGTCGTGCTGTTTCGATTCGTCCGATTCCTTGGAACGACAAGCCCCATTCGAGAGAGCTGGATAAAAGCTGCGATCCCTCCTGCTGTCGCGATGAAAGACCACTCGCTGGTCGAGAGCCTTTTGTTCGTCCTCGGCCCGGACGTAATCCGATTCCCGAAGCTAGCGACAGTCGCCACGGAACTCGCGATCAGCTCAAAGCAGATGCGTCGCGTCCTGGCGAACCGGTGCGGAATCAGACTTACATGAACGTCTGCACAAGTGCGACTGAGAAGTGAAGAGTCGGTGAGAGCGAGAGCTTCTCAGGTCCGATGGCAATGTGAGAGCCCAGTCAACGCTCGACGTCTGGACGGACGGAGCGGAGTAAGCTCAGCTCGCGCTTGAGCACCGCTGCAAGACTCGTCCAGTCGTACCGTCCGCGAGCAAGCTTGGCCAGGTCGTCTTTGTAGCCAACACCGATATCAAGCGCTGGCGGCGCGCCACTTGCGACGCTGTCAAACGTCCAACCATCAAGAGAACGAAATGCCGCAGAAGAAGATCATCGCCGTCGCTGGCGCCACCGGTGCCCAGGGCGGGGGAGTCGTACGCACAATTCTGAAAGACAAGGATGGCCAGTTCGCCGCCCGCGCCCTGACCCGCGACCCCAACTCCGACAAGGCCCGCAAGCTCGCCGACCTCGGCGTGGAAGTCGTCAAGGCAGACCTCCACGATCCCGACACTCTGAAGAAGGCGTTCGAAGGCGCGTACGGCGCCTACTGCGTCACTTTCTTCTGGAATCACTTCTCGCCGGAGACTGAGTTCAAGGAAGCGAGCAACCTGGCGAACGCCGCGCGCGACGCGGGGCTGAAGCACGTGGTCTGGTCAACTCTCGAGGATACGCGGAAGTACATACCGCTCGATGACACGCGAATGCCCACATTGATGGGCAGATACAAGGTTCCACACTTCGATGCCAAGGGGGAGGCCGACGCGGTCTTCCGCGACTCCGGCGTGCCGACGACGTACCTGCTCGCTTCGTCCTACTGGGAGAACTTCATCTACGGCCGGTCGGGGCCAAAGAAGGATCAGAATGGAGAGATCGTGCTGTCGCTCCC
>JBGPLS010000202.1:0-5537 GCA_041486565.1 Gemmatimonadaceae bacterium
GTCCCGACGAATGCTACCGAAACGAGAGCGTCGCGCACACGCTCGGCGTCGAGCGTCGCGTTCACGAGTTCACGGACTCGGCCCGCTGAGATCGCCGGCCGCCGCACGGTGGACGATACGTCCACGCTGATTCGCGCTGGACGCGCCTCGCGGACGCCGCGCGCGCGACTCACCGCGCGCTCAGATACCCGCGTCGTCCGCGTACGCCCGGATGATCTCTCGAACCAGCCGGTGACGCACGACGTCCGAGTCGTTCAGGTAATGGAATCCGATGCCTTCGATCCCGGGAAGGATGCGCTCGATCTGCACGAGGCCGGAGTCCTCGCGTCTCGGCAGATCGATCTGAGTCTTGTCACCGGTGATGACCGCCTTCGAGTTCACGCCGAGTCGCGTCAGAAACATTTTCATCTGCGCGTTCGTCGCGTTCTGCGCCTCGTCGAGAATGACGAACGCGTCGGCCAGTGTGCGCCCGCGCATGTAAGCGAGGGGAGCTATCTCTATGGTTCGCGTCTCGAGCGCCTTCTGCACTCTCTCCTGGGGCATCATGTCTTCGAGCGCGTCGTAGAGAGGACGAAGATATGGATCAACCTTCGCCTGGAGATCGCCGGGCAGGAAGCCGAGACTCTCACCCGCCTCTACGGCCGGGCGCGCGAGGACGATCCGGCGCACGCGCTTCCGGGCGAGCGCATCGACGGCGGCGGCTACGGCCAGATACGTCTTCCCCGTTCCGGCCGGCCCGATGCCCACGACGATGTCGTTCTCGAGCATCAGCTTCAGATACTCCGCTTGTCCACTGGTCTTCGGCTGGATAATCTTGCGCACGCCCGGCAGGACGATGCGCATTCTGTCCTCGGTGCCGTTACCGTCTCGCGGCGCCTCCATGCTCATCCTCAGCACGTCGTCGGATGTGAGGGGCATCTGCTGCTTGGCGGTGTCGATCATGCGCTGGGCAATGGGCGAGGCGCGATTCACGGCGTCCTGCGATCCCGTGAGAGTCAATGTGTCGCCGCGCAACCCGACCTTCGCGCCCGTCTGCTTGGACAGCTCGACGAGATTCTCGTCGTTGACGCCCGCCAGAGTGAGCATGTCGGCGCCTTCGGTAGTGAGGCGATGTACTACTTGTTCGTCAGTCAAGCGGTTGAATCACTCCTCAGGTGAAGGTCGGCAAGATCTTTCGGGTCGATCGGCGTGGGCGCGCCTTCGAACAGCGCGCGCGCGGCCGTCGTCTTCGGAAACGCAATCACGTCCCGCAGCGATGTCGCGCCCGCCAGCAGCATCACGATGCGATCGAACCCGAGCGCAATTCCGCCGTGAGGCGGCGCGCCGGCGTTGAGCGCCTCCAGCAGGAAGCCGAAGCGGGTCTCGGCATCCTTTGGAGTGATGCCGAGCACTCCGAAGACACGACGCTGCAGAGCCGGACTGTTGATTCGAATACTGCCGCCGCCGAGCTCTGTTCCGTTCATGACGACATCATAGGCGAGTGCGCGCACCGACTCCGAATCATTCTCCAGCTTGTCGACGTCGTCAGGATGCGGGGCCGTGAAAGGATGGTGCACCGATGTGAATCCGCCATTTCCGTCCTTTCCGAACAAGGGGAAATCAGTCACCCAGAGCATGTGCACCGACGACTCCGGGATGAGGTCCAGCCGCCGGGCAACCTCCTGCCGCACGCGGTCGAGCGCCGGCGAGCTGATGTCATCGGTCGACGCGACCATGAGGCACAGATCGTCGTCGTGGAGGGAAAGAACAGCGGCGCCCTTTCCGGATAGGAATTTTGCGGCCGGTCCTTCGAGCGCGCCGTTCGCGCTGCGAATGCGAAGCAAGCCTCCGGCGCCCGCGGATTTCGCCACAGCCTCCATCTCGTCAACCTGCCTGCGCGACAACGACGCGCCACCCGGAACACGAATTCCTCGCACTCTTCCGCCGGCTGCGAATGCGGCGCGCGTGATCGCAAAGTCGCTATCGCGAAACGCGTCGCTGGCGTCGAAGACCTCGAGCCCATAGCGCATGTCCGGGCGGTCGGAGCCAAACCGCTCCATTGCGTCGGAGTATGTGAGCCGGTCGAACCTCTCGGGAATCAGGATCCCCGCATCCCGGAACATCGCGCCAAGCAGACTTTCGGTAAGCGACATGATGTCTTCGGCAGCGACGAAGGACGCCTCGATGTCGATCTGCGTGAACTCGGGCTGCCGGTCGGCTCTCAGATCCTCGTCGCGGAAGCACCGCGCTATCTGGAAGTATCGATCGAACCCCGAGATCATGAGCAGCTGCTTGTAAATCTGCGGCGACTGCGGGAGCGCGTAGAACTCACCCGGGTGAACTCTGCTCGGGACGAGGTAATCCCTCGCCCCTTCCGGAGTCGGCTTGGTGAGGATCGGCGTCTCAATTTCGAGAAAACCGCGCTCGTCGAGGTGCTGTCGCGTCGTCAGCTGAAGGCGATGCCGCAACAGGATGTTGCCCTGCAGCTCGAGGCGCCGGAGGTCAAGGTGGCGGTGCCGGAGTCGCAGCTCTTCGGCGGCAAGCTTCTCGCCTTTGCCTCTCGCGACAGGGATCGCCGGTGTTTCGGCCGGCCCGACGAGCTCGACGGACGCAGCGCGAACTTCGATCTCGCCCGTCGCCAGCTCGTTGTTGCGCATCTCCGGTGGACGAAGCGCAACCTCTCCCCTGATGATGACGACGCATTCCTGCCCGAGCGTCGCCGCTCTCTCTATCTCGCTCTGCGGCGTCCACTTCGGGTCGAACGAGATCTGCACCAATCCGGCGCGGTCGCGGAGATCGAGGAAGACCAGTCCGCCGAGGTTTCTCGTGCGATGTACCCAACCGCCCAACGCGACCGTCTGTCCCGCGTGCTCCGGGCGCAGCGCGCCGGCCTGGTGGGTTCGAAGCGATGTTTCGAACGCCCTTGGACCAATGTGTCGTAGATGGGATGGCAACGGGTTAAACTTAGTTATGGCATACAGTTGGTGGAAGGAGTGCAGGTGACGCATGAGGCGCCCGACGGAACCGATCCGGTGACCGTCAATCTCCTGAATCTGCTTCCCCGGGACGCCGAGGCCATCCTCAGGTCGTTCGCCGTCGAGCATGGCGAGCGCGCCTTCCGCGCAACCCAGGTGATGCAGCATCTGTGGCGTGTGCCAAGGTCCGGGTTCCAGGAAATGCGCGAGCTGCCGGCACCGTTCCGCGCCGCGCTCGCGGAAAACTTCACGATACCGCGACTTGCTCTCGCCGCGCGGCAGCTCTCCACCGACGGAACCGAGAAGTTTCTATTCCGTCTGGCAGACGGAGAGCACATCGAGACGGTGGCAATCCCGGAAGGGTCGCGTCTCACCCTCTGCATCTCGTCGCAGGTGGGGTGCGCACTGCAGTGCTCCTTCTGCGCCACCGGCGCGATGGGGTTCTCGCGCAACCTCCAGACATTCGAGATCGCCGGCCAGGTGCGCGAGACCTTCATGCTCACCGGTCGCAAGCCGACAAACATCGTCTTCATGGGGATGGGCGAGCCGCTGATGAACTGGAAGGCGGTTGATCCCGCCCTCACGATTCTCAACGATGAAGCGGGCCTGGGCATCGGGGCGCGCCACATCACCGTCTCCACGGTTGGGGTGCTCCCCGGAATCATTGCACTCTCGAAACGACCGGAGCAATTCCGCCTCGCGCTATCCATCCACGCGCCGAGCGATGAGCTTCGCCGGAAGCTGATGCCGATCAATACCAAGTATCCGTTGGCCGATGTCATTGAGGCCGCGAGCGCTTTCGACCGGCGCGTCACGTTCGAGTACGTCATGCTCGGCGGCGTCAACGACACGCCGAAGCACGCCGTTCAGCTCGCCGAGCTCGCGCGGCGGTGCAAGGCATTCGTCAATCTGATTCCGCTGCATCCCGGCGGCGCGGGAGACTTCACACCTACCACGCCGCATGGGATCGCCGTTTTTGCTCGAACGATTCGCGGCAAGGGCGTCGAGGTCGCGATCAGGAAGAGCCGCGGCATCGACATCGCGGCCGCGTGCGGTCAGCTACGGGTAGAACGGGTGGGCAGGAGGGCGCCAGCGCGCGCCGACGAGCACGGTGGCATCAACGTAGTGTGAGCTGTCGGGGTGGCTGGTCACCGTCGCGCCCATCGCATTCGCGATCAGCCGAGCCCACCCGGGGTGTCGGGAACGATCGATCACCATCGTCTCGTCCCGCTGCTGCGCCGCCGTACCAATTGCCACGACATCGAAGCCCCGGTCCCGCAGGTACAATGTCGCGCGACGGGCGAGTCCCTTCGTCGTGGTGGCATTCAGCACCTCGACCTTGATGCGCGTGTTGGGCGGAGCCTTGGCGTCCTCGGGAGCGTCGGCCTGCGGCGGCGGCATGTCGGCGCGGGCTCGCTCGTATCGCTTCGCACCGTAGTAGGCGGCTCCGCCTATTGCGGCAGCGAGCAGGATCCACCTTCCAACCTTCACCGCAGACTATTCCAGAGTGCTATCGTCTCGGGGAAGATGTGATTGCCTTCGCGCACCGACCAGTCGAGCCGGAAGCGAACGACCTGGCGGAAGACCTGATCGAATGAGTGCGGCACCTGCGCGGCGAGAAAGAAGCGGTCCTCGTGAAGATACTTGCGGCCGGGCTCGAGATAGTCGGCCATGTAGAGGGCCCTTCCCGTGCGCGCCCAATCGGGCGATCCAACGGTGTGATAGCGAATCGCGTCGAGAACGTCGCGCCGCTTTTCCCCATCCGCCTCGAGCTTGATCGCCGCTGCCGGACCATGCAGGAGTCCGGCCGGAGAGGTCGTGTCGCCGGTGATTTCCCGGAGCTCATCCTCCGGCGCGTCGCGCAGAGCGTCGTGCCATGCGCCGGCGTCGAGCCACGCGTTCGCCTCGGCGGCCGGCAATCGCATCGCTGCGCCCCATGCTCTCAGCAGGGATGAGACGCGCTCGATGTGACCGAGGCGCTTCTGGCCCACGCACGCCCACACCGGCATCCCGTTCGGGTCAGTTCTGATCATTCTCGCCCAGTATGCAGTTGTCTATCAATCGTGTCGGTCCAACTCTCGCGGCAACGATGACGGCTGAGCCGCGCTCGGCGCGCAACTCTCTCTCGAACGAGTCCGGGTCTACGACTGCGAAATAGTCGAGCTTGATGGCTGACACGGCAAAGAGCTGCTGCCGTCCGACTTCCAAGAGACGCTCCGCGTCGTGTTCTCCGCCGTCGAACGCCGACGATGCGGCGCGCAGCGACCGTACGAGGGCGAGAGCATGGCCGCGATCCTCCTCGCTCAGATAGACGTTGCGGCTCGACAGCGCAAGACCATCGCTCTCCCGGACCGTCGGCGCGACAACGATAGCGAGCGGAAAATCGAAATCGCGCACCATCGCCTTCACAAGCGACGCCTGCTGGAGATCCTTGCGCCCGAAGATGGCGACGTCGGGCTGAACGATGTTGAACAGCTTGGCGACGACAGTCAGGACTCCGTCGAAGTGTCCCGGCCTCACCGCTCCCTCCCACAGAGATCCACGTTTCCCCGCGCTCACTGTCACGAACCGGTTCTTGCCATA
>JBGPLS010000203.1:0-5534 GCA_041486565.1 Gemmatimonadaceae bacterium
CCCGACAACAGCGGTGGCGATGCCTTCGCGCGCAATGTGAATCGCATCGGCATCGGTGCTCGTCTCGCGCCCCGCCGCCTGAAGTGAATAGGGGATCTCGTTTGCCTCCGCCGCCGCGCGCAGGAGATTGAAAACAACAGGCGAAATGATCGACCCCCGTGTCAGTACCGGACCGCCGCCGAGCTTCGCTTCGCCGATCTCCTTCTTCTCCATTTGCGGATGGTCGGTGGCGAAGGTCACGTCAACCACAATCGCCATCTGAGGATTGACGCGGCTCGCGGAGATGAGAGCACCGCCGCCGCCCCACGCGATCTCCTCCTGCGTCGTCGCCACGGCCACCACGTGCGCGGCGCCCGGCTTCTCGGAGTAACGCCTCAGGGCTTCGAGAACGACGAAGGCGCCGATCCTGTCGTCAATCGACCGGGAGACGAGCCGCCCATTGGGGAATTCCATCGTGTGCGAGTCGATCACGCCCGCGTCCCCGATCGACAGCCGCTCCTCGGCCTCCTTCTTCGAGTTCGCGCCGATGTCCACCCAGAGGTCGGTGATCTTGGAGGCCTTGTCCCGCTCCTCCTGCTTGATCTGATGAATGGGCTTCTTGCCGACCACGCCGAATACGTCGCCACCGCGTCCGAGGAAGCGGACCCGCTGAGCGACGAGAACCTGCGGGTCCCATCCGCCGATTGGCGCGATGTACGCGTATCCCTCGTCGTCGATGTAGGTGACGATGACGCCAATCTCGTCGATGTGGCCGGCGAGCATGATCGTCGGCGCACCCTCGGTGTTCACGTCGGCAATGCTGTTTCCGGCGACATCGGCGCGCACCTTCGCGAACTGCGACGCCTGCTCGCGCCAGACCTTGGCCGGAGCCGATTCGAATCCCGAAGGGCCCGGCGTATCGAGCAGCCGGTGGAGGAACTTGAGTGAATCGTCGTTGAACATCGGTCCGCCTCGGTGGCACTACAGGGGAAGGCGCCGAATATAGCACCCGTCTCTACAACTCAGTAACGTACGCCGATGAAATTTCACCTATCAGTCGTTGTCCTGCTGTTTGCGGCGGGATCGCCGGCGTTCGCGCAGGCCTCCGAAGCGAGGCTCGTGTCGGCTCCGATATCGGACATCCGATACGACGTCACCTTCGACTCGGCCACAGCTCTCGAGCGCAACATCGGTGTCGCACTGTCGTTCACCACTCGTGGCGCAGGGGACGTGCTGCTCTCACTCCCCGCCTGGACGCCGGGCGAATACGAGATCGACAACTTCGCGCGCTACGTGATGGACTTTGCCGCTACCGATGGATCGATCCCCATCTCGTGGGACAAAACGGACCAGGACACGTGGCGCGTGCGCGCGAAGCAGGCGGGGACGCTGCGGGTATCGTTCAACTACCGCGCGATGACGCTCGACAATGCCAATGCATGGTCGAAGTCCGACTTCGCGTTCTTCAACGGCACCAATCTCTTTCTCTATCCCGAAGGGCAGGGAGCTGATTTCATCGCGACCGTTGTTGTCCACACGGCTCCATCGTGGCGGATCGCGACGGGAATGACGCAAACCGCCGCAAATACATTCACCGCGTCGAACTATCACGACCTCGTAGACATGCCGTTCTTCGTCGGCCGCTTCGACATCGACAGCGCGCAGGCCGGAGGGAAGGTGATGCGGTTCGCGAGCTACCCCGTGGGCTCGGTGCAGAACTCGGGACGCCGAATGGTGCTCGATCAGCTCGCGAAAATGGTTCCTGCCGAGGCCGCGGTGTTCGGCGAGATACCATGGAACAGCTATACCGTTCTCCAGGTTGCCGATTCCGAGTACACGCCGGGGAGCGCGAGCGGGCTCGAGCACCAGAATTCGCACCTCGACATTCTCTCGTCCCTCGTCGTCGGCAATCCTGTGTTGGCGTCGCTCTACGCCCACGAAATCTTCCACGCCTGGAACGTGAAGCGCATGCGTCCCGCCGAGATGGTGCCGTATCGCTACGACCGTCCGCAGCCCACGGCCCTTCTTTGGATCAGCGAGGGAATCACCGACTATTACGCCGACCTCGCCGAGATCAGAAGCGGGCTGACTACGCCCGAGCAGTTCTATGCGACCACCACGGGAAAAATCGACGAGGTTGCCGCAGCTCCTCTTGTCTCCCTCGAGGATGCATCACTGTCGGCGTGGGTCAAACCAGTCGATGGAACGGACGACACCTATTATCCGAAGGGATCGCTCGCCGGACTGCTGCTCGACATCATGATCCGCGACGCCAGCGACAATCGCCGGTCGCTCGATACCGTTATGCGCGAGATGTACCAGGGGTCATGGAAGCGCGGCCGCGGATTCACGAACGAGGAATGGTGGCAAGCCGTGTCGCGCGCGGCTGGCGGACGATCGTTCGCGGAATTCGAGAAGCGCTTCGTCGACGGACGCGATCCATTCCCCTGGGACTCGGTCCTTCCACTCGGCGGCCTGCGTCTGCTGGTGGAGAGAACCGTGCTGCCGAATCTCGGAATATCGAGCTCGACAGATGAGCAGGGACGCCGCGTGGTCGCTCTCGACCCCGCGGGCACCGGTACCACCGCCGGTGTGAAGGTTGGCGACTACCTCGTTACAATCGGCGGACTCGACGTGAACGATTCCGCGTTCGGCACCAGTTTCAGCGCAAAATACGGCGGGATGCCGCCGGGCACCTCGATTGCGCTTGTGATTCGCCGCGGCATTCAGCAGATGACGCTGAGCGCTCCCGCTAATTTCAGGACGAGCGAGCGGCGGCGCATCATCGCGGCAACCGATGCGCCGGCCAAAGCGGTCAGGGTGCGGGAGGGATTGTTGACCGGAACCAATCGACCTTAGCCTTGTCGCGCGGCGCCGGTCCTGTCCACGGCTCGCGCATCAGCGCTTCGATCTCGGAAATCTCGCGCGGCGCGCGTGAGATCCATTCAAGCCCGGCGTCCGTCATGATGTAGTCATCCTCTATCCGGACGCCGATGTTGCGATAGCGCTCGACGGCGGGACGGATGTGCTCGATCATCGCCCGATTCCGCGGTGTGCGCGGGATGATGTCGAGGAGATTCCCGCGGACGTAGATGCCGGGCTCGATGGTGAACGCGCTGCCGGAAACGAGAGGACTCCCGGCGCCGCTGCTGCCGCCTGCCGCCCCCGGATCGTGGACGTCGAGCCCGATGCCGTGTCCGAGGCCGTGCATGTAATAGAGGAACGACTGCTGGCATTGCCTGCCCGGCGTTGCATCGCAGTCATAGGTCGCGCCCGGCGCCTCGATCAGTCCGAGCTTCGCCAGCGCCTGATTCATGGCTGCATTTGCCGAGTCGGCCATGAAATGCCCGGGTGCGTTGAGCTTCGCCTGACGCTCGGCCGTTGCCTGAATGTCGAGGACCGCCTGGTAGATCGCGCGCTGTTGCGCTGAGAACGTGCCGGAGACGGGAACCGTTCGCGTGACGTCGGCAGCGTAGCCACGGTACGATGCTCCGATGTCCATCACGACGACGTCGTCATTGCCGAAAAATCGATCGTCAGCGTTGTAGTGGAGCGTCGTCGAGTTGGGTCCCGACCCGACGATCGTCGAGAACGACGGGCGATCCGCGCCGTTGCGTCTGAACGTGTACTCGATCAGCGCCTGCGTCTCGAACTCGTTCTGTCCCGGCTCGATGTAGCGCATCGCTTCGCGCTGTGCATCGACGCTGATGGCCACCGCCTTTCTTATCAGGTCGAGCTCGGCCGCGCTCTTCACCCGTCGGAGCTGACGCACCGCCTGATTCACCGAGCGCACTTTTACGTTCGAGTAGTGCGAGGCGACGGAACGGATGAGCTGATCCTCGCGCGTGAGAATGCTGGGACCATCGGAATAATCGCCGACGACGTTGAGCGCGGCGGTTCCCGGGCGCGAGAGGAGCTGCTCGAGAACGCGGAGTAGGGAATCGCTCGGATGTGATTCGAAACCGAGCGACTTGGCGCCGGCCAGTCCGAGGCGCTTTCCGGTCCACACCTCGCGCGACGGATCGTTCGGCTGAACGAAGAGGTGCGGCGCGCCGACGACCTTCCCGCCCTTGATGTCGAGAATGAGCGCAGCCATCGGCTCGGTGAATCCCGTCAGATACTCGAACTGCGAGTTCTGATTGAACGAGATGTAGTCTTCTTCGGGCTCGGGCGACCCGAACGCGACGAGGACCCCTTCTCCGACGAACGCAGCAAGCGCATCACGTCGTACCGCGTATTCGGATTGTGCGATCTGCGCCGACGAAATTGCCGGCGCGAGCGCCAGAAGTGCGGCAACCGCAAATGAAATAGTCCTCGGCCGCAGCATCAGCCAGACTTCAGTATTGCTTTCGCTATCGTCTGTAGCTGCATGTTCGACGTGCCCTCGTAGATCGTGCCAATCTTGGCGTCGCGGTAGAACTTCTCGACCGGATAATCCTTCGTGTAGCCATACCCGCCGAAGAGCTCGACGCAAAGCGACGTCACCCGCTCGCAGACCTGCGACGAGAGGAGCTTCGCCATCGCCCCCTCGCGGGCGATGTCATGTCCGGCATCCTTGAGTCGCGACGCGTTGTAAACCATCAGCCGCGCAGCCTCGACCTCCGTTGCGGCCTGCGCCACCTGGAACTGCACGCCCTGGAACTCGGAAAGCGATTTGCCGAACTGCTTCCGCTCGTTGAGATATTCGATCGTCGCCGTGAGCGCGCCCTGCGCAACGCCGATCATTTGCGCTCCGATTCCGATGCGTCCCTCGTTCAGTGTCTCGATCGCGACCTTGTAGCCCTGACCGAGTGGACCGAGGACATTTTCCTCCGGCACTTCGCAGTTGTCGAGCAGCAGCTCCACCGTGCTCGACGCGCGGATGCCGAGCTTGTCCTCCTTCTTGCCCACCTTGAATCCGGGAAAATCGCGCTCGACGATGAACGCCGTGATCCCCTTGTATCCCGCCGAAGGATTGGCGTTGGCGAAAATCACGAACAGCCCCGCCTCGGCACCGTTGGTGATCCACAGCTTCTGTCCGTTCAGGATCCAGCGATCGCCCTTCTTGTCGGCGCGGGCCGACAACCCAAAAGCGTCAGAGCCCGAGCCGGACTCGGAGAGCGCGTACGCGCCGACGGTATTCGTATTCAGCATCGGGAGATACTTCGACTTCTGCGCCGCCGTCCCGTAGCGGTTGATCGGGTAGTTGACGAGAGTGTTCTGCACGTCGCAGACAATCGCCGCCGATGCGTCAACCTTGCTGATCGCCTCGACCGCAAGGGTCACCATGAAGAGCGACCCACCCGCGCCGCCGTACTCTTCGGGTACCTCGATGCCCATCAGCCCGAGCTCGAAGTACTTCGGGATCAGGTCGGGCGCGATCTTCGACGCCCTCTCCATCTCCATCACGCGTGGCTTCACCTCATCTTCGGCGAAGCGGTTGACGGCGTCGCGAAACATCTCCTCTTCCTCGGAGAGCATCGTGAGCGCGGGCCGGGTCATGGCCCGGTACCCGGTGCCCGGTACCCGGTACCGGATTCGCTCACGCGCTCGAGCATCATTACCCGCCCGCCTCG
>JBGPLS010000204.1:0-5519 GCA_041486565.1 Gemmatimonadaceae bacterium
GGGCGCCCGTAGCTCAATTGGATAGAGCATCTGACTACGGATCAGAAGGTTGGGGATTCGAGTTCCTCCGGGCGCGTATAGTAACTCATTGGCCCTGTGCTGCTTATGTGGCGCGGGGCTTTTTCTTGCCTCGGAGTGGGGGCTGTTTGTGGGGCCGTTTCTCACGAAATCAGCCACTTTTCGCCCGCTCCATGACCTTGCGTGGTTCGTTCATTACGCGGAGCAACGTGTCGTCGTCGGCTTGCTGATAGCAGCGGATCAACGTCGTCACGTCTGACCATCCGCCCGCTGCCGCAACATCAGCGGTCGGCAGATGCTTCCTCGAAGTCGCGGAGATGCTCCTGGAGTCAGGGATTGAACGGGTTTACGGCCTGGCATTGATGCATACCGAGCGCAGTTTACCGCAAATACCACGCGGGACTCTGCTATAGCGAAGGATTACAACTAGCTTCATCGTATGCCGCCCGGTAATCGAGTTGCCGATGAAATCAGAATGGCCCCCGGCGATACGATTCGGGTTTATACCGCGAGCCATCGTTTTTTTGATAACCTTGTGACCTTCGTGGGGGCATTCAGCGGGGTTGGACTTGCGACCTCAATGCTTAAGCCGGATGCCCCCGTCAGAGCGGTGGTGCCAGATCTTCGCATCTCGCTCGCGGGGAAGGAGCATGTCAGCAACTGCACATTTTGGATTCAGGCGCTACCAATACTTCAGGAGCTCGCGGCAAATCGCTGGCCCACCAGAATTGAGATAGTTGAACGGCCGGGCGTTCGATCATCGGCGAATGACGACGTGAGGTTTACGAATTTCCCCAAACTATGGGGGCAGCGCCTCATAGAGCCGATGTTTCTCCAGTACTTTGAAACCAATCGACCGTCAGCGTTGTCCGCCGTCTGGGAATTCGGTCGTGTTGTTCGGAACGCGTGCGCTCATAACGGCCGCATCGACGTAAGAAATCCGGACGCTCCGCCTGTGGGATGGAAAACTCTTACCTATTCTCCGGCCGACAACGGAAGAGAGATATGGTTCCGCGATTTCACTGCGGTGGAAATCTTGCTGTTGATGGAGGAGATGGACGCGGCCCTCCCCTCCTAGAGTGATTTAAGATCCACGCCGGCGGGCAACTGCGAGCGTCGACAATATCAAGGCATCTCAACACCTCAGGGCCGAGCAGCTGGCCCGTACCGGAAGCTCTGGCGGCTGGGGGCCGTTTGTGGGGCCGTTTCTCACGGCAGGGTACGGCATGAATGTCGGGGAAGTCCGGCACCGACGCTCGGTTTCCCTCGGAAGTACGGCGGAATGTCGTTAATTGTGAATGCTGCTCCCTGGCTCTGGATCAGAAGGTCGGGCGCGGGCCTTTTGGTGAATCGATACGACAGAGTGTAGAAGATCAACTTTTCACTCCTGCTCTTGGAGCAGGAGGGCTTGCAATTTCTCGAGCGAGCAGAATTGCGCTTGAGGCGTAAAGGAGGGTGAGTCCCGAGGTGTGTTTTCCCAAGCCGTAACTATCAGAAAGATCCCGCTCGCGGAGGAATGATTGAAAACCGCACCAGATAATCCCGAACGAAATGTTCTTCCGAAGTCAGTCAGTGAAGAGGATCTCATTCGAGCACTCGATACGTCCGGCTACCCGCTGCAGGGCCAGGTCGCGGAGCTATTGACGCCGGACTTCTTTGTAATTGAGGAGTGGGGATACGTCGACAGCGACACAAAAACGCATCGTACCCTAGATGTCCATGCCTACCGTAACTTGGCGACAGACCGGACTGTGTCAGTCAAGCCGGACATGGCATTGCTCATCGAGTGTAAACGTTCGGCCTACCCCTACGTATTCTTTTCAAAGGTCCATCGACACCGCATTCCCGATTTCCCGAGAATCGGAGGAATGCGTAAAAGCGGCGTTTCATTGCGAGCTCCTGGCAAGCATCGCGCGGAGACCACTGCAAGGGTGCTCGGACTTGCTGACCTGCCGTTTGTGTCTGCAGGTCCACCGCTGTCTGCTGCCTTCAGCAGAGCAGTAAACAAAGGAAAAGCAAAGCCGGCGTCCGCAGAGGAGCTCGACCACGATGGGAATGTGCGACTCACTGGCACGGACCCGTGGAATACCTTGATCCTTCCACTTGTGAAGGCAAGCGATTTCCATTGGCGCGGAAGCATTGTCGAGGGACAGAACATCGCAGCTTTGTACCCCCGGCTGATACTGAACATCAGCGTGATAGATGCGCCTATGATTTTCGTCGAAACTCCAAACGGAAAAGTACACCCTACCCTTACCCCTTGGGTGCGGATTATTCGCCATCAGACCCTTGAGGAGAAATACGCGGGGTATCGGTGGGAAGTCGTCGATGCGGTCCATGCTGACTACTTCCCCACTTATGTAGCTGAGCATGTCATGCCGTTCGCGCGCGAATTTGCCCGGCGCGCCGTGTTGATGTCCGAGGTTTTAATCAGGGGAGGTGCCGTCGATAACCTCGAAACTTTTGACTGGTCGCAGATCAAGGTAGCCAAATAGTGCTGTGTTCATAGCGCGACGCAAGATCGTGTAACTTCGAGCTGTGCGCCCTCACGCGAAGGATCAGACGGTTGCGATGACACTTCGCCGCCTGCGTGGTCGCGTCGATTCGGACTTCACCCTGCCAGACATCTCCAACTTCGTGGTGGATAACTGAGCTGCCGGGATCACGAACTCGTAACGCAGGTGGGAGAGCGTTCCACGTGGTGGCGATCGCGCCTGAGAGATCGTCGCCAGCCCAGACATCGCCTCTACTGAATCCGCGTCACGTCGGTTGACTTCTAAACACTCCTGCTCTCGGAGCAGGCGCAGGTATGCGAGCTAGCTCCACCTTGCACGCTAATCGCGACGAACCAGCGTCCGCAACGCGCGAAGAACTACCGTCGCGGTCCCACCGCAACCTGCGCCCCACATTCCTCACAGCGGATAGTCTTCGGAAGCGGATCGCCGATGGGAAAGGCGATATCCAGCGATTCTTTCGAGTCGAATACCCGGCGAAAACCGACGTCAGAGATCGCACGACGAAGAATTCCGCGCGGTATGTCTTCCATTCTTCGGTAGAGATCGAACTCAGCCGTGCCTAGTCCGCCATGTTTCGACCCGTGGCTGATCGCACTACGAAGCTTCCACATGCGAGACGCATCGGTTGGCGAGACCTCCATTCCGAGCATGGCTGCGATCCGAGGAATCCGCTTGGTGAAATGCCGAGTCGAAAGGTTTGAATCTGAGCTCAGGAGCGTCTCGATCGCCGTTGCTATGAAGAGCCACCGGAGATCGATCAACTCAGTCCGGGCCGCATACTCGAAGTACCATAGCGCCTGCTGTAGCCTCGATTTCATTGGGAATGGGTTCGCCGAAAGGTCAGTGAGCAGGCTGCGCAGTTGCTCCAAGTCCGCGAGCGTCAGCCAATCGTGTTCAGGAACACTGGTCCAGGCCCGCGAGGCAAAACCCCGGACGGGCCCAGGGACAAGTTCGAAATCTGAGGCAAGGTTCCCAATGAGGCGGACCGAGTAGCCGAAAGAGAGCGAAGTCGGCCTCACAAGTCGGCTGATCGCAATGCAAGTCTGTAGTCGCTCGTCCGGATCCCAACCGTGCAGTGGCTTTCGAGGGGGTTCATACCGGGCGAACGCATAGAGGGCAGCCCGAAGCTCGATGCTTTCGCCGACATTCGTGCCCGGAGGATCGCACGCATCCATGATCAGCTTAGCTCGGCCGTGATCGATCGGAATTACCACTAGGTCTTCAGCGAGCTGGAAGGGCTTCGAAATCGGTGGCTGATCCAATCGATAATTAGGTGGCTCCAGATGCAAGGCGAGGTCGATGAATGGCGTGTTATCGTCGATGATCCGAATTCCTTGGCGTTTTTGGCGGCTCGCCGCGACAGCATCTACAGCTGCCACGGCCAGGTCGAGCCCATCCTCTACGAGTGTCTCAGCACAGGCGACTGGATTAGAGCCGCTGAACGAGCAGCCTCGATAAATGGTATCGCTCTCCTGCCAAAGTTTGCAGGTTAGTTCGTTTGCGTTCCATGTCCTCAGAATCTCTGTCATGTATTGGTGTACAGTGAGGTAATCCTTGAGGTGCTCATACGGCCTGCAATGTCCGGCCGACGATGCCCTCGGGGCCGACCAAGGCGTTGGTTAGTCCAGGTAAGGCATCAGAGAGTGCCTTCGCAATGGGCTACCCAGAGACCAAACAATTTTGCAGTGAATGCAAACTTCGCAGCACCTGTCCGGTCGCGTTGGAGCAGTTGCAGCTCGATCAGTTTCCGAAGACTAGCCGTAACTTGCGCTTCCTCTGCCGTGACCTTGGTGAGTATGTGCTCCTTCGTGGTCCATCCTTCATTGTTGGCGGCGAGACATCGCAGAACGGCGCGATCACAGTCATCAAGATCGGGAGTTGCGAATCGGCGCTTGTAGTAGATGTTGCCGATTTTCTCGACGGCGCCATTTGGGTCCAACAAGCCGTGGTCAACGTCATTCTCGTCAATATACCTATCCAGATCCGCATCAAAAGCTGATTTGGCGATTTGCTGAAGTAGATATGGGTGACCAGAGGCGAGGTCGAGGATTCGCTCTTTCGCACGCTCGCCGATGGCAATATCGGCTTCGTTCTGGACTCTGGCTGTGTCGAGTCCAAGTTGGATTACCTGTGCCGCCTCCGGTCGAGAGAGACGGCTGAGTTCTATATGATGCTCAAATACCCGAGGCGCAGATTGGTGTCCGTCAGCGAGTCGCGCAAGGACGCTTGGGAGACCCGCCATACCTACGACGATGTGATTACAGCGCTGACGCTCGAGTCGCTCAACGAGATTCTTTGTGAAGGCTCCGAGGTTGAGTTGAGGGCCGAGGCGATCCGCTTCGTCGACGAGGATTATCAAACCGTCGAAAGTCGTGGTGAAAGGGCCCGTACCGTCGACAAGGCGCTCGACCGTCTCAGCCAAGGAGTAGCTGAACTCCTCTATCGACGGATCATCGAGAGTAGCTGACTGCTCGGCCCTCTTGAGACCGAAGCCCCCTGCTTCAAGTCGTTGAGCAAAACTCCAGACTTGGTCGAAAAAGGCCCGGGTCTTCTCTGACTGCGCTAGTCCCTTCTTTAGACCAAATTCGATTTTCCTGACTAGGCCTGCACTGCCGAGAGTGTCAGTTATGTCCGTATGAACCGCCAAGAACTTGAATCCCTGATCCTCGTGCGTGGCACGGCCTGCTGCAAGGTCCTCTACGTAGGTCAGGAAAGATGACTTGCCTATCCCAGGCTCACCGAGGACGAGAAAGTGTGACGGGTTGCCCGCCTTAGCCTGGCGGAGTGCAGTGGTGACCGTCGAAATCTCCGCACGGCGTCCGGCAAACATTTCGGTGGGTACACGGTGACCCGGACGGAAGGGATTGATACCCGCCATTATCGTGGTGCCTCCCAACGGCTAAGTCCTACCCCGATTTTGTTCGTCCGCGGGCTAACGAGGATGTAGAATAAGTCCCCCGAGCATTTCCGCGATCGGATTGTTGA
>JBGPLS010000205.1:0-5494 GCA_041486565.1 Gemmatimonadaceae bacterium
CCCATAACCCAGCCTCGATAGCATCCGAAGGTTTGTGGTGGCCGCTCTTCGAATGAGCGACATTGCGCCAGCGTTTGATCCACGCCTGAAACAACTTGTCACTGTCCTTGGCACTGCACTCCCGCCACAGTGCCAGAGCAAAAGCCCCGCGACCGAGTAACTGGTTGCGGGGCTTTCCTTTGTCTCAATGGGCCTGGGTAGAGTTGAACTACCGACCTCACGCTTATCAGGCGCATAAACCGCGCTATTGAGCGCCAGCGGGCATTGATTTTCAATCACTTACGCTACTAGGCAACATTGGGAAACAGTGGGATTTGTTACCGAGTGTGTTACCGAATGAGCTTCTCCAGGCTGAACCGTTCCAATCGTCCCCGCTCGAGATCCGACATGCGAGGCTGGTCCACACCAAGGGCGCTCGCTGCGACGAACTGAGTCCATCTTCCAAGCTCAGCAAGTATCGCCTGTCGCAACTGCTCCTTCAGGCGAAGGATCGGGTTTGGCGTCAGTCATGAAACGAAGCTGTGCATCGGAGCGGCTGAACCGGCCATCATCCCGACGCTCGCGTTATACAATGAGTGCTCCTTTAAACCGTCCGGACGGTACGGATGTCCAACGTGTTGACCGCAACGAGGCGTGCAAATGCTAAACTCTGAGGGGATCGTGACGCGCGAGGCGACTTATGCGCCGCGTTCGGTTCTGGATACCCATGTTCATGAATATGCTGTCCTGGTGCTCGTCCTCGACGGCGAGTTCAACGAATGGTGCCGCGGCAAGGAGGAGGCACGCCGGCCGTTTGCGCTTCGCATCATGCCAGCCGGAGAACCCCACTGGAACGGCTACGGACCGCGGGGCGCGCGATGCTTTCTGACTGAGATTCACTCGCCTCGGCTCGACGGATGGAATGAACGCGCCCGTTCGCTGAATGAAGTCGCACACTACCAGCCGGGCTCCGTTCCCGCCGCGATCGTGCGCAGCATGTACCGGGAATTCAAGGTTGGCGACGACGTGGCGATGATTGCGATCGAAGGGCTCGTATGCGAGTTGATCACGGCGGTTGACCGTATGGTTCCAGACCTCTCGACGGGCGCAGCGCCGAGCTGGCTCGGCCCAGTCCGTGCGCGACTCGACGAGGAATTTCGCACGCCATTGAGTTTAGCTGCGTTGGCAGCCGACGCGGGTGTCCACCCGACGCACCTCCAGCGCGTCTTCCGTCGCCAGTATCAGTCCACGCCGGCTCAGTATGCCGCGCGACTCAGGATCGAATGGGCGCAGCGCGCGTTGTCACGATCGGACGCGGACATCGCGACCGTCGCGCTCGACGCTGGATTCAGTGATCAAGCGCACTTCACGCGACGCTTCAGGAAGCTCACCTCAATGACGCCTGGTCAATACCGTCGGGAGCGCCGCGGCCAATCAACGTTGCGAATGATCAAGCCGGTGTCGTGATCGTTCAAGACGGAGCCCTGATCGCAGCGTAAGATCATGAGCAGGGAGGCTGCTCATGAGAGAGAAGATTCTGATTTCGGCAAGCGTTGCTGCGCTGCTTACGGCGTCTGTTGCATTGGCTCAAACTCCGCTGCCCGAGGCCGTTCGCGTCCGGCACGCGGCGCTGGACCTATCGATCGACTACCCGGCACAGAAGCTCGCGGGGTCAATGACATATGATCTCGAAAACTGGACAACGCATCCCGCGAGCGAGGTGTCGTTTCTCCTCAATCGCCTGATGGACGTGTCGCAGGTGCGGGATGGCTCTGGGGCGGCCGTGCCGTACACGCAGGATGTCCTTCGTTTTCGCGACGAGCCCAGGCGACAGGTCACGCAAGTAGTCGTGAAGCTCCGCCGTCCGGTTGCTCCCGGCGAACGGACCACGCTGCAGCTCGACTACGCGGGCTATCTCGTCGGCTACACCGAGATAGGCTGGTTGTACGTCCACGACCACATCGATTCTGCGTTCACGATCATTCGCTCGGACGCACTCGCATTTCCGATCGTGGGAGGTCTCGTAGACAGTGTAAATCGGACGATTCCGCGAACGGACTTCACGTATGACGCATCCGTTCGCGTGCCGTCGCATTTTCTCGTTGCGACCGGTGGTGTGCTCACACGAACGGCACACGATGATGGGACCATGACCTGGCGCTACAGGTCCATGGGCAAGAGCCCTTTCCTCAATATCTCGATCGCGCCGTTTGACACGATTATCGAGGGGGGCGTGCACCTGTTCTACTTGCCCGCAGACAGCGTAGGCGCACGACGATTGATGCACAGCGCACAGAATGCGCTTGACACGCTGAAGCGGTGGTACGGACCGTTGCACGCGCCCCTCAACCTCACCATCACCGAGATTCCTGACGGGTGGGGATCGCAGGCAAGCCCGGTCGGTGGCATCATCCAGACGGCGGCTGCGTTCCACGATCAGCGACACATGCGCGAGCTGTATCACGAGCTCACTCATCTCTGGAACGCGAACGAGACAGAGGACCCGCCCTCCCGCTGGGGTGAAGGGTTGGCTTCGTTTCTCGAGGATCTGCTGTCTGAGCGTCTCGACGGCTGGACGGGGCGACCTGCGACAGACACGTGGGTTCTGAATAAGCTGAAAAACGCCATTGCCTCGGACTCGTCGGTGCGCACGGTGCCGTTCATTGATTATGGACCTCACAAGATGAGCGGCCTGTCCTATACGGTTGGCAACGCGATGTTCGAAGTTCTTTTTGATCTCGTCGGTCAGGAAGAGTTCAACAAGATCATCGGCGGCTACTATCAGAAATTCACGAATGGTGGCTCAACACGAGACTTCATCGACTTCGCGAAGAAAACGGCGCGATTGGATCTCTCGGCCTTCTTCGACGACTGGATGTTCACCACGCGCTGGACGGCGCTCGTCGCGAGGGCGTCATCAATGCGCGATCTCACCGAGCATTATCGGGCGACGACTTCGATGAAGAAGTGAGTCGCATTTGACAGTCTTCTTGTCTCCATCCGGTACACATACAATGCTATCGAGATTGATGATTCGAGTTTCACGGGTCGAGAGACGTGCGCGAGCGGCGATGGTACTTCTTGCTCTCCTGATCCTTTGTGCCACTCCCTCTATGGCGCAAACCGGCGTGACCGATCCTGTGCTCAGGCATCTCTGGACGCTCGGCATGGACAGCTCGAAGACGTGGGACCTTTCGCAGACGCTCTTCGATTCAATCGGTCCTCGACTCACTGGTACGCCGAACGTCAAAGCGGCGAGTGACTGGATCATGAAGATGTACCGTGCCTGGGGAATCGAAGCACGGACTGAGCAGTACGGCACGTGGCGCGGCTGGCGGCGCGGCCACAGTCAGATCGAGCTCGTGGCCCCGCGAGTGCGCACACTCGAAGCGACGCTCCTCGGCTATAGCCCTGGCACTGCGGGGCACGATCTCATTGGCGCTACGATCATTCTCCCGCTGGTGAGGGACAGCGTCGAGTTCGCGCGATGGCTGCCAAACGCGAAAGGCAAGTTTGTGCTCGTATCACCCGCGTACCCAAGCTGCCGGCCCGAGGAGGAATGGAAGGTGATGGCGACACCGGAGTCCAAAGCGCGTATGGACACTGTCGTCGTGCGACTCGTGAACGACTGGAGGGCGCGAATTCGTGCGACCGGTTACAGCGCAAGATTCGGTGAGCCTACGGGCACCCTCGGCATCGCTCTCGACAAGGCCGGCGCTGCGGGTGTCATAACGTCGATGCTGACGAACACTCTCGGAGAGGCGTGGGGTACGTGGTCTACCTTCGGCACCGAAAACCCACGCGCCCCTGGACTTGCGATGAGCTGCGAAGACTACGGCCTGCTGTATCGACTGACAGAGCGCAATGAAGCGCCGCGCGTGCGCGTGAATGCTGATGCGCGCCTGATGGGCTCAGTGCCCGCGTTCAACACGTTCGGGATTATCAGGGGCAGCGAGAAGCCGAACGAGTACGTGCTGCTCTCCGCGCACCTCGACTCGTGGGACAGCTCACAAGGTGCGACTGACAACGGGACCGGCACGATCATGATGATGGAGGCGATGCGGCTGCTGAAGCTCGCCTATCCGCATCCGAAGCGTACGATCATGGTCGGCCATTGGTCGGGGGAGGAGCAGGGAGAGATCGGCTCGAGGGCATTCGCGTACGACCATCCGGAGATCGTGCGCGCGATTGCCGCCGGATTCAATCAAGACGGCGGCACCGGGCGTATCCAGAGAACGTGGGGAGCGGGACTGCCGGACGCCGGCGCGCACCTGAGTAAATGGCTGTCCATGCTGCCGCAGGAATTCCAGACGCAGATCAACTACACGGGAGTTAGCAGTCCGTACGTCGGCAACACCGATCATCGGTCGTTCACCTGTTACGGCGCGCCGTTTTTCCTCCTGGTGGTGCGGCCCTGGGACAACGACACATACACGCAGCACACGAATCGCGACAGCTTCGACAAGATCGTGTTCGACGACTTGAAGGGGAATGCGACGACCGTCGCGATGCTGGCCTATCTCGCGTCGGAAGATCCTACATTTATCAACCGTGAACGCGCCGATCTCAACGCACCAGCGGGCGGTGGTGGCGGAGGTGGTGGACAGAGCGGCGGACATGCAACAGGAGAAGTCATCAGCCGAGAGGCGCTGGACGCGCAATTGTATCCGTATCGCGGCGGTGGAGTTGGTGGTGGCCCCCAGAGGGATGAACGAGGCTGGCTGACCACTTGCACCAGAGCGCCGCGCTATTTCAACGATTCCTCGCGTGTTATCGCGCCGTCGAATCGGCGCTGAAGCTTCGTACCTCGGGCGCGTGCCGCAATCATCCGCGCCCTTGTCGAAGGCAACTGAGTGCGGGCGACTACCCGCCTCCCCGCTACGTCGAAGGCAACTGTCCTAAAGCTTCTCGTGGAAATGGGTGAGTTTTGTTCGATCTATCAGGACCACGCATTGCGGAATCTGAAATGCCAGCGCGTGGAGATAGATGAGATTTGGGCATACGTGTCCGCGAAAAAAGCGAACGCGACGAAGCCCGGACAAGGCGACCTGTGGACCTATACCGCGATTGATGCAGACTCGAAGCTTATGCTCTCGTGGCTTGTCGGTTCGCGCAATCACGAAAACACGCGAGCCTTCATGCTCGACGTATCAGACCGGCTCGCCAATCGCGTGCAGATCACGACCGACGGACTCAAGTGGTATGTGTGGGCAGTCGAAAATGCATTCGGTTTGGTCTCACAACCTACGAAATGGCTCCGCTTTCGGGGAGGACGTCAACTCCTCTTGTTACCGAAGCCTGGAGCGGTAGGTAGGAATAGCAAATGGCACCACACTTAACTGGTTGTGGTGCCATCGTTTACTGATTATGGGCCTGGGTAGAGTTGAACTACCGACCTCACGCTTATCAGGCGTGCGCTCTAACCAACTGAGCTACAGGCCCTTTTTCCCTCGCAAAATCACGGGGTGAAAGAGTTTCTAAACGTATCGGGCACAGAGATTTGAGTCAACGCGCC
>JBGPLS010000206.1:0-5490 GCA_041486565.1 Gemmatimonadaceae bacterium
AACGACTGCGGGTGATTGTAGGAGCTGCCCGATGGCCGCGTCTCATTCTTCGTCACGGAATAAGGCGTCAGCTCGAGACGGCCTGGCTGTCCGATCCCGCTGATACCGGTGAGCTCGCCCGACTGCGAGATGTAGCCCTGCTTGTCGCGATAATACAGCGGCCAGCTGATGCGCTCGGCGGTTCGCGCAACGTCGCGCACGATCATGAAGCCGAACGTGTGTTCCGGATTGTTCGGGAAGCGAAGTTGACTGAATGGAATCCGGAACTCGGCAACCCAGCCGAGTGAATCAATGGCGGTTGCGACGTCCCAGACGGCGTCCCAGCTCTGGTCTTCCTCGTTGTCGTTGAACACGTAGTAGTCGCGCTTCACGCCGGCGGGGTTGACGGCGAACTCGTATCCAGTGCGCCGGTCGTGGTACGAATCGATCATCAGCTTGAGCTGCTCGGACTGCGTGCGGACGTCCCGCCGGCTGAGCAGCGAGATTATGCTGTCGGGCGCCGGGTCGAACATCCGCGCCAGCACGTAGAGGTACTTGTCGTCGTGCATCACGCGAACTTCGGTCTTGAAGCGAGTCTCGACTCCGGTCTTCGGCTCGTACTGGAGGAACTTGTCGATGACCTGCGCGTTCTTCCACGCGGGGTCGTCAGTCCTGCCGTCGAGTACCGGCGGAGATACCGCCCGTGTCGATATTGCCACCGTCGCGCTTGCCGTCGATGCAGCCGGCGTGGCGGTGAGCGCCGCTCGACGCGGCGGATTGCTGGCGACATTGGCGTGACTCTGCGCGAGTATCGGAGTCGCGAAGAGCAACAGCGGGATGACGATCGATTTCTTCATGAAGGAGCTCGCGATGGATGTGACGGGTATCCGGTACCAGGATGTGACAGCCCGCATCCGGCGGAGGGTTTGGATTCCTTTGTTCGGGTTTTGTAATTACTACGGAGCCGGCACTGTCGTGGTTACGGGCCGTTGTGCGCTCTTACGACATTCTGACAGTTGTTCGTGAGTCGTGACGAGTGGGACTTGCCAATTCGCTGGCGTATTAGATGCTTCAACCCAATACTTGGGTGCGGCTTTCCTTCAGCCGCGAGGGATCATCGACTTCGATTGACGGCAGGCGGCTTCTGACGACACGCATCCGGTTTCATTTCCCGACACATAGGCTCGTCCTCGCCGTTTGGCTTCCGCTGGCGCTTCAGACTCGAATTGTCGAGGCTCAGGCTGTTACTCCGGCCGCTGGCGTCGAAGGGGCCTTCACGCTTTCCGGCACGGTCAGAGCCGAAGCCACCGGCTCCCCTCTTCCATACAGCACGGTCACTATCGAGGAGATCGGCCGCGAACGGTTCACCGACGAGACCGGAACGTTCCGGTACTACGCCGTCCCACCTGGGAAGTACAGGATCCGCGTGCGCCAGCTCGGCTACCTCCCACTCGATACCACGGTCCGGCTCTCAGCCGCCAACGCCGATCCTGTGTTCGCGCTCATAAAGGTCCCGTCGCTGCTCGAGGCTGTGCAGGTCAACGCTCCCGCGCGGCAGTGCATCGTACCCGAGGAGAACGGCTACGTCGGTGACCCCGATCTCACGACAGTCCTCGGCGAGGCGCGCAAGAACGCCAGTCGAGAGCGGCTGCTGAGGCGTACCTATCCGTTCGAGTACAAACTCGCGCAGGCGCACGACACGTACGACATGACAGACAGCACACACCGGATCAGGTACGATACGATGACGTTCCGCAGCGATGACGACTGGCGGTACCGCAAGGGGAAGGTCGTATCGAGTGATCGGAGCAAGCTGTTCGGTGATGTGCGAGTGATGCGCCTGCCGACACTCACCGATCTCGCCGACCAGCGGTTCCTGCTGGCGCATTGTTTCAAGTACGCGGGGACAACGGACGAGGGCGGCGCACCGGCGCACCGTATCGACTTCGCTCCGACTCCCGACATCGCAGCCCCCGACGTCGAGGGCTCCATTTACATGGACAGCGCCACATTCATCATTCGGCGGGCCGAGTTCCGCCTGACGAAGGGCGGAAGCATCAAGCCCGCCGTACTGGGAATGACGGTGACGACGACCTACCGTGAGATCCTGCCCAACGTTGCGTTGTTCGACGAGATAAGATCGGTCCAGCCGCTGACGCCGGACACGCCGAATGCGCACGCCACCGAATTCCGGCAGACGCAGCACCTGTTGAGCTTTCGCTTCCTGTTCCGCGGACCCCCGGGCAGCGAAGCCGCGCTCATATGGAAGAAGGCAACATCCGAGCAGCCACCGGGGGTTCCGAACCTCCCGGTATTGCCGAAGAATCCGCCGCCCGGAACGCCTCGCCAGCACTGAAGGAGCGGCGAGGCTTTACAAGTCCGTGGAAACACCGGCTGTAAGCAAGTGAACACTTGCATCGGGGCGGACCAGCTTTTAGTTTCCCCCGCCATGGATACGAGAACCGAGCTCCTCAACGCCGCCGCTGCCGTGTTTTCGCAGCACGGCTTCCGCGGGTCAACTACCCGCCGCATCGCCGAAGCGGCAGGGGTCAACGAAGTCACACTTTTTCGCTACTTCGGATCGAAGGAAGCGCTCCTTCAGGAAGCGATCGCCAGCTCTGCCGACGGACAGTTCGCGGCAGCCCTTCCCTTGACTCCGATTGATCCGGAACACGAGTTGGCTGAATGGGTCGGCGCGCTGATCGAGCGACTTCATTCGAGGGCGTCGATCATCCGCAAATGCATGAGCGAGATCGAGGAGCGTCCGGAGATGATCTCCACCGCCGTCAGCACGCCGGTGCGCGCTTCGACCGACCTCGCCGCTTACCTGCGAAAGCTCAGGTCGCTCGGCCTCGCGGACCCCGATTTCGACGTAGCCGCTGCCGCAACGATGCTGATGGGCGCCGTCTTTCACGATGCAATGGGCCGCGAGATGATGCCCCAGCTATATCCTCCGGCATCCAGGGCGCCGCGACTTTACTCCCGGCTTCTGCTCACAGCCATCGGCTTCAAGGCCGGTGCGAAAGGCACCGACTCCGGACCGACGAACAAGAAACACAAACCAACCATTTCCTCGTAGAGCTGACTATGTCTGCCGAACAGACCACCCGCTACATCAAACTTGCCGCCTTCGCGTGCCTCACGGGTGCATCGCGGCTTTCCGCGCAGAGCACATCTCTCTCCCTCGAGGACGCGGTGCGCATGGGCGAATCGCAGAGCGAAGCAGTTCGCATCGCACGCGCGGGAGTACAGCGCGGCGAGGGACAGCAAATGCAGGCGAGAAGCCAGTATCTGCCGCAGATCTTCGGATCGGGCAGCTACACGCGGACGCTCAAGTCGCAGTACCAGGGCTTCGGCGGCTCGACCACCACCGACACGACGACGTCGACGGCTCCTGCGCCGCCGTGTGACGCATACCTCGCGGACGCGGGCGCCTCGGTTGCCGACCGTCTCGCCGGCCTCGACCTCGCTGCGCGTTGTGCATCGGGAATAAATCCCTTTGCCTCGTTCAAGAGCCTGCCATTCGGCCAGGCCAATGCCTGGAGCTTCGGCATTTCCGTCTCGCAGAGCGTGTTCAACGGTGGCCGAGTCGGTGCGCAGACAGCGGCCGCGAACGCCGGCCACCGCTCCGCCGAGATCGAGCTGACGGCCCAGCGCGCGCAGATAATTCTCGACGTCACTCAGGCGTACTATGACGCCGCACTCGCCGACCGGCTGGTGGCGATCACCGAAGCTTCCTACACGCAGACCGAGAATGTCCTCAAGCAGACGCAGCTTGCGAAGAATGTCGGCAACATCTCGGAATTCGAGCTGCTGCGCGCACAGGTAACCCGCGACAACCAGCGGCCGCTTCTGATTCAGCGTCGGAGCGATCGCGAGGTCGCATATCTCAGGCTCAAGCAGCTGCTCAACATTCCGCTCAATCAATCGCTGTCGCTCACCACGGCGATCGACGACGCTGCCACGCTTCCAGCCGGGCTTCATCTAGCCGGTCTTTCCATATCCGACTACTCGGCGCCCGACACGATAAGCTCACATCGAGCCACCGTCCGCCAGGCGACGGAAGCGGTGCGCGCGCAGGAGAATCTGTTTCGTGTCGCCCGGTCGCAGCGAATACCGACTCTCAGCCTCACTTCGCAATACGGCGCCGTCGCCTATCCGCCTGACAGGCTTCCTTCATCGGGCCAGTTCCGCGCGAACTGGACGATCGGGATCGCGACGCAATTTCCGATCTTTACCGGTGGTCGAATTCGCGGGGATGAGCTGGTTGCGCAGGCGAACCTCGCCGAGTCCCGCGCGCGCCTTCAGCAGGTGAGAGAGTTCGCGGCGCTCGATGCCCAGGTGGCTCTCAACGCGCTCAATGAGGCGGCAGCATCGTGGGAAGCGAGCCGCGGGACGTCGGTGCAGGCAGCTCGCGCGTACTCGATCGCCGAGGTCCGTTACAGCGAGGGAATCTCGACACAACTCGAGCTCAACGACTCGAGGATCCTGATGGAGCAGGCGACCGTCAACAGCGCGCTCGCCGCACGCAATCTTCAGGTGGCTCGCGTGAAGCTCGCGCTGCTTCCGAATCTTCCGTTGCAGAGCGCGACCTCGGCTTTCTCGTCGCAACAGTCGCAGACGCAGCAGCAGTCAACGCAACAGTACTCGCAGCCCCCGCAGCAGCAGCAGCAACAACAACAACAGGGACAAACGCAATCGGGCACGCTGGCGAACCAGCAGATACCACCTGGACTCTAATCCATGATACTGATAGACAATCAGAGACACGTGCCGGTCAGGCAGCTGGTCGCTCTTCTCACGACTTCGGGAGTGCTGGCGCTTGGCGCCTGCAAGCGTGGTACATCCGAGGCTGACGCAGCGGGCGCGAAAGCGGTAGCGATGACAATCGGCCCCGAAAACATTGCCATCGTCACCGCCGGTGAAGTGATGAGTGGCCCGACGCTCTCCGGCTCGCTGACGGCCGAGCGCGAAGCCGCGGTTCGGGCGCAGGTCGGGGGCAGCGTGCTCCAGACTTACGCCGATCAGGGACAGCGGGTTGGTGAGGGCCAGCTGCTCGCGCGAATCGACGCGTCGGGTCTTCAGGACGCATTTCTCTCGGCGCGGGCAGGAGTCGCGTCGGCAAGCAGCAGCGCCGACATCGCAACTCGCGAGCTGGCGCGCAGCCAGAAGCTTTTCGCGGCAGGGGCGATCGCCGAGCGCGACATGGAACAGGCTCGCCGCTCATCGATTGCCGCGAGCGCGGCACTGGCGGATGCCAGGGCGAGGCTCGCGAATGCGGAGAAGCAGCTTGGCAACACGAGAATCGTCGCGCCGATCCCGGGCGTCGTCAGCGAGCGGCCCGTCTCTGCTGGAGATGTGGTGCAGCCAGGCGCGGCGATGTTCACGGTGGTGGATCCATCAAGTATGCGCCTCGAGGCGTCGATTCCGGCGGAGGAGCTTTCCGCGGTGCGCATCGGGGTCCCGGTGACTTTCACGGCGAATGGATATCCCGGCCGCACGTTCATCGGA
>JBGPLS010000207.1:0-5476 GCA_041486565.1 Gemmatimonadaceae bacterium
GGCCTGTTCGTGTGCGCGCACAACGACACCGTCATGGAGCGGGCCACGTTCAGCAACGTCCGCATCACGACGCCGGCGAAGCGGGACTTCGTCCCCTACAGCGATTACATCGGCTCGAACCTCGAGATTCTCGACGTTGCAACCGGTAGCGCAACGATTGTGCATCAGTACCGCGGATCATTTCAGGCTCCCAACTGGACTCGCGACGGTAAGGCGCTGATCTACGCGCAGGAGGGCCACCTCTACCGCTTTGATCTCTCATCACACTCGGCCGAGGTGATCAATACGGGATTCGCGACGCGCAACAACAACGATCACGTCCTTTCGTTCGACGGTCGGATGATGGGCATCAGTCACCATGCGGTGGAGGACAGCGGCGCCTCCATCATCTACACGCTGCCGGCAACCGGTGGGACGCCAACGCGCGTGACCGCGAGAGGACCATCGTACCTGCATGGCTGGTCTCCCGATGGCCGGTGGCTGGTGTACACCGGCATTCGAGGCACCGAGTTGGACGTCTACAAGATTCCCGTCACCGGTGGGGACGAGATCCGCCTCACTTCCGCGCCGGGATTGGACGACGGACCTGAGTTCACGCCGGACGGCGCGTACATCTACTTCAACTCGTCGCGCACCGGACGGATGCAGATCTGGCGGATGCGGCCCGATGGGAGCGGGCAGCAGCAGGTCACAAACGACGACTTCAACAACTGGTTTCCGCACATCTCGCCGGACGGCAAATGGATCGCGTACATCGCCTTTCCGGGGGACGTCGCCGCGGACGATCATCCGTTTTACAAACACGTGCTGCTTCGAGTCATCCCCATTGTCGGCGGACAGGCCAGAGTGATCGCATACCTGTACGGCGGCCAGGGAACAATCAACGTGCCCTCATGGTCGCCGGATGGAAAGCGCCTCGCGTTCGTGAGCAATACCGCGATGCCGTAAGGCGAGGCACATGAGCGCGCCGACCACTCCGCCGGGCGACACCGCGACTCCTCCCGAGCACCCACAGCTGCCCCGCCGCTTCAGCCTCCTGCCCGCGACGGCGCTGAACATGACCAACATGATCGGGGTGGGACCGTTCATCACGATCCCGCTGCTCATGTCGGCGCTGGGTGGACCGCAGGCCATGCTGGGATGGATCGTGGCGCTCGTCATCGTGATCTGCGACGGAATGGTATGGAGCGAATTGGGCGCGGCAATGCCCGGATCGGGCGGATCGTTCAACTACCTGCGCGAGGCGTTCGGGCGCGCGCGGTTCGGGCGGCTGATGGCGTTCCTGTTCGTCTGGCAGTTCGTGTTCAGCGGGCCGCTGGAGATCGCTTCCGGGTACATCGGGTTCGCCGCTTACACGAGCTACATCTGGAAGGGACTGACGCGCCCCGGGACGATTGCACTCATCACGGTGGTGGGTCTGGTCAACATCGCGCTGCTGTACCGGCGCATCCACTCGATCGCCAGGATCACGATCTCGCTCTGGGCCGGCACGCTGGTCACGGTGCTGGCGGTGATCGTCACCGGCGCCATCCATTTCGATCCGCGCATCGCCTTTGATTTTCCGCCGGGTGCGTTCAGCTTCTCGTTGGGCTTCTTCCTCGGGCTGGGTGCGGCCGCCCGCATCGGGATCTACGACTACCTGGGCTATTACGACGTCTGCTACATCGGCGACGAGGTGCGCGACCCGGGACGCGTCATCCCACGGTCGATCCTGATCAGCACGGTCGCTGTGGCCATCATCTATTTAGGGATAAACCTGTCGATCATCGGGGTGGTCCCGTGGCGGGAGTTCGTGCCGGCCGCCGCGCACCCGGAGTCGAGCTTCGTCGTTTCGGTCTTCATGCAGAAGATCTATGGCACGCGCGTGGCGACGATCTTTACGCTGCTGGTGCTCTGGACCGCGTTCGGGTCGGTGTTCGCGCTGCTGCTGGGGTACTCGCGCATCCCATTTGCCGCGGCGGAAAGCGGCTACTTCTTCCGGGTGTTTGCGCGGCTGCACCCGACGAAGGACTTCCCGTATGTCTCGCTGCTCGTGCTGGGGGCGATTTCGATCGTGGCGGGCTTCCTCTCACTGGGCACGGTCATTGACGCGCTCATCGTTACCCGTATCCTTGTGCAGTTCATGGGGCAGGCTTTCGGTCTGATGCTGCTGCGCCGGCAGGCACCGCAGATGCCGCGCCCCTACCGCATGTGGCTCTATCCGCTCCCGGCGCTGGTGGCGCTGCTGGGGTGGATATTTGTCTTCGCTACCACGCAGTTTCGGGTGATCCTGTTCGGGGTGGGCGTGCTGGCTCTGGGTTGCCTGGCGTTTCTGCTCTGGTCCCGGAGCATCAAACGTTGGCCGTTCAGCTTCGAGGAGGTGACGTCGTGAAGGTAACACAACTGTCGAGGATACCAACCTTGTTGATTAGAACCTTTCGACCTCTACGATCAATGATCGGCGCTACGAGTATCTACGCGACCCACTCATACAGGATCAAGCTGTGACTCAGCCGAGGAAGCTGGCGATTCTGGTCGGCGGAGGCCCCGCGCCGGGCATCAACAGCGTCATCGCCGCGGCGACGATCCGGGCGGAGCTCGAGGGCATTGAGGTCGTCGGGATTCGCGACGGCTTCGAGTGGATCATGCAGGGTGACGTGGAGCACGTTACCACCTTGACGATTGACCGTGTCAGCCGGATTCACTTTCGCGGCGGATCTCACATCGGCATCTCGCGCGCGAACCCCACGCTGAAATCCGAGCACCTCGAGAACTCGGTCATCTCGCTCCTGCGTCTCAACGTCTCACAGCTCATCACGATCGGCGGGGACGACACGGCGTATTCGGCCATGAAGCTCGAAGAGCAGTCGGCCGGTCGGATCCGCGTCGTCCATGTCCCGAAGTCGATCGATAACGACCTCGATCTTCCCGCTTCCGTCGATACCTTCGGATTCCAGACGGCGCGCCACTACGGCGTCGAGATCATCAAGAACCTGATGGTCGACGCCAAAACGACTTCGCGCTGGTACTACGTCATCACGATGGGTCGAAAGGCCGGCCATCTGGCGCTCGGGATCGGCAAGGCCGCCGGGGCATCCTTGACGCTCGTTCCGGAGGAGTTCGCCGATGGTCCAGTCAGACTCGCGACCATCGTCGACACGCTCGCCGGCGCGGCCATCAAGCGGCTGAGCCACGACCGCCGCGACGGTGTGGCGGTGATCGCCGAGGGCCTGGTCCTCGGTTTGAGCGCAGCGGACCTGGCGCAGCTGGACGAGGTCGAACGCGACGCGCACGGCCACGTCCACATCCGCGACGTCAACTTCGGAGAGATTCTCAAGACCCAGGTGCTGCGGCGCCTCCGCCAGTTCGGCATCAAGGCGACCATCGTGGCGAAGAACATCGGCTACGAGTTGCGTTGTGCCGATCCGATCCCCTACGACATGGATTACACGCGCGATCTCGGCTACTGCGCGGCGAAATACCTGCTCGCGGGCGGCAACGGCGTCATGGTCTCCATGCAGGCGGGACAGTTCGTCCCGATTCCCTTCGCGGAAATGATTGATCCCGCCAGCGGCCGGGCCCGCGTGCGGCTGTTGAACGTCCACTCGACGCGCTACAGCATTGCGCGTCGCTACATGATTCGCTTGCGCCGCGACGACTTCGAGGACCCCCACGAGCTGGCGAAGTTTGCGGCAACTGCGGGGATGTCGCTGGAGGAGTTCCGGCACGAGTTCGAGTACCTGATCGCCTCCGAGCCGCCGCCGCTAATGATCGACCCCGAGCGGCAGACGCTGGTCGAGCGCCCGGACGGACCTGGCGCCCGCGCGACGGACGCGGTGGAGCCTTCCGCTGCCGACCCATAGCCGGACTTTTTCCTCTCGCACATAAATTATCCCAGCGCCCTGCGTCCCACGAGCCAGACTATCGATGTTCCACCTGATGGGAGGGTAAAGAGGCAACCATGTTCGACATCCTCGGCGTAACAGCGCTGCTCGCAGTCGCAGTCATTACAACCTGGCTCGCCATGCGCGCCCGGCGTGCCAACAACCGAGTCGTGAAGTGGGTTGGTCTTGTGCTTTCGAGCCTGCTTGCCTTGGCCTTCACCTTGTTAATCGGCGTCGCACTGGTCGGCTTCTACAAGATCAACTTCCCACCCCATCGGCCGACAGTGACGGAGATAAGAGTAGCCGGTACTCCGGAGCAGGTGGCGCGGGGCGCAAGACTTGGCGCGGTATGCGCTGCCTGTCATTCGCCTGACGGCAAGCTCCCCTTGGTCGGACAGAACTTCTTTGAAAAGGGCCCACCGTTCGGAACCATGTATGCCACGAACCTCACGCCTGCCGGCGAGATCAAGGATTGGTCGGATGGCGAAATCATCCGCGCTATCCGGGAAGGCGTGCATAAGAGCGGCCGTGCCTTGATCATCATGCCCTCGGAGGTCTTTCATAATCTGAGCGACGTCGACGTCCAGGCCATCGTCGCGTATTTGCGTTCGCAGCCAGCGGCAGGTCCAGGTACGCCGCCGACGAAACTGAATGTCCTTGCGGCGGTCCTGATCGGAGCAGGCATCGCCAACACCAGCGCGCAGCCGCCCATCACGCAACTCGTGGTCGCGCCAGCTGAAGGCGCCTCGGCCGACTACGGCAGGTACCTGATCTCGGTTCTGGGTTGCCGGCAGTGCCACGGCGAGAAGCTCGCGGGCCGCAAGCCCGGCGGGCCTGGCCCTCCCCCCGGGCCAAACCTCACGGTGATCCTCCCGAAGTGGGGAGTCGAGGACTTCATCCATACGCTGCGCACCGGCGTAGATCCCAACAACCACACGCTAGCTGGCGGGATGCCGTGGAAGGAGATTTCAGCCTTCGCAAGTGACGAGGATCTCAAGGCGATGTACACTTACTTACATGGCCTGACACCGATTGAAGGCCCAACCAGGTGAATTTCCGTGGAGGATCGAATGCGATCTTCAACCGCGACCGCGAATGCTGCCGTCATTATATCGGTCGCGGCACTCCTCTCTTTCCTCACCCGCACCTTCATCGACTACGGGTTCGTCTACAAGGAGCAGAATTTCCCGATCACCTCTCTCTCTCTCCTCATCGTGGGCAACCTGGTCTTCATCGCCGGATGGATCTGGGCCCTCCTCTCCGCGTCCCACGCCTCGAGGAGGGCCATGTACGCGCTTCTTTTCTACGACGCCTTTCTCGTCCTATTCGGAGTCATCACGCTACTCTCCCTCTGTCCCTCCCCGTGTCGAACGGCCTGGCCCATCGGGGAGATCGCGATCTGGTCGAACCTCCTGGTAGGCATTCCCGCCATCATCGCGGTTCTGTCAAGCCTCACTCGCAAGGCTGCCTGAGAGCTCGAGGCCGCCAGGCAGAACGTACCTGCTGATTCTCGGGATGCGCGTGAAGACTGTCTTCGCGAAACCATTCCGGCGAGTCGGGAGTCGGCCTACGAATCCTGCACGCAGCCGTACCATTGGTCGGCTCGCGATCGA
>JBGPLS010000208.1:0-5474 GCA_041486565.1 Gemmatimonadaceae bacterium
CGACCGGGTGACTCTCGAAGTCTCCCCCTACGACCTGACCCGCGGCCGCATCACCTTCCGACACAAGAACTAGCTCCGGCTCGTTCTACTGCGCGTAGCGCAGTATGTCGTACAGGTAGTGCACCCCGAATCCCACGTTCTCCACGGATAGCCGCTCGTTGTTGCCGTGGACTCCCCGCTGCGCATCGGACTTCTCGACCTTGAACGGGTCGAGCCCGTAGGTCTTGATCCCCACCTTCTGATAGCTCGGCCGATCGGTTGCGCCGGTGAGCATCGGAGTCGTCACGAACACATTGGGGTCGCGGTCATGCGCGGCCTTCTCGACTGCGTGGAAGAAATCCGAATTCGTCGGGCTCTCGAGCGGAGTTTTCGGCGGGAGGATCGTCGTGAAATGAACGGCAGTGTCGGCTGCGAGCCGCTTCAGCGTGGCGAGCATGTCGGCCGGGTTCTGATCAGGTAGAAGACGGACGTCGATCTCCGCCGTCGCTTCCGGTGGGATGACATTGGTCTTGTTCGATCCGCTCAGTCCCGTGAGCGAGATCGTGTTCCGCAGGATCGCATTCCAGTAGATGTCGCTGAGGATCCACTCCTTCGCCGCCGGATTCCTGAGCGCGGCATTGACGTTCGAGAGCCACGACTTCTTCGGCTCCGGGTACATCCGCGCGATGTCGCGAAAGAACTTGTCCACCCCCGGAGTGACATGCAGCGGCGTCTCGTAATTCGCGATGCGATTCAGCGCGGCGATGAGCTTCGGTACCGGGTTCTGCTTCGTCGGCCTGGAGCCGTGCGACGGAATGCCCTTTACCGATAGGCGCTGCCAGAACGTCCGCTTCTCGGCGACGCCAATGCCGAAGTAGTGCAGCTTGCCGTCGGTCACGAGGTTGTCGCCCCCTTCGGTCACGAGGAACTCGACATCCTTCAGAAGATCGGGATGGTTCTTCACGAAGACGATCGCTCCCGTCGAGCCGAGCTCTTCATCGCTGTTGGCTATGAAGACGATGTCGCGGTTGAGCTGGACCCCGGCGCGCTTGAGGGCGATCATCGCCATCAGGTGGGCGATTCCTTCGCCCTTCATGTCGAGGGCGCCGCGGCCCCAGATGTAGCCGTCCTTCACCGTGCCCGAGAACGGGTCAACATCCCAGAACTGCGGTGCCGCTGGCACGACGTCCATGTGGTGAACGAGGGCGATCGCCTTCTTGCTCCCGTTGCCCTTGAGACGCGTGTAGAGATTGACGCGCCCGGCGCCCAGCTCGGTCGAGTCGAGAAGTTGAACCTCGAACCCTTCTTTCTCGAGAATATTCTTGAGAAAAAGGGCACCCTTCATCTCGTTACCCGGCGGATTCGTCGTGTTGATGCGCAGGTAATCGGCGAGCATTTGCTGGCTTTCCTTCGCGATGGCGTCCCAGTCGAGCGGGCGGGGCGTGGGTGTCTGGGTACCGGCATTGCTGGCGCCGATGAGAATTGCGGAAACGAACAGTAGAGAGCGCATTTGGCGGGAGGGTTGAGTCAGTGTTGAGACGGCGGCGCATGAAGTTGTATTGCCACGCGAGCAGCGGGGAAATTGCGGTCGGTGGTGTGCCACCCGCAATGGAGAGCTCATGAAACCGAACGCCATTCAGCGGCTATTATTCAACTGAGAACCGTGACAGCGGGCAGCGGGTCATTCATGAAACCAGATTCTGAGATTCTGATTCTGGACGGCGGTCTGGCGACCGAGCTGGAGAAGAGGGGCTACGACATCTCCGGCCCGCTGTGGTCCGCTCGGCTGTTGCTCGACTTTCCTGACGCGATCGAGCAGTTGCACTACGACTACTTCGTCGCCGGCGCGCGGTGCGTGACGTCGGCCAGCTATCAGGCGAGTTACGAAGGATTCGCGAAGGTCGGGCTGTTCGCGGATGAGACCACGTTGCTTCTGCAGCGGTCGGTAGCTCTGGCGCAAAATGCGCGTGACCGCTTCGAGAGAGAACGCTCGCGGGATTCCGGCGTCGCAGTCAGCCCAGATGGGCGAAAGCGTTATGTCGCTGCGTCAGTCGGTCCCTATGGCGCGACGCTGCACGACGGGTCCGAATACCACGGTAACTACGGACTTTCGACGCGTGAACTGAGGGCATTCCACGCGGCGAGATTCGAAATATTGGCAAGCTCCGGCGCGGACCTGCTGGCGTGCGAGACAATCCCATCGCTGGACGAGGCGCGCGCGCTTTTTGATTTGCTGGCCAATCACAAGGAAGTGCAGGCGTGGCTGACCTTCACGTCACCCGACGGCGTTAACACTTCGCACGGCGAGCCGCTCGCGGAGTGCGCGCGCGCTGCCGATGGCGTTGAGAACGTCATTGCTCTTGGCGTGAACTGCGTTCACCCTCGAGTTGTGGCACCAGCCATAAAGGAGTTCACTCGCGCCACGCGCAAGCCGATTGTCGTCTACCCCAACTCAGGAGAGCAGTGGGATGCGAGCTCGGGTAGGTGGCGCGGCAGGCCCGACGGCTCTCGTCTGGCCGACCTCGCGCCCGCATGGGTTGAGGCAGGCGCGCGGCTTATTGGTGGTTGCTGCCGCACCGGGCCCGCTGACATCGCCGGCCTCGCACAGGCAATCAGTCGCCCGAACGCTGCGGCACCCGTCAGCGTTCGTTGATCACAAGTCGGACTCCGGTCAGTCCCAGATGAAAATCGGTGGACCAGCAGACCGATGTGCCCCGCTCGCGCATCAAATGGAGTCCAAGGGCATCGGCTAACGTAAGATCCTGATCCGCGAACCTGCGGAGGGCCGCTGCGGCACCACGCTGTTCGCTCGCTCCAATAGACGCAATGCGAAGAGGAGTCATTGCTTCGGTCATCGACAGAAATTGCAGTGCACGGGTCCGGTCGTAGCGCCGGAGAAACCAGGCATGGCCCTCGGCGATGACGAGCGGCGTCGTAACGAGCGGCGGCGGGGCTGCGAACAATCGGCGAAAGAGCGGGTGATAGGTGTCGGAGCGGTCCGCTAATGCGATCAGCGCCGAGGTATCGACGTAAGCCTCAGTCTTTCTGGCCGTAGATCACCTCGTCGATGCGCAGGCTCGAGCGCGGGTCACCCGACTCGACCATCCCGGCGTAGCGCATCCACGGCTTGGAGCCCTCGGCGGGAAGGAGCGACCGCAGTGAGCGACGAAGAAGCTCAGCGAGTGAAATCCCAAGGCGTTTCGCTTCGCGTTTTGCCGCCAGATATTCGGCTTCGGCGAGACTTACCTGCGTCCTGATCATGATAACAAAGTAGTAAGAACTGTTATCATACGCCAGGGACGTTCGGAAACAGCAGGATTTATGACGATGTCTTGCGTGGTGGCTTTCAGGGTGGGATAATCGCCCGTCCCCCAAACTGCGACATCCAATGAAAGCAACTGTGTTCCTTTCGCTGAGCGCGGTCGTGCTCAGCGCAACAGCCTGCGCTTCGGCTCAGCGGTCCGAATCCCCGGCAACTGCTCCTGTGCCCGCCGGCGCTCCCGCGTCCGGCATCGCGGCAAAAACGGCCGGCATGGAGCGAAACGATGGGTTCATTCCCCTGTACCTGGACTCGAAGCAGGGGAAGCTTCTCCTCGAGCTCCCCTCCGACTCGATGCGCGTCCTGATGTTCACCACCCTCGCGACAGGACTTGGCTCGAACCCGATCGGACTTGATCGCGGAGCCGGTGGCGACTCCTACGTCGCCCGGTTCGATCGCAATGGGGAGCGGGTGCTCGTCGTCTTCGAGAACTGGAATTACCGAAGCTCTGCCTCCGATAATCTGGCGCACGGCCGCACGGTGATGGAGGCATTCCCGCCGAGTACTTCGGGATCTCTCCAGATCGTCGCGCAGGAGGGAGGGAAAGTCGTCGTGGATGCGACTGACTTCGTGATGCGCGACTGGAACGACGTGAGCGGGACGCTCACCTCGAGCAATGAAGGGACGTACACGGTGGCGCGCGACCGCTCGAGCATCTACAAGCCCTACACCAAGGCGTTTCCCGAGAACAGCGAGATAGACGTCGCGCTGACTTTTGCGACTCAGGGACGTCCCGGCCCGACCGTGGCTTCAATCGTCCCCGATTCGCGGTCATTCACTCTCCGCCAGCACATCAGCTTGGTCAAGCTTCCCGACGATTCCTATCGGCCACGGGTGATGGATCCGCGCGTCGGGTTCTTCGGAATCACCTTTAAGGATTACGCGCAACCGATCCAGCTTCCGCTCGAGCAGCGGTGGATTGCCCGTCACCGTCTGGAGCGGATCAATCCGAGCGACCCGAACAGTCCGATCAGGAATCCGCTCGTCTACTATATAGACCGCGGAATCCCGGAGCCGATTCGCACTGCGACAAAGCAGGGTGTGAGCTGGTGGATCGAGGCGTTCGACCGTGCCGGGCTCAAGGGAGCGTTCAAAGTCGAGGACCTCCCCGACGGCGTCGATCCGATGGACGCCCGTTACAACGTCGTCCAATGGGAAAATCGGAACGAGCGGGGCTGGTCAGTTGGTGGCGCGATCGGCGATCCTCGCACCGGTGAGCTCATCAAGGCGATGGCCCGGCTCGACTCTCACCGGGCGCGCACCGACTACAATCTGTACGCGGGACTCAAAGGCGCCGATGCGGCTGCCGCGGACACCGCGTTCGTCCTCGCCCGTGTGCGGCAGGTGAGCGCACACGAGGTAGGTCACACACTCGGACTCGCGCACAACTACATCGCCTCGACGTACGAGCGCGCGTCGGTGATGGACTACCCGCCGCCGCGTGTTCGCCTCGACGAGAGCGGGAACATCGACATCTCGAGCGCCTACGCTGTCGGACCGGGAGTGTACGATATCTTCGCGATTCACTGGGGCTATGGGATTTTCCCTCCCGGATCAGAGCAGGACTCGCTGCGGGCGATCGTCGCCGATGGGTTGAAGCGCGGGCTCCTCTTCCTCTCGGACGCTGATGCGCGGCCTGATTTCGCCTCCGACCCGCGGACGAATCTCTGGGACGACGCCGCCTCGCCGATGGAGTTTCTGCGACACGAGATGGGCGTGCGGCGCGTCGCGATGTCGCGCTTCAACGAGCACAACATTCGCTTCGGCGAGCCGGTCGCGCTGCTACAGGAGAGATTCGTCCCCCTGTATCTGATGCATCGCTTCGCGATCAACTCATTGGCGAAGACGATCGGCGGAATGGAATACAGCAATGCCGTGCGGGGCGATGGACTCCAGGAGACGCATCCGATAGACGGCGCAACGCAGCGGCGCGCGCTGGCAGCATTGATAGACGCGATGTCGCCCGCGGAGCTGGCGATTCCCGACACCGTCGTCACACTCCTCGGTCCACGGCCGTTCTCATACAGACCATACGTCGAGCTCTTCAGTAGTCAGACACGCCCGGCCTTCGATGAGCTCGGCGCGGCACGGACGTTGGCGCAGATGATCGTGGACGCGATCCTTCAGCGCGATCGCGCCGGGCGACTGGTACAGTTCGCGATTCGCGGAACGTCGC
>JBGPLS010000209.1:0-5456 GCA_041486565.1 Gemmatimonadaceae bacterium
AGGTTGCCCTCGACGAGGTGGACGAACACGCCGAGCAGGATGACGTAGAGAGCGCGCGTTCCGCCGTTCGGGCCGCCCAACACGAAGAGCGCCGGCACCGTGGTGGACAGCAGCGTTCCAAAGAAGGGAACGATCGCCACCAGACCGGTGAAGATTCCGAACGTCAGCGCATACGGAACGCCGAGGAGGTAAAGTCCGAAGGCGGTCAGGGCGGCCAGGAACGCCATCGCCGACAGCTGTGCGACGATGTACGCACGGAGTGTGTCGGCGAGATCGCGCAGCACGTCGCGGACCAGGTCGCGATGAACCGGCGGAAACAGCGCTATCAGCCACTCGCGATAGACTCCCGGCTGAAGGGCCAGGTAGATGCTCATCACGATCACGGCGAACATGTCGATGAGCACCTGTACGATCGAGAAGACCTTGGGCACCACGTCGCCGGCGGTGGACGACAGCCGCTCGTACACGGCGTGCAGGGCCTGATGCTGCTCCGGCTGCCATACGCTTCTGAGCGCCGGGAATCGCGCCACGAACTTGTCGATCCCCTGTTCCCACCTCGTTATGTAGTCGGGGAGCACATCAATGAGCTGGCGGGTCTGCTCGACGACGGGAGGAACCAGGAGGCCGACGAGGACGCCCAGCGCGACTACAGTCCCAACGACGGCGAGGAAGAACGCGAGCCGCTCGGGAACGTGCCCGCGGCGTTTCAGGAAATCGCGGACCGCTCCCAGGTAGAGCGAGAGAATGATCGCGATGAAGAGAAGCAGAAATACATTGGCCGTCATCCCCGCCATCCACAACAGCAGGATGGTGAGGATGACGGTCGTCAGGATCGGCGCGAGCTTTATCCGCCCGGCGTTATCCTCGCTCAACTGCTTGTCTTCTCGTCCGGGATCTCTTCGGCTTCCGTGATCTCCTCGACGTCCGGCATGCCGGTTCCGAGCTGCTTTGCGTTGTCGGGCGCCGGTGCGGGGAGGAGTCCCATCTTCTGCTTGAGCGCGAGCAGCTGCGCATCCGCCCCCGCGTTTCCGGCGCTCTGCTCGAGCTGCTTGAAGTCGTGCGCCAGCCGGTCGCCAGAAAACTCGCCCTCGATCTCAGCGTGCGCGCGAATCTGACGCTCGTTCTGGTCGATCTTCTCCTCCATTCTCGCGAAAGCCTCGAAGGCCGACTTCTCGGAGATCGACGACATCGTCTCGGAAATGCGCTTCTGAGCCTCGGCGCGCCGCTGTTTTGCGAGCAGCAGATTCTTCTTGCGCGACGCCTCTTCGATGTTGTCGTTGAGGCCGCGGAGCGAATCCTTGAGACGATCGGTCTCCTGCTTGTGCGCCTCCCACGTGAGCTGCATCTGCTGGCCGCGCGAGACGTGCTCACCGCGGCGCATCAGCGCCTGTTTTGCGAGGTCGTCGCGATTCTCCTTGACGGCGAGCATCGCGCGGTGCTCCCACTCCTCTGCCTCTCGCAGCTCTGAGGCAGTCTGATCCTGGAGACGCTTCTCGTCGGCGATTGCCGCAGCGACCTGCTGCTTGGCTTTCACCAGCTGCGAGCGCATGTCGATGATGATCTGATTCAACATCTTCTCAGGCTGCTCGGCCTGAGAGATCATGTCATTGACATTGGCGCGGAAAAGTCGGGCGATGCGGTCGAAGATGCTCATTGTCTATGCGTGCCTCGAAGTGACCATCGTCCGCGAAGATACAGAATTCGCCAGGCGATGACCAGTTAATTCGTTCCTATTCGGTTGACCTGCGGATCTGGTAAAGGCGTTCCTTGGCCAGCCGCCTGCCTGTCGGCGTCGCCGCCAGGCCACCGCCGGCTGTTTCACGGTAACGAACGTCCATTTCCCGTCCAATCTCGCCCATAACGTCGATCACTTCATCCACCGGAATCGCGAAGGTGATCCCGGCCATCGCCATCTCGATCCCGGCAAGGGCGATCGCCGAGCCCGTAGCGTTGCGAAAGACGCAGGGGAGCTCGACGAGGCCCCCAAGCGGATCGCAAACCAGACCCAGCATCCCCTGCATCGTCAGGGCTACAGCGTGTCCCACTTCCCCTGGCGTGCCACCGAGCATTTCCGTCGCCGCCCCCGCCGCCATACCCGCCGCGGCGCCTGTCTCGGCCTGACACCCGCCTTCAGCGCCGGAAAGCGAAGCTCGCTCGGCAATCACAGCACCGATCAGCCCGGCTGTCGCCAGACCGTCCACGAGCTTCTCTTCAGATACCAATTTCGCCTTCGCGAGACCCGTCATCACCGCCGGCAGAATACCGGCACCACCGGCGGTCGGCGCGGCGACGATCACACCCATCGCCGCGTTAACCTCCTGCACCGCGAGCGCTCGCGACAGAATATCGCGAAACAGCGTTCCGGCCAGCGGGCCCGGGGGTCCGGACATCAGCTTCGCCGCATCTCCTCCCACCAGACCTGACGCCGAATAAAGATCGCCGACCAAACCATCGCTGATTGCGCTCCGCATCACGGCCAGTGCGCGAGTCAGCGACGACCGAACGTCCGCCGCCGACCGCCCCTGGTCTTTCGCCTCCTGATCGATCGCCACCTGAGCCAGCGTGTGGCCGCGAGCATCGGCGTCCCGAATTGCATCTGCCAGTGCGCGATACATCCTAGTTTCCCGCTCCGCCGCCGCTCACGCGGTCGAGACGCCGCGCCCAGCGCACCCAGTCGAGCCCGCCGATCTCGTCCCCTGCCGTTTCGCCGGGCGAATCATCACACTCTATGACCATGAACGCATCGCCGCCTCTCTCTTTTCGTGTCAGCCGCAGGGTGGCGATGTTAATTCCGTGATCAGCAAGAATCCCGGTAATCCGTGCGATCGAGCCCTTCCTGTCCTCAGCTACGAGCACGATGGTGTGGAAGTTTCCGTTCACTTCCACCGGATAGCCGTCGATCTCGCTGACGATCACCCGTCCCGCGCCGAGCGACGAGCCGGTCATCGTCGCGCTGACGTCGCCTCGCTCCATCCTCATCCGCACGGTGTTGGGATGAATGGCGCCGCCGATCGTCGTCTTCTCGAAGCGGTAGTCGAGCCCCTCGCGCTCGGCGATCTGAAGCGCATCGCGAATTCTTTCGTCGTCGGGACGGAATCCGAGGAAACCTGCGACCAGCGCCTTGTCGGTTCCGTGACCTTCAGCCGTCCGCGCGAATGACCCGTGCAGCTCGAGCAGCGCGGTCTGGGGTGTTCCACCGACGAGGCCCCTGCCGAGCAACCCGAGACGGCACGCGCCGGCGGTGTGTGATGACGACGGGCCGACCATTACTGGTCCGATGATGTCCAGCAGCGATACCATAAGTACAGTTACCCGTTGCCTGTTGCCCGCGACCCGATCAGCCGGCCTTGCGGCGCGCGCGCGTCTTCAGCATCCGGCCGAGAAAGCGCCCGGTGTAGGAGGCATTCACTGCCGCGACATCCTCAGGCGTTCCCGCGGCAACGACGGCGCCGCCGCGGAAGCCGCCCTCGGGTCCCAGGTCAATGATCCAGTCGGCCGTCTTGATGACGTCGAGATTGTGCTCGATCACAAGAACGGTGTTACCGCGATCGACGAGGCGGTGAAGGACCTCGAGGAGCATCCTCACATCCTCAAAATGCAGCCCGGTAGTCGGCTCGTCGAGGATGTAGAACGTGCGGCCGGTGTCGCGCTTCGATAGCTCGCTCGCGAGCTTGACCCGCTGCGCCTCTCCGCCCGAAAGAGTCGTCGCACTCTGGCCGAGGTGGATGTAGCCAAGCCCCACATCGTTGAGGGTGTGCAGCTTCTGGTAGATGCGCGGCTGGTTCTCGAAGAACGCCAGCGCGTCTTCAACGGTGAGATCGAGAACGTCGGCGATGCTCAGCCCGCGGAAGCGAACTTCCAGCGTCTCGCGGTTGTATCGCTTCCCCTTGCAGACGTCGCACGGTACGTAAACGTCGGGGAGAAAGTGCATCTCGATCTTGACCAGACCGTCGCCCTCGCACGCTTCGCAGCGTCCGCCCTTCACGTTGAAGGAGAATCGGCCGGGACCATAGCCCCGGATCTTCGCCTCCGGCATTTCGGCGAACAGCTCGCGGATGGGAGTGAAGAGTCCCGTATATGTCGCCGGATTGGAGCGGGGGGTGCGACCGATCGGGCTTTGATCGATGTCGATCACCTTGTCGAGGTGCTGGAGGCCGACGATGCGATCGTGCTCGCCCGGGATGACGCGCGTGCGATAGAAGTGACGCGCCAGCGCACGGTGCAGGATGTCCTCGATGAGCGTGGACTTGCCCGAGCCCGACACGCCGGTGACCGCGACGAACAGTCCGAGCGGAATCTCGACGTCGAGGTTGCGCAGGTTGTGCTCTCTCGCGCCCTCGATGCGGACGATCCTGTCCGCGTCCTTCGGCCGCCGCTCCGAGGGAACTGGAATGAACAGCTCTCCCCGCAGATATCGGCCGGTGATCGAGGCTTCGTTGCGCGAAACATCGTCGACGGTTCCTTCGGCGATCACCAGCCCGCCGTGCTTTCCTGCACCCGGGCCGAGGTCGATCAGGTGATCGGCTTCGCGCATCGTCTCCTCGTCGTGCTCGACGACGATGACAGTGTTGCCGAGGTCGCGGAGCTGGCGAAGGGTGTTGAGCAGGCGCGCGTTGTCGCGCTGGTGAAGACCGATCGACGGCTCATCGAGGATGTAGAGAACGCCGACGAGACGCGACCCGATCTGCGTCGCCAGCCGGATTCGCTGTGCCTCGCCGCCGGCGAGAGATTCGGCGGATCGTCCGAGGGTGAGATAGTCGAGCCCGACGTCGTTCAGAAAACGAAGTCGCTCGCGGATCTCCTTGAGGATCGGACCCGCGATGTCGGGATCGAGACCTGGTCGTCCATTCTCGCGAACTGCCACTCCCTCGAAGAAGCTGAGCGTCGAGGTGATCGGCATCTCCACGATCTCACCGATGTTCCGGTCGGCCACAGTGACGGCGAGCGATTCAGGCTTGAGCCGCCGGCCATCGCACGTCGTGCACTCGCGGGTCTGCATGAACTCGACGAGGCTCATGCGCACCGAGTCAGATTCCGTCTCGTCGTAGCGCCGCTGGATATTGGAGACGATTCCTTCCCATTTTCCCGCCGGCGTCTTGCCCCCGATCCGCTTTCCAGTCGAACCATACAGGAGGATCTCGCGAATCTCCTGCGGGTGCTGTCCCCACGGCGTGTTGAGATTGAACCCGAACTGTTTCGCCAGTCCCGGTAGGATCACCTTCCGCAGATATCCGTCGGGCTCACCCCAGGGCAGCACGACGCCCTCGAGAATCGAGATGCTCGAGTCGCCGAGAATGAGCTGGGCGCTGACCTCACGTCTGGTGCCGAGGCCGCCGCAGGCGGAGCAGGCGCCGAACGGCGAATTGAAGGAGAAGTGGCGGGGCTCGAGCTCGGGGAGCGAGATGCCGCAGACAGGACAGCCGTAGCGCTCGGAAAAGAGGTGACGGCTGTTGTCG
>JBGPLS010000210.1:0-5407 GCA_041486565.1 Gemmatimonadaceae bacterium
GTCCGTGTCACTCAGAATCTCTCGAACCGCACACTCGTGAATCACCGTTGCCGGCCACTCCGGTTCGTAGCGCTCGGCGCGCAGTATCCGGGCGAGTGAGAGGCGCTTCCCGGCCCCCCAGACTATCATCACCGCTTCCTCTGCCGACGCAATCGTGTCGATGCCGACGCCTATGCCATGGCTCGGCACCGAAGCCAGCGTACCGAAAGCGGGGAAGGTGAGCAGGTTGTCCCGACGCGTTTCTTCGGAGAGCCGGATGACCCGCGTTCGACTTTCGCGCGCACTCCCGGGTGGATTGAACGCAACGTGTCCGTCGCTCGCGCCTGACGCCAGTATGAAGAAGTCTATTCCTCCATCGTCGGAGATCCGCGTATCGTACGCATCGGGATCACGAGGATCGGGGAACCAGATGGACTTCTCCGGTAGCCGATGCGCCGGCGGCAGCCCTTCGTTCAACCGGTCGGCGATCTCGACACGCGTGAAGTGATGGCACGACCACGGGTTGTCGGCGGGTGCGTATTGCAGTCCGCCGTCAGCGGGCAGCAGGTACTCATCCATCATCACCAGCACGAGATGTCTGATATCCTGACCCGTCTCCGCCAGCTGACGCGCCAGGGCGCTGTACACCGGGCGCGGCGTGCGCCCGGTGGGGCAACCCATGAGGAACCGCTCGCCGGAGAGACGCGCGAGCTCGATGCGACGGAGCAGCCGTTGCGCGAGATCTTCTCCGATCGCATCGGCAGAAGGGAAAACACGCAGCGATGTCCGGGACATCGGTGTCTAGTCGAGCGGATCGAGAAGGAGGCTCGCCGCACCCACCATCCCCTCCCATCCCTCGAACGACGAGCCGACGATCTGCACTCTCTCGCGGAACTCGCTGCTCGCGTGTGCGCGGTAGCTCGCGCGCGTCGGCTCCATTAGAAGTTCTCCCGCCGCTCCAATCCCACCACCGACCACAATCGTCTCCGGAGCGAAGATCGCTGATAGCGACGCCAGGCCCAGTCCGAGCCACCACCCCGTCGCGGCGAGTGCGTCTACGGCTGATTGTTCTCCTTGTCGTGCGCCGCCGATCACGTCACGAATCGCACGTCCGCCGGCTCGCTCGGACAACGCAGCCGAGCAGACGATTGCCTCGAAGCAACCCTGCGCACCACAGGTGCACCGGCGCCCAGTCGGGTCGAGGATGATGTGCCCGAGATCGCCCGCACATTCTCCGTTGAAGCGGAGCAGCTCGCCGCCGATCATCACACCGCCTCCGAGCCCGGTACCGACGGTCACGCTCAATAGCCGGCTCACACCTCGGCCTGCTCCGTGCCGGTACTCGGCGACGACTGCCGCATTCGAGTCAACCTCGAGACGGCAGTCAAGCGCGAGCCGCTCCTCGAGTGCGCGGCGCAACGGAAATCCGCGGAGAGCGGTCAGGTTCGCGTTGTCGATCATCGCAGCGTGTGCTTCGTCCAGAAATCCGGCGACCGAAACGCCTACGCCTGACACGGGTTTCCCCTCGGCGGCCGTCGCATCCAGCATTGGGCGAAGCGTCGACGCGATGCTGTTCACGAGCGGTATCGGGTCGCCGTTCGCGGTGGTGGGAATCTTCGCCCGCCTGATGATCGTCCCGTCCGCGGCCACGATCCCGATTTTGGTGGTGGTCCCGCCGATGTCGATTGCGCCAGCGAGCCGCATCAGAGTGCGGCTTGCGCCAACTCCGGCTTTTTCCAGAGATCGATCGGCCTGGCGATTCCTTTTGGACGGAATGGCAGCACGATCTTTCGACCCAGCCCCGCCGAAGCGTAAGCGGCGTATAGGACCTCCTGCACGACTCGCCCAGTTTCGCCGTCCGAAATCGGACTCTCTTTTCCGCGGACGCAGCGCGCGAAGTGCCGCATCTCCTGCGGGAAGCCGTAATTCCAGTGCTCCTCGAACACGGGATATGTCCATCCTCGGGTAGAAGCTGCCTTCTCAACCGCGTAACCGAACCCGACTTCGGAGTAGGTGGGGAGGGCGTTGCCCATCAGCATATCAGCGTACGTCTGCCCTTTGTCGCCGAAGACCTCGATGCTGTCGTCCATCCCGCCGGGTCGGTTCCAACTGTTCTCGACCAGGCCGAGAGCGCCGTTCTCGAACTCGATAACCGTGATCGCTTCATCGTCGCCCTCCGTGCGCGCCCCGTGGACCTGGGTTGAGAGCTGCGCGTACACACTTTTCACCTTTGGCTTGCCGAGGAACCACCAGCAGAAAGCGATGCCGTGGCAGCCCAGGTCCATGAGAGCTCCGCCACCGGACTGCTCGACGTCCCAGAACCAGTCAGAGTGAGGCCCCGAGTGCTTCTCGCCTTGCTTCACCAGATGAATTCGTCCAAAGGCACCTTCGTCCGCCATCTGCTTTGCCTTCACGTACTTCGGCGCAAAGAAAAGCTCCTCGGCGTACAGGAGTAGTACACCGGCTTTCGCGCACGCGTCGATCATCGCGTCTGCTTCCTCGAGCGTCACGCAGAGAGGCTTCTCGCACACGACGTGCTTTCCGGCGCGTGCCGCGTCGATCGAAATCCGCGCATGCAGGCGATTGGGTGCCGTGATCGAAATCATCTCGATCGCGGGATCGCGCAGCATTTCGCGGTAATCGGAATGGAAGCCAGCGATGCCGTGACGCCGCGCAAACGCTTCCGCGTTACCCAGAGTCGGTGAGGCGACTGCCACGACCTCCGCTTCCTCCGGCATTGCCTTCACCGATGCTGCTATGCAATCCGCCTGAAAGCCTGAGCCGACGATCCCGACCTTCACCTTCGACACGATGTCCTCTCCCGTGTGGTCATTCCCCGACATGCTCACACCTCCCTCACCGCTGCCTAACGGATTGGCGTCTGCTGCGAACGCTCAAATGAAACGCGGCGGTGCAGTCGCCGCTACCGAAATCATCCGCGCTCCCATACCATCCGGCACGTCGAGCCCTAATTCCTCCCTGCGAGCGTTGGCCAGACCTCCTGCACCGTGTGAAACGGCCTGCGCGCGATGTTGATCGGGACGTCGCGCTCCTCCGAGACGGACCACGGCGACTTCAAACGCCGAACGGGCGTCACTTCGGCGAAGAAATCCTTGAGGTCTTCGGGCTCGATGCCGACCGTCAAGGCGATCTCGCCAGGCCTCTTGCCCGGACCGAAGAACCAGTACGTGCCCGCCTCGCTGATCGCATTGGGGAGTCCGTAGAGCGGTCCGTAAAAATCCACCGCTCCAGCCTCGCCATAGTTGCCGGCAATGATGATCGCCTTTTCTCGATCCGTCGGGGACAACGATCCGTAAACGCTGGCGACGGCCGCAACCTGTTCGGGCCATCCGAGCATGTCGGCGTAGTCCTGCGGCAGCTTGTCCTGCTCTCCGCGATTGGTCCTGTTCGCTTCCGAAGCGCCGATGGCGTCCGTGTAAGCCGTCATTTGTGCCGGCGCGAGAATGGGAATGCCGATTGGCAGCACGAGCGCTCCATAGGCGAGAGTCAGCGTGGCCGCCGTCCACATGACGGGCGTGCGTGCGCGCGAAGCGCGCGTGCTTTCGATCGCGACTCCCCCGGCAGCGAACAGGGCGGGATAGACTGGGCCGAGGTAATACGCTTTGCCCTTGAGCGCGAGCAGAACGAGAAACGCGAAAAGACACGTCCAGCCCGTCATGCGATACTGTTTTGCGGCGCGGCCAAGAAGCAGCCAGAGAAGTCCCACGAGCGCAATGAAGAAAGCCGGACCGAGCTGCACCTGCCCGAGAATGAACTCGAGGGGCGTGACGCGCTCGAGCTGAACCGCTCGCAGGTCACGCATCTGCTGCAAGACAGGAAAGCCGAGTCGGATCTGGCCGATCCAGCTCGGACTTCCGATGGCGATCACGAGGACGAAGGCTATCCACGGCCACGGCGTGAGAATCCAGCGCCGTTGCGGCGACACCAAGAGCGCGAGAAGCGTCGCACCACCGAAAATGATCGCGCTGAACTTGGTGAGAAGCCCGAACCCGGTTGCGACTCCATACCAGAGCCACCATTTCTCGTCGTTCGTGCGTCCGAGCTTCACGAGTGCGAAGAGCGCGGCCGTCCACGCGAGCTGATCGACGACTACCGGCTGGAATAGATTTCCGGCCCGAAGGAAGAGCGGGCTGGCAACGACGCACAGCGCGCCGAGTATCTGCGCATAACGGCCTCCGCCGAGCGCGCGCGCGATCGAGGCTGCGAGAATTACGAGAAGGCCGGCGATCAGGGCGGGAAAGATACGGAGCGCAACGAGCGAATCGCCCAACGCCATCGAAATCTTTGCCAGAATCGCAATCGCGGGCGGAAAATCCATCCGGAACAGATCGAGATGCCTGCCCATCGCCAGGTACAGGAACTCGTCCCTGTGCACGCCGTATGGCGAAAACGCGTTCGTGGCTACGTGGAGTGCGACAGTCAGTGCTGCAAGTGCGACGACCGGCGCGCTGTGTTCAGCCAGCGGATCGGTCACCTGAGCATGCGAATGCGCATCACGACCGGCGCGACCGCGCGCTTCGTATCGCGTGGGCATGCGTGGGCTACAGTGCTACTGGCCTAAACGCCACGGCGCGTCAGCGCGGCGCCGCCACTCCGGCAACCGCCGAATCGGCGAACGTCGGTGTCGACTGCGCAATCGCGCGCTCCTCATCGTTCATGTCGGACAGAATCTCGGCGAACAGCGGCGTGCTGAGATACCGCTCGCCGGTGTCGGGCAGCATGCAGAGAATCGTAGACCCGCTGGGCGCGTCCTTGCATACCTCGAGCGCCGCGACGAACGATGCACCTCCCGACGTCCCGACGAAGATTCCCTCGCGCTGCGCGAGCTCGCGGCTCGAGCGCATGGCGTCAGCGCCGGACACGGTGATCACGCGGTGAACCAGCCCCAAGTCGACCGCGTCGCCTGTGAGCTTGGGAATGAAGTCCGGACTCCAGCCCTGAATCGGGTGCGGCTTCCACGATGGATGCCGCGACGCCGGTGCGCCGTCTGCCTTCCGCTCCTGTTTTGTACCGCTCGTGACCATCGCCGCGTCGGCCGGCTCGGCGAGCACGATCTTCGTTTCCGGCCGCTCCTTCGCAAGCACGCGGCCCACGCCTTTGAGGGTGCCGCCCGTGCCAAAGCCCGTTACCCAATAGTCGAGTCGCTCCCCCGCAAAATCTGCGAGAATCTCCTTCGCCGTGGTGCGCGAGTGCATGTCGGCGTTCGCCTCGTTCTCGAACTGGCGCGTAAGGAACCATCCATGCGCCTCGGCGAGCTCGAGCGCTTTCTGTACCATGCCCGTGCCGCCCGCGGACGGAGGCGTGAGGATCACCTTCGCGCCCAGGAAGCGCATCAAGCGCCGCCGCTCGACGCTGAACGACTCGGCCATGGTCACCACGAGCGGGTATCCCTTGGCCGCGCAGACCA
>JBGPLS010000211.1:0-5385 GCA_041486565.1 Gemmatimonadaceae bacterium
GCCCCCAACGATCCGCAGCGGATGATCAACGGCAATGACGGTGGCGCAAACGTCTCGTTCAATGGCGGTCGCACCTGGACCGAGCAGGATCAGGCAACGGCGCAGTTTTATCACGTCGTGACGACGGATCATTTTCCATATCGCGTCTGCGGCGCCCAGCAGGACAATTCGACGCTGTGCGGACCGAATCGGGCCGACGGCGGCACCGACATCAGCGACTGGTATCCCGTGGGCGGAGGAGAGAGTGGCTACATCGCGGTCCGTCCTGACACTCCGGATATCGTGTACGCAGGGTCGTACGGCGGGTATCTCTCGAGACTCGACCATCGCACGGGGTCGGAGCGCAACATCAACCCGTGGCCCGACAATCCGATGGGCCACGACGCCGCCGACGCGAAGTACCGGTTCCAGTGGACCTATCCAATCGTGTTGTCCCCGCATGATCCGAACACGATCTACGTCGGCAGCAGCGTGGTCTTCAAATCCACCAACGACGGCCAGAGCTTCACGCCGATCAGTCCGGATCTCACCAGGCACGATCCGAAGACTCTCGGTCCTTCGGGCGGTCCGATAACCAAGGACCAGACGTCGGTGGAGTACTACGCGACTGTATTCACAATTGCGGAGTCGCCGGTGACTGCTGGTGTGATCTGGGCGGGGTCCGACGACGGACTTGTGCACGTCACGCGGAACGGCGGAAAGAGTTGGGCCAACGTCACTCCGAAGGGAATTCCCGAATGGAGTCGCATCTCGATCATCGAGCCTTCGCACTTCAGGCCGGGCACTGCGTACGCCGCTTTGAATAACTATCAGATGGACGACATGCGCCCCTACGTCTACAGAACCACGGATTACGGCGCGACCTGGAGACCAATCACCAGCGGTATCAATCCGACGGAGTTTGTGCGCGTTGTCCGCGAGGATCCGGAGAAAGCCGGCTTGCTCTTCGCGGGCACGGAGCGCGGCGTATGGGTGAGCTTCGACGACGGCGCGAGCTGGCAGACTCTGCGGCGGAATCTCCCGATCGTTCCGGTGCACGACCTGGCGATCAAGCAGGGCGACCTTGTCGCCGCGACGCACGGGCGCTCTTTCTGGATCATGGACGACCTCTCGGCGTTGAGGCAGATGACTCCCGCGGTGGTGAAGGAGGAAGTGCATTTGTTCAAACCGAGAAGCGTCTATCGCGTCGGCTTCAACGGCGGCGGCGCCACCGGTGCCGCAGGTAGACATCCCACCGGTCAGAATCCACCGTCCGGGGCGGTGATCTACTACTGGCTCAAGTCCGCGAACCAGGTGGTGACGATGGACTTCCTCGATTCCAGAGGAGCGGTCATCAGGAGCTTTACAAGCAACCAGGATTCGACCGTTGCGGCAGACTCGGTGAGAGCCGACAGCGTCCGCGCCGCCCGTGCCGATAGTCTGAAGAAGGCAGGTGTAAAGGAAGACTCCACCACGCGAAGCGAGGCTCGAAGCGAGGAGACGCCGCCGGGTGAAGACGGTCCACGCAGGCGGCAAGCACCGCCGCGCGTCGCCAACAAGGTGGGGCTCAACAGCTTCGCCTGGAATCTTCGCTATCCCGATGCCACCACCTTTCAGAATATGATTTTCTGGGCTGCGGGAATTCAGGGTCCGGTCGCGGTTCCCGGGACTTACTCTGTGCGCATCAACGTCGGCCGGCAGTCGCAAACCGGGAATTTCTCCGTCATGAAAGATCCGCGCTCGAGCCTTTCACAGACGGCGCTCGAGGATCAGTTCACGTTTCTCCTCGCGGTGCGTGACAGGACGACGCAGGCCAATGACGCGGTGAGGAAAATCCGGAACGTGAAGGCTCAGCTCGCCGATCGCGTGTCGAAGATGCCGGAAGCGCAGCGAGCCGCACTCAAGTCGAAAGCCGATGCGTTCGCAGCACAGCTCTCGGCAGTCGAGTCAGAGATCTACCAGGTGAAGAACCAGTCGGGACAGGATCCGCTCAACTATCCGATCAGGCTCAACAACAAGATCGCGGCGCTGGCGGGTGTTGCCGCGAGCGCAGACGCCCGGCCAACGAATCAGACGCGCGAGGTATTCCGGATTTTATCGGCGCAGCTCGACGCGCAGCTGTCGCGGCTCGACAGCGCGATGCGGGCACTGCCGGGAATAAACGCAGATCTGAAGAGTGCCGGGGTCAGGGAGATCATCCCCAGCACCGACGAGCTCAAGAGCGCCGGTAGAGCGCCCGCGCGTGGCTCGGACGCGGACGGCGATGGCGGCTAACGCACCTCGGTCAGGCGATTTTTCTAAAGGATCACCGGCGCCCCCGGATCGTCGGCTGATTTCGATCCCTCGCTCAGCGTTTGCTGTCGCATCGCCGCTGCGCCCATGAGACCGCCAATCCCCATCGACTCGACGGCCGTGCTCGGCACGAGCATCAGCGCTCCCTTCTCCTTCAATCCCTCCATCAGGATGTTCATCGCGCGCAGGTGCAGCGCCGTCGGATTGCCCTGATAGGATTTCGAGGCCTCTGCGAAAAGGGCCGCGATCTCCACCTCGGCCTGGCCGAGTATGATGCGCGCCTGCTTTTCGCGTGACGCCTGAGCTTCGCGCGACATCGCGTCCTGGAGCGAAGTTGGAATGACGACGTCGCGCATCTCGACCGACTGCACGGTGACGCCCCACGGGTTGGATCGCTCGTCGATGAGGAGCTGGAGCTCCGCCTCGATGCGCTCGCGTCCGCGCAGCAGATCCGTCAGCGACGTTCGGCCGATGATGTCGCGCAGCCCGGTTTGCGCCGCCCAGCTGACAGCCTGTGCGTAGTCCTGCACCTCGAGCGCTGCCTTCTCGGAATCGTGAACCATCCAGAAGAGAACGGCGTCGACGTTCACCGGCACCGTATCCGACGTCAGCGTCTCCTCCGCGGCAAAGCTGGTGGTGATGACTCGCTGGTCGATCCAGGAGGCGACCTTGTCGAAGAACGGGACGATCCAGAAGATGCCAGGTCCTCTTAAGCCGATGTACCGTCCGAGCCGCAGCACGACTGCGCGCTCCCACTGCTGGGCGACCCTCGGCGACTGCGCGAAAAGCGCGCCCAGCAGGATGCCCAGAATGAGCCAGATCGGACTTGTCGCCACAGCCGTCCCCACGAGTCCAACGGCTGCTCCGAGTGCGAGAATGAGCGACGACACGAAGTTGAACCGGAACTTCGACGGCTGAACGCTTTCCCGCCTTGACACCACGAGTTTTCCGTTGACGATCGCCATTTGCACACTCCTGTCGGTTTGCTGCGGTCGAGATACGCATGACTCCAGAGGCTCGCCGGATTGAAAGTGCCCGCCTCGCGCTGCTTCGCGCAACGTCGTGGTCAGCTGTTTCGCCCTGCGCCGCTGGTGTATGTTTACAGCCAAGTAACGTCTCTCGTCAAAGGACCAGCCCTGACCGCGCGACACGAACGCTCTGATTCAAGGAGCGAGCTGCTCCAGAACTGCCCGCTCGCCGCAATCCTCGCGCAGAAAATGCGGGATGGAAGCGCCGATCTGACGCGCCGCTGGCTCGACCGCATCAACGCGCGTATCGAGGTCTCCACCAACCGCATTTTCCCCAGCGATCAGCTCCTCAACCACATGCCGATGCTGATACGCGGCGTGGCCGACTATCTCGAGCATCCGGAGCGGGTGGTGATCGGAGAGGTATCCGTCGTCGCCAAGGCGATGGAACTGGGCCAGCTGCGATTCTCCCAGGGATTCGACGCCTACGAGCTGCTCAAGGAATACGAGATGTTCGGCGGAATCCTGTTCACGTTCATATCGAGGACCGTCGACGAGATTGAACTGCCGTGCACGCGAAGCGAGCTGCTTGCGTGCGCCCACCGCCTCTTCACCGCCGTCGCGCTCATTCAGCAGGCGACGATCACAAACTACCTCTCTCTCGTCTCGGCGCGCCTCACCGAGAGAGAGGAGCGGCTGCGCGGCTTCAACCGGACGCTGTCACACGAGTTCAGGAACCGCATCGGCGCGATAACCGGCGCGGCGCAGGTACTCGAGCTCGACTCGCTCGCAGAGGCAGAGCGAAATCGGCTCGTTTCGATCGTCTCCAGAAACGTCCTCGGCATGCGCGGAGTGCTCGACAATCTGGTCGAGCTGTCGCGTCTCGAAAACGACTCGCGGCAGCAGCGGCACGTTACGCTCCCCAGTGCCGCCGGCGAAGTCGCGCGTCAGCTTCGCGATGCCGCGCGGGCAAAGGGTGTCGAGCTTCGCATAGCCGCCGATCTTCCGGCGGTCGAGGTGAACGCCGCGGCGGTAGAGCTCTGCCTCTCGAACCTGATATCCAACGGAATCAAGTACGCCGATCCCGCCAAGCCGGAGCGATGGGTCGAGGTCACTGCGCGAGCCCAGGTGGAGGACGGTGATGGGCGCCTGATCGTGGTCGAAGTCCGCGACAATGGGATCGGCGTTCCGACCGAGAAGCGAGGACGGCTCTTCCAGCGCTTCTTTCGTGCGCACGAGGACATCTCGACGGCGGCCGAAGGAACAGGGCTCGGGCTCAGCATCGTCCGCGACATCGCCCAGTCCTTCGGCGGGCACGCCTGGGCCGAATTTCCCGGCGACGGCGCGGTATTCGCCTTCAGCCTGCGAGGCAGGCGCGCGCAGGACCAGACAGCCATTCGCGCGGCCGAGCGCGAGTCGGTGTATTCCGCTAGTGAATGACGCGGTCGAAGCGAACGGGATTCTGAACGTCGTAGCTGAAGTGCCACCATTCCTTTTCGTAGTTCTGAAATCCCTGACGCTCCATCACCGTCCTTAACCGCTTTCGGTTGACGGCAAAGCCCCCCCTCGCGCTGGCGGTCCACGCGGCGGGGGAAAACGTGTCGAACGGCGTTCCCATCGGGAACTCGCGCCCGGTGGCGAGCTCGATCAAGGTGCAGTCGACGGCGACGCCGACGTTGTGCCTGCTGCGAGCGGCGATGTATCCGTCGCGCAGCAGATCGTTGCGGTTGCTGCGCTGAGCCCACGCGACCATTGCCTCGCTTGCGCGCACCGGCCTGTACGCATCGAAGATCTTGAGCCCGTACCCCTCGCGATGGAGATCCGCGTTCACCAGTGCCAAGGCGATGGCGGCTTCGTCGCGAAGGTATGCGTGATTGCCCTGGTATCCCGGCAGCGGAGCTGCGGTGAAGTTGTTCGACGTCGCATAACGGAGCTCGACTACCATGCTGCTATCCACTCGCTGGAGATCCACGAGCAGCGAATCGGCCTCGGCGTCGCTCACAATCGGCAGCTCCGGCGTGTTTACTGGCTGCGGCGGGTCACGTCTGAAGTGGGCGCATGCGCTCAGGGCAAAGAGCAGCAGCGAAGCTCTGAACAATCTGGCCGGCACGCGCGAAAGATACGCCGCGGACGACGGACCGGCGAA
>JBGPLS010000212.1:0-5247 GCA_041486565.1 Gemmatimonadaceae bacterium
ACGATCTCCTTCTGGATCACCTTGATCCGGCGACTGAGCACGGAGCTGAGGATCCCGATCAGAGGAACCGTGAGCAGAAACGCCGGCGCGATGACCCAGTGCACCGAGAATGCGTAGATCATCACGAACACGACTCCCACCAGCGTCGTGAAAAGCATGTTGATCGCGAGCGAGATGAACTTTTCGACATCGCTCCGCACCTTCTGGAGCTTGCCCAACGTCTCGCCGCTCCGCTGATCCTCGAACACTGAGTACGGAAGCTCGAGCGAGTGCCGGATTCCGTCAGAGTACATCTGCGCGCCCAGCCGCTGCGTGATGACGTTGACGAAGTAGTCCTGAAAATTCTTGGCGACGCGCGAGATGAACGCGACGCTCACCGCGAGGAAGAGCAGGAACGACACGCCGCGGATGAATTGGCCGGTGGTGTATTCCTTGAACTTCGTCGCGTATGTGTCGATCACGTGACGGAAGATCAGCGGGTCGAGGAGCGAGAAGATCTGGTTCGTCGCCGCGAGGACGAGGGCCAGGAGTATCAGTCTCCAGTACTGCCTGAGATATCCCTTGAGGATGTCCATCAGACACGCTCGGCGATGAAAATCATTTCGGCTGAATCGAGTTGATCCTCGACCGACATGAGATGCTGAAGGGGACGAAATGGTATCATTATGATACTAACAGCTCGCCGATTCCTTCGACTTCGTAGCCGGCATTATCGGAATGGCTCACGCCTCAACATAATTCAGGCCCCTCGTGTTAACGGAGCCCTCGCAGCCGACGCAACGTCCACTCGGCGAGCAAACAGAATGACAGGATGGCGAACAACCACCATAATGACACCGACCCCACCACTGCGGAGAGACTCGACGACTGACCTGACGATGCGCGGCCCAGCGACGCGACGAGACGCGCCAGCGGGGCGTTGTCGCCGGATTCGACGCCCGTTTTCCCACTGAGCGGAGCGTAAGCCACCGAAGCGACCTTGCTGCTCCACCACGCCCTGTGCCGGGCGAGTGATGCGTCGCCTCCGCCCAGCCGCCACCGCCAGGTTTCAGCATAGCCCTGCTGCAGAACCCTGCCGGCGTCATACCGGCGGGCGGCACCGGCAATCACACCATCCCGGCGTTCGAGCGCTATCGCATCGTTCCGGAGGGCGATGACCGGGACGAGCGGAAGGGAGCGTAGTGTGGTCGGTTCGAGCTCCGAGGCGAGCACCACGCCGGACTGCATCCGTCCTGCCGCTCCTGGTCGCAGCGCCGAGAAAGCATCAGTCATCCCCGCCGGGCCCGCCAGGATCAAACCTCCACCGGAGCTCACGTAACGCTTGATGTCAGAGGCGCGCGCTGCGGCGGATCCGTCGAGCGCGATCACGGCCGAGTAGCGCCCGGTATCGATGGGCCCGAGCGAGCCTTGGGTCACAGTGACACCAGGCGCCACGCGCATCTCCGCGTCCACCTTCCACCCGTCCTCTTCGAGCGCGGCGACGACGAACTTGGATTCCCACCCCGCGCTTCCTATCACGAGCAGACGCCTGATCTGAACGCTGTCCGGCAGATACGTGTGTGCGATTGTATTTCCGGCAATCGCGCGAATTCCTCCTGTCGCCGACGGGAGCGTAAATCTCGCGCCTCCAACACCGGCCGCTGCCGTGTCGAGCACACCTATGTCGTCGGAAAGTTTCACCGCGGCGCCTCGCGGTGACGCGACGAGAACCGTCAGACCACCCCGCGGTGACACGACTGCAGCCGATGTTACCGCGGCCGCAGGCAGATCGCCGCTCCAGGTGACTTTGCTTCCAGAAGAGCGCAGTGCGGCGAGCCAGTCGCGCTGAATGGGAGTCGGAGTGCTGTCCAGCTGTACCGCGATGTGATCGGGCGCGAGGCCTGCGGTCGACCAGTCCCGAATCGCCGAGGAAAGGCTGGCCGAGCGGGCATGCATGATTGATTCCGGGCGTCCACGGTCTAATGAATGCCAGAGCAGCCACGTGAGCACTGCAATACTCGCGAACCGGAGCAGCGACTCAATTCTGCCGCGGGCGTCAGCGCGTGAGAGCATACACGATGATGTTCACGCCGAAGCGCGTGTTGTCGATTGTCGAAAACCGCTTGTTGTCGGGGTGGTAGTTCCACTCCGAGCTGTAGTCCTTGTTGCTGTACAGAACCGCGATGCGGTCACCGCGCAGAACCGCCTTGAGGTTCTTGTGGACGAGATTGTCGCCCCACCCATTCAGCTCATGACTTGTCGTGGGCGGGCCATCTTCGAATTTGAAGAAAGACCTGTAGAGCTGGTGCGAGTTGGGCAGATCTACCGGGGCTGAAAACGTGCGTGTGATCTCCTCCAGCGCGGTCTTGTGAAAAACACCTCCGATGTCGTGGTTGTGATCGTCGATGAAGATCATTCCGCCACGGTCTACCAGACGACGCACGTTGCTCCGCTCCGCTTCCGTGAAGCGGAAGGGGAGATGGCCGGTCAGATAGACCAGCGGGTAGTCGAATATGCTCGGCGAAGACAGCGGAACGATCGCTCCCGAAGGCGCGATCTCGATCTCGGTATAGCGTGCCACCGAGTCTATGAGGTTCGCCGGGACTGTCGGTGCGCTGTCCCAGTCGCCCGACTCGTACCGCCCGGTACAGAAAACGAACTCGCTCACCATCCGCCCGACCACACCGGAAGTCCCGGAGCTCCCGCCGGCTCGCCCGAGAGCGCTCTCCGCGCCCGAACGAGAGGCAGTGTCGCGTCACGTCCTCTGCGAAACGCATCGATCGTCTCACCAAGTGCCACGGCGAAAGACGGCGAAGTGGACAGCGCCTCGACCTGGAGAAGAGCGAACGCGCGCACCGCATTCGATGGCTGTCGCGAAATGAGCTCGATCGCCTCGCTGAACCGCCGCTCCAACTCCAACCGGGAGGAGTCCGCTGGTGATCGGGGCGTTCGCACGTTTCCCGAACCTTTCTCCCTGCCCGTCATCCGCACGCGGGCGATGTCGACTATCACTTTCGGCGGCATGCCGCGCAGATACAGACGATTGGCAAGTCGCACGCGGTCGAGCGCCTTCAGTGCGACACGCATCGGGGGCAACGCCGGCGCGGGCTCGGCGATCTGCAGCGATCGGACGGCTTCCCAGAGGGCGTTGTAAGCCGCGGACAGATCGGGATTCTTGCGCTCGGTCAGCTGGTCGGGAGGCTCCATCTCCTCGATACTCGCGGGTGGTTCTCCGGGTTGCTCCTGGCCGAAGCGGTCCTCCCCCTCGAACAGAATCTCATGGACTCTCTTTCGTATCCGGTCTTCCAGGTCACCGATCTCCGTGGAGCGCTTCACAAGCTCCTGGCGCGCGAGCTTCTGCTGCTCGCGCACGAGCCTTTCGGTCATCGCGATGAGCATCCGCTGGCTCATCGCCGAGCTGTCGAGCGGAACAGGCGCGGCCGCTTCCACTGCCAGCGAATCATATTCGCCGGCGCGCGCAATCCGAATGGTTCGAGTATCGGACGTCGTGAGCCCCGGTCCGCTGAGCGTGTTGCCATCCTGCGCGATCGCCCGCATCGACACGACATCTCCTTCGGCGAGCTTGAGCGAAGCGAGACTGAGCGTCGCCGATATCGAGCCGCTGCGCGAGCCGCCGAAATGCACTACCGGCGTAGTGATGGTACGCGCGCTGAAGATTTCGCCTGAGCCGGTGGTGATCAGATACTCGAAGTATCCGTCGCCAAGGCCGATGTTGTCCGTGGCCGTTGCGTTGAGTTGTACCACGAGCTGCCGTGCACGAAGTGTGGTGTCCCGCACCGGCGAAGTGAGCACAATCCTTGGCGGAGCGTCAGCGCGCGGATCGAGCACTATTATCCGCTCGTAGGTGCGATCCCTGAGTGTCAGGGCTGCCGGTTTCGCCGGCATCGCGAGTGAAAGCGTCCAACCTCCGTCTGCGCCCGAGATTCTTACCGGAGCAGGGAGAGATGCCGTAAGACCTGCGGCCGGGCCCTTTCCTCGAATCGCAATGCTGCTCCCCGTCAGAGCGGCAATGGATGAAGGATCGTCCAGGGTGATGGTTCGCCCGCCGGTGTAGGCCGGGGGAGTTATCAGTACCCGAATGTCCTCGAGCCTGCTCCCAGGCGGGACGCTCGACGCAGGACCAGAGCGGCCCAGTCGCGAAAGGGGACCCATGCGACCGAAAGCGGCTGATGGCGACACATATAGCAGGAGCGTTGCCGTAACGAGCGCGGCGGCTGCGACAAAGAGGCGCTGGCTGAGGGCCGCGAGCGTCACTCCTCCAATGTCCTGCCGGGCCACGGTTTTCTCCATCCCCTCCGCGAACGGTGACGCGCTCTGCTCTACCGCCGTGACAAGGGAATAGTGGAGCTCGGGTACACGCTCCTCGATCCACAGGGCGACGCGGCTCCTGGATACAAAGTGCCTCGATCGCCACAGCAGTGCACCCGCAACGGCCACGCCGAGCGCGAGAGCAATGACATCATGGAATGCGGAGTCACTCTGGAGCCACGGAATCGCAAGTGAAGAAAATGAAATCGTGGCCATGGCAGCCAGCGTCGCAGCGAGCCCCCAAATCAACGCATGCGTCGCTGCCGCCGTGCCAAGTATTCGCTGAGTGCGGCGAACTCTCTCGAACGCGGTCATGCTGCGCGCGCATCGAGGGGAGAAGAGCGACTTGCCGCGATATCTTTCGCGTCGGCTCGGCGACGGCGCACGAACAACTCCGCAATCGCCGCTGCCATTGCCAGCGCGAGGAGCCACGGCGCGAGCCCGGAGCGAACGTCGCTTGGCGGCCGAAACGCTTCGCGAGAAGCGAACCCACCCTGTCCTTCGAGCTTCGCAATGACGGCTGGATCGGCGGCAGCCAGCGACGTTCTCTGGGAGCACGCCCGCGACAATGACTGCACGAACCGTACGAAGTCCTTTCTGATCACGAGATCGCCGACAGATGACACCGGCACAGCCACCGATCGCACGCACCCGACGCCGTCTGGCTTTTCGATAGCGGCCGGCTCACCATCCACCCATCGGGCGATCACCTCAGTGCCACGCAGCGAATCAGCCGGGAACGACCATTGGCGCTCGAACGCGGCAACAACGAGCGCTTCACCCGCCAGCACTCCACCGATTGTGTCTCTCACGTTGCGCTGAATCGCGCCTCTCGGACGAGTCGATGCCGGCCACTCGATGAGCGGCCGGCCCGGGGAACCGGCCGACTGCGGATTCTGAATGCTGCTCCGAGCGATGAACCCGCTTGCCGTCGCCGCA
>JBGPLS010000213.1:0-5214 GCA_041486565.1 Gemmatimonadaceae bacterium
CCTGAAGGTTCGATAAGAGCGCAATCCAGCTAGATTGACTTATGTGCACCGAGGCAATCGAGGTTGAAGTAGGCTTCGGCGTACTGGGCCGATAGCTGGCGGCTACGTTCGCTAGACAGCATCGCGCCTCACAGCCCGGAGAGTCACCAGAGCAAGATCAAATGCCTATTGAAAGCGTTCCGATAACCGTCGAACAGCGTGACCAGATCCTGGCCACCGGAGAAGGCCATTTTGCTGATCTGAAGGCGAGCGACATCGCGCCGAGCAAGCTGACCCGCACTGTTTCCGCATTTTCAAATGCAAGCGGAGGCGAGCTGTACATCGGAATCGATGAAGACGAACTGTCTGGGCGGAAAACTCGCTCCTGGCGGGGCTTTCGAGACATCGAAGCGGCCAATGCTCACCTGCAGGTCTTCGATCAGTTGTTCCCTCTCGGCCAATACTACAATTACACGTTCCTAGCATGTCCCGGAGCGCAGGGCGTGGTCCTGCAAGTGAACGTGAATAAAACGCGGGAAATAACGAAAGCATCCGACGGGATCCCCTACCTCCGGCGCGGCGCGCAGAACTTGCAGGTCGTAACGGCCGAAGCGTTGGATCGGCTGAGGCGGGACAAGGGCATCACTTCATTCGAGACTGAAACGGTAGCTGCGCCCTTAACGGCAGTGACAAACTCGATACCGATTCTTGAGTTCTTGATCAACGTGGTGCCTACCGCTGAACCCGAGTCGTGGCTTACCAAGCAACAGCTTATTCGTTCCGAAAAGCCCACGGTCGCAGCAGTTCTTCTGTTCGCTGAGGAACCCCAGACAATCTTGCCCAAGCGATGCGGTGTGAAGCTCTACCGGTATCGCACATCTGCCGCGACAGGAACGCGTGATACGCTGGCTTTTGATCCTGTTACTATCGAGGGCCATCTGTACGATCAGATCCGCGATTCCGTGCAGCGAACTACGGATCTCGTTGAGGGCATTCAAAAGCTGGGACCGAAAGGATTGGAGGCGATCTCATACCCATACGAGACGTTGCATGAGATAGTAACGAATGCCCTATTGCACAGAGATTATAGCATTCCGGTCGATGTTCACATTCGGGTATTCGATAATCGAGTCGAGGTGGAAAGCCCTGGTCGACTCCCAGGACACGTTACGGCGCAGAACATCTTGCAGGAGCAATTTGCCCGCAACGGATCCATCGTACGCATCATCAATAAATTTCCGGAACCTCCAAACAAGGATGTCGGAGAGGGACTCAATACGGCCTTCGCCGCCATGAGCAAGCTTCGTCTAAAGCCTCCACTCATAGAGGACACTGAGAACAGCGTTCTGGTGAGAATCCGTCACGAGGCACTCGCGTCCCCCGAGGAAAGTGTCATGGAATATCTGGAATTGCATCCAGAAATCGTCAACCGAATCGGACGCGAGATCACTGGAATTACCTCTGAGAACTCCATGAAGAACGTCTTCTATCGCCTGCGGAACAGGGGGCTCATCGAGCCGGTGCCGGGTCGGGTCGGATTCGCTTCCGCATGGAGAAAAACAACGAGTCGCACGGATGGTGGACGGCCTCAGCGCTCTCGACATTCCAGCAAGCGCACGCGCTCATCGCGGAAACGCTAGGTCGGCCGAGAGTCGAGGTGCCACTCAAGGTTCGTACGTTCTCAGGATCATGTGGTTTTTCACCCAGGCCTCCGTCATCCGCTCGTGCTGACCGCCACCGTTCTCCTCTCAGCTATCAGTCAACCCAGTGCAGTTCGAGATCCGCGACAAAGACCCAAAGTCCACGCGTCCGCGGTAGTCGCACCGACTGCGGCGCTTAGCGGAGATGTCACCGTAGGGCGTCGCGTCTATGTCTCATTTGGCTCGGTGATCGTCGGCGACGATGGACCGGTCGAGAACGGACAGGGTATGGTCGTCCGCGAGAACGTCGTCATGCGCGGCGGGAAGAATCATCCGCTCCGAATCGGTAAGCATGTTCACATCGGAGCTCACGCCGCGCTCAGCGGCTGCACCATCGAGGACGAGCTCTTCCTCGCCACACAAGTGTCAATCTTTCACAGCGTGCGGCCCGGGAAGTCCGCGGAAATGCAAATCGGTGCCGTAGCACACGTGAACTCCGTAGTTCCGGCGAACGCAATGGTTCCGATTGGATGGATCGCTGTCGGCGACCCGGCGACGAATTGTCCGCCGGAAGCTCACGAGGAGATCTGGGCGATTCAGAAGCCGCGCAATTTGCCGAGAGCTGCCTACGGAATCGAGCGCGACGCGAACGGCCGCGCAGACATGCAGATCCTCACGGACCGCGCAATCGAAGCCGCGCGCAACCACGCGTGGAATCGCTTCGAAGAGACCGGCAGTTCCGAATAGGCAGCATTGCGAACGGATCGGAAACGCGATACGATCCCTTCCCGTTAAACATTCCGATATGTTCGACATCCCGTCCACAACGCCAGCAAGTTTCAAGGAGGCGAAATAGTGGAGATCGTTTCGGTCATCAACTACAAGGGTGGTGTGGGGAAAACGACGATCACTGCAAATCTCGCGGCTGAGCTAGCGTTCCGCGGCATGAACGTCCTCGCGATCGATCTTGACCCACAGGCTAGTCTGACGTTTTCCTTCGTTAGTGTGGATGACTGGCGCGCTCAATACGAGCAAAAGCGAACAATAAAAAACTGGTACGATGCATTCATCGATGAAGATGCCGAATTAGACCTGTCGAGCTTGATCATTCGCCCGCGGATCCTCGACAGGATTACCAAGGACGGCAAGGTTGATCTGATTTGTTCCCATCTCGCTCTAATTAACATTGACCTTGAGCTTGCGACTCGGCTAAGCGGCGCTTCCCCGCGACAAGTCCGGAATAACTATCTCCGCGTACATTCGAGATTACGCCAGGGGCTGAGTACACTGGAAGACGATCGATATGATCTCATCCTGATTGATTGTCCCCCCAACTTCAACATAGTGACAAAGAACGCGATAGTTGCAAGCGGCCATCTGCTGGTTCCGGCGAAGCCAGACTATCTCTCGACATTAGGCATCGATCAGCTCAAGAGACACGTGGTCGAGCTCGAGCATGATTACAACACTTATGTCGCGGAGGCCGATGATCCACAATGGAAGAAAACGTCTCCGAGAATCTTAGGAATCGTCTTTACCATGCTCACCATGCGCCTGGGACCGATATCGGCGCAGCGACAATACATCGACCAAGTTAGGCAACTCGGGGTTCCAACGTTCAAGACCACGATTCGAAAAAATGATACGATCTACGCCGACGCCCCGGAATACGGCGTGCCGGTCGTGATGCAGCAAGTATCTGGCATTACCTACGAGAACGTACAGGATGAACTAGAGAATCTCGCCACGGAAGTGTTGGGACGTCTGAAGTGAGTACAAAAGAAGCAGCTCTTCGCTTGCTCAAGATTATCGTTGACGAGGTCGAGCGTATGAGCGATTCGGAGATTGAAGACAGGATCAAAGGAAAGATCGAGCGACGAATTCTCTCTCCCCCCCACGCGAGTCGCCCTTCGAAACGACCCCCACTGTCTACCGAGGAAATAGGCCAACTGTTGAATGAGTTGAACCATTCGACCAGTAGAGATCAGGCTCGCGTAATTCTGGAGCGCGACGAAAGAATCACCACTAAGTCAAATCTCGAGCGGATTGCTCGCGCTCTACAGGTCCATGTCAACAAGCATGATCGACGGGCGGCGCTAGCTGATAAGGTTATCGAAGCCGTGATCGGAGTACGCCTTCGCTCCGAAGCCATCCGAGGGCTAAACCTTAAGGGCTCAAGCTCGACTCCTGGAGACAGGGAGCCGACCTGATGCCGCGGATCTCGTCTTTCTACGTCACCCCGGGGCGGATTCGTCGGCTAAACCGCGACGACCGCGAGCGTCCGGGCAATCGTCTCTACTTCCGTCTGATGAGGTCGCAATGGCTCCGGATTTCAAATCGCTGCCGCTCGCATCTCGACTAATTTCGATTAGGGACGCGGCTCGTGGCACTGACCGCGTTGCCGGACTCACTCATCAGTTCTACCGATATCCCGGCCGATTCTCACCACAATTTGCAGCGGCGGCAATTGCCGCGTTTTCGGATCCTGGTGACGCGGTTCTCGATCCGTTCATGGGCGGAGCGACTGCGGTACTCGAGGGTTGGGTACGAGGCCGACGTGTGATTGGAAGCGACCTCAATTCTCTCTCACTCTTCGTCGCTCGCTCGAAAACAACAATTCTTGTAAAGTCAGAGTCAGACGCAATTATCGACTGGGTGCAGCGGGTCGTCCCGCAACTGCAGTATTCATCGGCTTTCAGGAGCCCTTATTCGACGGCCGATGACGTCCGCACCCGTAACTTGACGCTCCACCGAGCGAGGCCGATCAAAAAGATATTGGCATTGTGCCTGGAGTCTCTGGAGGATCTGCCGACTTGTAACGGCCGTCGCTTTGCCCGGGCGGTTCTCCTTAACGCTGGTCAGTGGGCGCTGAATTCGCGCGTTAAGCCCGCGACTGTTGCCGAGTTCCGCGATCATGTTCGGCGAAAAACCGAGGTAATGCTCGAACGGTTGGAGGAGATAGTGCAACTCCGACGGGCGTCGGTTGACGCCTGGTATACGCCAACACTGATAAAAGAGAGAGCTGCAACCTTAAGCCGCCGTGTTCCGTTTGTAGAAGGAGAGAAAGCAGGATTGGTAGTGACCAGTCCGCCATATCCTGGAATCCATATGCTGTATCACAGGTGGCAGGTCGACGGCAGAAAGGAGACGCCGGCTCCGTATTGGATAACGGGCGGGCAAGATGGTCAAGGCGAGGCGTTCTACAATTTCGGGGGTCGCACCAAGCGCGGGATAGACCTCTACTTCAGTTCCGCGCTAGCATCGCTTCGCGGGGTTCGGGAAGTGATGCACGACGGCGCATTTATAGTTCAGATGCTCTCATTCTCTGATCCGGCCTCTCAACTACAGCGGTACCTCGAAGTAATGGACGCGGCCGGCTTCGACGAGATTTCTCGGCGTGATTCCGTCAGCCGGCGCGTTCGAATTTGGCGTCGCGTACCATCCCGCGCATGGCATGCCACGATGCAAGGCCTTCTTTCATCGTCCAAGGAAGTGGTCCTCGTACACCGCGCTCGCTAGGTCGGCTAGACCTCATCACCAATTTGAGCCACGACACTAATATCAGATTCTGACAAGCCGCCGAGATTCTCGATCA
>JBGPLS010000214.1:0-5206 GCA_041486565.1 Gemmatimonadaceae bacterium
CAACGAACAGAACCCCGGCCGCGGCGAGCCACGCTGTTTGTGTCATTGAGATCTATGTAGAGCCCGCGGCAGCGCCACAGGCGGCCCCAATCGCGCCGAAAAGTCGTCGCGTGTCTTGAGGATAAACTAATCGTGCCGCTTGGCCGGGGGGAGCCACGGGCGGATTTCGTCGCTCAGCTCACGCATCGCGGCGGCCAGCCGGGCCGATTCCTCACGTGCTTCGAAGAGCTCGCCGGCAATCCGGAGGGCGGCAAGGATCGCGGCCTTGTGGCTCTCGACCATCGGGCCCTGCATCGTCTCGGAGATTGCGTCGTCGACGTAGGCGGCTACGGCGCGAGTATGCTCAGGCGTGGTCTCCGTGCGGATCGTGTATTCTCCGCCCAGGATGTTGACCTTCACCACGTTCTTCTTGGTCGTCATCGGGAGGCGTTCTCGTGCTGCTGGCGCAGAAAGCGGACGCGATCGAGCATCTGGCGGGTGCGGCCGCGGGCTTTTTCGAGACGCACCCTGAGGTTGGCGTTCTCATGCTCGAGCTTGTCGATTCGCTCGGGGCTGGTCCGGGTTGCGCCGGGTGAGCCCTCGAGCGCCTTCACGCGCGCCTCGGCCTGGAGCGCGCGCCGGCGAAAGGACGCCAGCTCGTCGCCGAGATGCTGGACGAGTTTCTCGAGGCCCGCGAAGGCGGATTCCGCCTCAGGCAGTTCGTTGTCTGACGCCAAGTTCTGCCTCTAGAGTTTTCACGATCTTTTCGGTTCGGCCCTGAATCTCACGATCGCGTAGTGTGCGCTCGGGATGCCTGAACGTCAACGCCCAGGCGAGACTCCGTGAGCCATCCGGGATGCCGGCGCCGCGGAATTCGTCGAACAGGACGAGCGTTTCGAGCAGCTCGCCGGCGGACTTCCGGATCACGCGCTCCACGTCTGCGACGCGGGTAGCGTCGGGAACGATAAGGGCGAGGTCGACTTCTATCGCCGGCATGGCCGGCACGGGCCTGTAGGTCATCACGCCAGAAACCTCCGGGCCGTCATTTGCCTGCAGATCGAGCTCGACTCCGAACGCCGGCGCAGCCCACGCGGGGGCGTCGAGCTTCAGTCTGCGGACAACCCCCACCTTCGCGTCGCCCGCATGTATTGTCCAGAGCACGTCGCCTTCGGCCGGCACGCAGTCAATCACCTGTCCCGGAAATGCGGCTTCGCCCATTGATTGGGCGAGTCCCTTCGCATCCCATTCGTCGTAATGCGGCGGCCTGGCTTCGGTGAAATGCGGCGGCCGCCGGTGCCCCATCACGAGTGCCGCTGCATGCATCTGCTCGTCGGGGAGAGATCCTTCTTTTCCTTCACCCCGCGCGAAGACAGCGCCAATCTCGAACAGCCGGACGTCGCGCTGCATGTGCGCGAGGTTGAACTCCGCCCGGCGAGCGAGCGTGTCGAGCACATCCTGGCGCAGAAACGCCTCGTCCTCGGCAAGGGGATTGCGAACGCGAACGGATCGCTCGTCGTTATTCCTTGTGAACGGAAGCGGCCTCGTTTCGAACAATCCGGCGGCGATGCACGCGCTCCGAACACGCGCTGAGGTAAGATGAAGCGGCGCATCGGGAACGTTGCTCGGTCGGAACGGCCTGATCTCCGATGAGAAACGGTCGTACCCATGCAGTCGCGCTATCTCCTCGATGACTTCGACTTCGCCGACGACGTCGCTTCGCCAGGCTGGCGGAATGACCTGAATCACGCCTTCCGGAGTGGCGCTCGATACGGAGAATCCGATGGAGCGGAGCAGCTTCGTGATCTCCTCGGCATCTACGGGCTCGCCGAGGAGCCGATGAACACGCTGCGTTCGCACGGAAATCGTCGGCATCGGTGCGATCGCCCTGCCCACATCGGACTCCCCCTCCGGTGATCCACCCGCGACAGCGATGATCAGCTTCAACGCATGGCGCAGATGGCGGGGCAGCGCTGTCGCATCGACGCCGCGCTCGAAGCGATAGCTCGCATCGGTCGAGAGTGCGAGCTTGCGCCGCGTCGCCCGGACGCGGCGGGGATCGAAGGCCGCTACCTCGAGCAGGATATCCTTCGTGGAATCGGTGACTTCACTTCCCTCGCCTCCGATGACGCCGGCCACCGCCTGCGCCCGCGCGGCGTCGGCGATCACGGTCATTTCGGAATCGAGCGTGCGCTCCACTCCGTCCAGCGTCGTGATCTTCTCGCCCATCTTCGCGCGGCGCACGACGATGCGACTCCCGGCAAGATGATCGAGGTCGAACGCATGCATCGGCTGCCCGAAGCCGTGGAGCATGTAGTTGGTCGCGTCCACGACATTGTTGATCGAGCGCGCGCCGACAGCCTCCACCCGCGCGGAGAGCCATGACGGACTGGGTCCGATCGTTACTCCGCGTATCACTGCCGCCATGTATCGCGGGCAGCCTTCAGCGTCTTCCACGCTGACGCTGACGCTGGGGCCGGCCGAGCCGGCGGCGGCGCCGCCACCACGTAACCCACCCTCAGGAATCGGCGGGACCTCGAGCGGCAATCCGGTCGCGGCCGAGATCTCGCGCGCGAGCCCTTCGTGCGCGAGAAGGTCGGGGCGATTCGGCAGCACATCCACTACGAGTCGCGTGTCACCGATTGCAACCGCATCGAGGAAGCGAGTTCCCGGCGCCGCATCGATGTCGAGCGCCATTATTCCCTCGTGATCGGTGCCGAGCCCGAGCTCGCGCGGTGAGCACAACATTCCTTCGGAGATCGCACCCCGAATTTTCCGCTTCTCGAGGCGTAGCCCACCCGGCAGTGTCGAGCCCACGGGCGCGAAAGGATAAAGCGTGCCGGCTACGACGTTGGCCGCGCCGCAGACGACATCCACCGGCTCCGCTCCGCCGGCATCCACCTTCGTCACCCAGAGATGATCAGAATTCGGATGCCGCGCAGCTTCGATCACGCGCGCGACGAGGATCTCACTGAGGTCCGCGCGAAGACGAACGAGATCGTCGACGGTTGCCGTGCGCGACGTGAGCAGATCGCGAAGCTCTTCCGGCGTGAGGTCGAAGTGAACGAACTCGCGGAGCCACTCGTATGAGGCGTTCATCCCGCCATCTGCTCCAGGAAGCGCACGTCGGAATCGTAGAGGATGCGGATGTCGGGAATCCCGTAACGCTGCATGGCGATCCGGCCCGGTCCCATTCCGAACGCCCAGCCGGTGTACCGCTCGCTGTCCACGCCCGACGCATCGAGCACTGACGGATGCACCATCCCCGAGCCGAGGATCTCCGACCAGCCAGTATTCTTGCACGCGGCGCAGCCCGATCCCCTGCAAAGCGTGCACTCGACGTCCATTTCGGCGGACGGCTCTGTGAACGGGAAGAAGCTCGGACGAAAACGAGTGCGCGTCGCGCCGAAGAAGCGGTTCGCAAAATTGATGAGCGTCGCCTTGAGGTCAACGAAGCTCACGCCCTCGTCCACCGCGAGGCCTTCGATCTGCGCGAACACCGGAGCGTGCGCGGCATCGAAGAAATCGCGACGATAGGCGTTGCCCGGCGCAAGAATCCGAATCGGCGGGGCGTACGACTGAAGAGTTCTGATCTGGACCGGCGAAGTGTGGGTCCGCAGCAGCACTCCTTGATCGAGATAAAGCGTGTCGTGCATGTCCATCGCCGGATGGTCGGGCGGGAAGTTGAGCGCCGTGAAGTTGTACCATTCAGTCTCTGCCTCCGGGCCGAGCGCGATCGTGAAGCCGAGCTCCCGAAAGATCTCCTCGATCTCATCTATCACGAGCGTGACCGGATGCCTTCCACCCTTCCACAGCCGGCGGGCCGGCATCGTGAGATCGATTCCGCTCACCGGCGGTGCATTCGCCGAGAGCGCGGACGCGCGGGTGTCGAGAAGGGCTTCGACCCACGCCTTGGCGTGGTTCGCCGCAGCGCCGGCGTCGCGGCGCTCGTCGGCCGGCAACGATGGCAGCTCGCGTATCAGCGCGCTGAGCTCGCCGCTCCTGCGGCCAACCAGTTGATTGCGCGCCGCCTCGAGCTCTGCCGTCGACGCGGCAGCAGGGACGAGACCCGCGGCGCGCCCTTCGACTTCCCTGATCCTGGCGAGGAACTCCTGGAGCGTCACTTTGCCATCTTCCGATCAGTCATGGATAGTGAAAGGGCGGCCCTGGAACGTCGCGCTGCTTCGTTCCCGGGCCGCCCTGACTGCTGCAAGCGGGCTAGGCCGCGGCGAGTGCTGCGCGTGCTGCTTCGGCGAGCGCCGCAAACGCTGCCGGGTCGTTCACTGCGATGTCGGCGAGAACCTTCCTGTCGATCTCCACTCCGGCGCGCTTGAGCCCGTTCATGAACACGCTGTAGCTCATGTCGTGCTGGTGCGCGGCGGCGTTGATGCGGACGATCCACAGTTTGCGGAAGTCGCGCTTCTTGTTCTTGCGATCGCGATACGCGTATTTCCAGCCGCGCTCGACGTTTTCCTTGGCGGCTTTCCAAAGCTTGCTGCGCGCGCCGAATGCGCCGCGAGCGGCCTTCATCACCTGTTTCTTGCGCTTCAGGCGCACTACGTTCGATCTGACGCGAGGCATTGTCTGTCTCCCTTACGATTGCAGAAGGCGCTTGATGTTCTTCGCTTCGCCGCGCGTGGTGATTGTGGTTGCCTGGCGAAGCCGGCGCTTCCGCTTGGAAGTCTTCTTGGTGAGGATGTGGCTCTTGAACGCCTTGAAGCGCTTGACCTTGCCGGTTCCGGTGAGGGAAAACCGCTTTCTCGCGCCCCGGTGGCTCTTCATCTTGGGCATTGTTGAATCTCTCTATCCGTTGAGTGACGGGACCGATCGCCCTACTTGGGGGCGAGAATCATCGTCATGAACTTTCCTTCGAACTTCGGCTCGGTCTCTACTTTCGCGACATCCGACAGATCCTGCGCAACCCGGTTGACCACCACGCGGCCAAGCTCCGGATGCGCGATCTGACGTCCGCGAAACATCAGCGTCACCTTCACCTTGTTTCCCTCCGCCAGGAATTCGCGGGCGTGCCGCGTCTTCGTGGCGAAGTCGTGCTCCTCGATTCCAGGACGAAACTTCACTTCCTTGAGATGGATCACGTGCTGCTTCTTCTTCGCCTGGCGCGCCATCTTGGCCTGCTCGAACTTGAACTTGCCGTAGTCCATGATTCGGACAACCGGCGGACGAGCCAACGGAGCGACTTCCACCAGATCCAATCCCTGATCTACCGCCG
>JBGPLS010000215.1:0-5193 GCA_041486565.1 Gemmatimonadaceae bacterium
CGTGACGTGCACAAGTCCGTCGTCGGACCCCGCCCAGATCACGCCAGCAGTCACCGGCGACTCCGCAATTGTGAATACAGTCGCGTAGTACTCCACCGAGGTCTGGTCCTTCGTTATCGGACCGCCCGAAGGACCGAGAGTCTTTGGGTCGTGTCTGGTGAGATCCGGGCTTATCGGCGCAAAGCTCTGCCCGTCGTTGGTGGATTTGAACACGACGCTGCTGCCGACGTAAAGCGTGTTCGGATCGTGCGGGGACAGAACAATCGGATACGTCCACTGGAACCGGTACTTCGCGTCGGCGGCATCGTGGCCCATCGGATTGTCTGGCCACGGATTGATGTTGCGCTCCGACCCCGTGCGATGGTCGAGCCTCGAGAGATATCCACCGTACGACCCTGCATAGACGATGTCCGGATTGTCGGGGCGGACGGCGATGTAGCCGCTCTCGCCTCCACCGACGGAATACCAGTCGCTGATGTCTATGCCGCCGTCAGCCCGACTCGGTCCGCACAGCGTCGAATTGTCCTGCTGCGCGCCGCAGACACGATATGGAAAATGATTCGTCGTCACGACGTGATAGAACTGCGCCGTGGCCTGATCCTGCTCGGTCCAGGTGCGACCGCCATTGAACGAGACGTTTGCGCCACCGTCATTGCCGTTGATCATCCGCTGCGGATCGTTGGGGGCGATCCATAGATCGTGGTTGTCCCCGTGCGGAACCTGAATCGACCGGAAAGTCCTGCCCCCGTTGGTGGAGCGGTACATTCCGGTATTGAGGGCGTAGACGGCCTCCGCGTCTTTCGGATCGGCGTAGATCTGCGTGTAGTACCAGGCGCGCTGGCGCAGATTGCGTTCTGCGTTCGTCCGCGTCCACGTCGCCCCTGCATCGTCGGAACGGAAGCCGCCGCCTGAATCCGCTTCGACGAGTGCCCACAACCGGCCCGCCTTGGCGGGTGACGCCGCGATTCCCACTTTCCCGATGACACCTGCCGGTAATCCGGGATTGTGTGTGATCTCGGTCCAATGCTCGCCGGCATCGGTGGACTTGAAGATTCCGCTCTGCGGTCCACCCGAGACCAGCTTCCACGGGGTGCGGTAGGCGTGCCAGATGGTCGCATACACGGTCTCCGCGTTCGTCGGATCGAGAATGAGATCGAACGCTCCCGCCGAATCGCTGCGGAAGAGAATCTTTCGCCAGGTCTTTCCGCCATCTACCGTCTTGAAGACGCCGCGCTCCGCGTTGGGACCATACACATGCCCCAGGGCCGAGACATAGACGATGTCGGGGTTCTTCGGATGGATGCGTACCCGTCCGATCTGCCGCGTGTCGGCGAGGCCGACGAGCTGCCACGTCTTTCCCGCGTCGGCGGATTTGAAGACGCCGTCGCCATGAGACACGTTGCCCCGGATGGGCGATTCGCCGGTGCCGACATAAACCACATCGGGGTTCGACTCGCTAACCGCGATCGATCCGATTGTACCGCCGAAGTACTTGTCGGTGACAGGCGCCCATGTCATCCCGCCATCGGTTGTCTTGAACACACCGCCGCCGGTTGTGCCGAAGTAATACTCCATCGGGCGCGCCGCCGAACCGGTCACGGCGACCGAGCGGCCCCCGCGAAATGGTCCGATCTCCCGCCAGCGGAGACCGGCAAATGCCGCCGAATCGTACGTCTGCTGCGCGGTTCCCCGAGCGGGAGCGGATCCCCCGCTTTGTGCCGGCAGATTCAATGCAGAAATTGGAAGCAGGATTGCGGCGACGAGCGGCATCGCGGCGTGACGGATCTGGTTGATCACTCGCTGGTCTCCAAAGACGGTATTTGCGTGCGGAGACTAATCAGCCGCCGCCACTCGTCCTCGGCAAGCTCCGGTACGTAATTACCGCTTCCAGTCCCCGGACCGGCCGCCGCTTTTCTCGACGAGCGAGATGCCTCCGATTGCCATCGCCCGGTCGATTCCCTTCGCCATGTCGTAGATCGTAAGGAGCGCCACTGCCGCGGCGGTGAGCGCTTCCATCTCGACGCCCGTTTTCCCGACGCTGGCCGCCGTTGCGCTGACGCGAATTCCCGGGAGCGCCGGATCGAGCACGAGCTCAACGGCTACGTCTGTCAGCGCGATCGGATGACACAACGGGATCAACTCGCTGGTCCGCTTGGCGGCCATGATACCGGCGATCCGCGCGACGGCGAGAACGTCCCCTTTCGCGATCCTGTTTTCGCCGATCGCGTCGAGGGTTGGGCGCGCCATCGTGATCTCACCCACTGCGCGGGCGACGCGGTGGCTGTCGGCCTTCCCGGCGACATCGACCATCCGTGCCGTTCCCGACTCGTCGACGTGTGAGAGCTTCTTCACGCGAGAATTGTCGCCAGCTGATGAAGGAGCTGAGCAGTGATGAGCTGTGGATTCACGTTGCCTCCCGCGAGCTCGCGGGCGCGTGCGACTGCATCGACGGCGCGGCTCGCCCCCAGCGCGCGCGCTTCATCGGAGTCGTGGAGCGCCGAGCGCATGCGCTCGGCGATCAGCACGAGCATCGCGTCGAGCGTGTCGGTGAACGAGCCGCGCGCCCCCGACCCGCCAACTGCCATCGCGGCGGCATGGCGCGCCGATTCGTTTTTCGCCAGCGCGGCATCCATCAGCTTCCGCGCAGCAGCGATTGAGCGCCCGCGGGACTCATCGCCGAAGAGGTGACCCGGTGCGCCGGAAGCGAGTGCCATGCGCTCGGCGGCCGACTTTGGCGCACCGGCTTTCTCCAGCGCGGCCGAGACGATCGGGTCGGCCAGGAAAGCACGCATCGCGGATGCAGTGAGTGGCGGAACACGAATCGACACCGCGCGCGACCTGATGGTTGGAAGGAGTCCCCCGGGCTCGCTCGACGTGAGAATCAGGGTCGTCTTCGCGGACGGCTCCTCGAGAAGCTTGAGAAAAGCGTTGGCGGCGAACTCCGCGCCTTCCTGGGGGACCATCCGCTCGGCGTCGCCGATGATGAAAACTTTCTTTGTCGCCATCGCCGGAGACATCGACGCCTGCTGCACTATCGCGCGCACGGTGGCGACGAAGATCCCGTCGTTTCCGGGCGGGGCCGCATAAAGGCCTCCATTCGCCAGCCGCTCCGCGATCGCTTCCTGATAGTCGTCCACTACGTCGGCGAGACTCGGATCCGCGTCCTTGAGGCGCGGGCGCGGGAAGTACCAGTGAAGATCGGGATGCGTGAGATTGCGGGAGTATTTGCAGCCTTTGCAGTGTCCGCAGGGCTTGTCATCGTCAGTGCAGAGCAGGAGCTGTCCCAGCCACAGCGCGAGGCGCTGCTTACCCACGCCGTATGGGCCACGAAAAAGTATGCTCCCCGGCAGCTTGCCGGCCTTGGCGCTGCTCGCGAGGAGCGCACGAATCTCTTCGTGCCCGTAGAGGTCAACGAGGGGCATTGACGAAATATGCCACTTTTCGCGATGCCAATCGGCCGCGGGTCAGTTCTGCTGGCTGGCCGAATCGATGACGGAATTCCGGCTGGCAGCGGAATCGGAAGCGATCAGCGCTGATCGCACGACCTTCGCACCTGGCAGTCCCGAGGCACCGATGACGCTGTCTTTTTCTCTCTGGCTCATCTGATCGCGGGGCTTGAACCCCTTTGGCGGGTCGCTGCATGCCACGATCGCGATCAGGAGAGGGGCAACGCTGAGCAGTCTTGGCATACGACATTGACGTTTCGCCGACCTCCTTCGTCACGCCTTTTGTGCCGAATTCTCCGCCGCGACCCGCAATATCAGGTGAATTCGATTACCATCATCTAATGAGCGGCCATCTGTTCGCTCGTGGCACGTTTTCTGACGCTCTTTTCCTGGCGTCGGCAGTTAACAACGAGCGGGGGAGTAGATGGTCGGAGACTTGACGGGAAGAAAAGTGGCAGTGCTCGCAACGGACGGGGTCGAGCAGGTCGAGCTGACCGCGCCGTGGAAGGCGCTCAAGGAGACCCGGGCCGATGTTACGCTCATCTCCATAAAGAACGGCTCGATTCAGGGCTTTATCCGCGAGGAAAAGGCCGACACGTTCAAGGTCGGCGCCCTCGCGAAGGATGTGTCTGCGCGTGACTTCGACGCTCTGGTGATCCCGGGCGGGTTGCGGAATACGGAAGCGCTCCGTGCCAATCCCGACGCGGTGAAGCTGGTGCGGAGTTTCATGGAGCTGGACAAGCCCGTGGCCGCGATGTGTCATGCTCCGCGCCTCCTTGTCGAGGCAGACGCCGTCGACGGGCGAACGCTGACGTCGCACGAGGAGCTCGCCGACGAGATTCGTGAGGCGGGCGGATCGTGGGTCGACCGCGGAGTCCAGGTCGATCAGAAGCTCCTGACCGGCAGGAAGCCGGAGGATCTACCGGCTTTCTGCGCCAGTCTCGTAGCGCTGCTCTCGGACGCGATTGACGAGCGACGGCTGGACAAGATGGTGGAGCAGAGCTTTCCGGCGAGCGATCCGCTTCCGGGACCGATTTCCATCGGCTGACCGTTCCGGGCCGCATATTAGTTCGGTAGGTGCCGCTCACTTTAAAACGCAAAGTACTTGACAGCCCTCCAATCTGCGTCGTAAGATATGCATATGACATCTGTCCGCCCTCTGCGGCCGCCCACACCGCCCGAAGCCCCGGCGCTCCACGTGCGGGCGATGGACAATCTGGCATTCATTCGCAACACGATGGAAGCCGCCGGGTCGTTCACAGCGGTCTCGGGGTGGGGAATGGTCGCCGTCGGCGCGCTGGCAACCGTCGTCGCAATTGCCGCGGAGCGGCAACCAAGTGCCTTCGGAGCGCTCCAGGTCTGGATCGCGTCGGCTGTACTGCTGCCGGTCGTGATGCTAGTGGCGATCGTCCAGAAGGCGCGGCGGGCGAAGATGCCCCTGTTGTCGGGACCGGCGAGAAAGTTCGTTCTGAGCTTCTCCCCGCCGATCGTCGTCGGTGCGCTGCTGACGCTGGTGATGTACCGGGGCGGTCTCATCGACGCGATTCCCGGCATGTGGCTCCTGCTCTATGGCACAGCCGTTGTGGCGGGAGGAGCGTTCTCTGTTCAGATCGTGCCGGTGATGGGGCTTTGCTTCATGGCGGCGGGTGTCCTCGCCCTTTTCTCGCCCATATCCTGGGACCAATGGATCATGGGCGCTGCATTCGGCGGACTTCACATTGCATTCGGGATTCCAATCGCCAGGAGA
>JBGPLS010000216.1:0-5170 GCA_041486565.1 Gemmatimonadaceae bacterium
AAAGCACGGAAAAGTCCGAGCCCTACCTGTCCGGCGCCGAGTATGAATACGCGCTCGCTCACTCGGTGCCCGGGCCGCGCTGCGTTCTTTGTCTCGCCGCCGCCCGGTCGAGCAGTGCGGCTTCGGACGTTGCCCCCGTAGTCAGCTCGAGAGCCGTAGCGATCGTCCTGTCGTTCGCCACACGCCGTCTGAATTCCGCTTCCGGCCCGAACACGTACCGCGCGACGTCGTAGGCAAGCAGCGTCGACACGATCGGCGACGACTCGTCGTAGGACATTCGCGGAATGTCGACTCCGCGCGCGACCATCCTCTTCCATACTTCTTCGAGCATCGCCGGGGCGACGACGAACTGCGGCGAGGTGATCCCACCGCGCGCCTTCAGCGCCAGCGCGTAGTCGCTGATCGCATCGCGGAATTGGCCGACCTTCCGTCCAAGTGCCGCCTGCAGCACGCCAGCCTGCCGGGTGAGCGCCGAGTCGGTGACGATGAGGTCGGGCGAGATCCCGCCGCCGCCGTAGACAATCCGTCCGCCGTCGGTCTTGAAGCGCTCGGGAGGCCTGGAGTCGCTGCCGTCGCTGTCGTCGCGTTCTGCGCGCCTGCTGATCGATCTCCCCGCGGGAGTGTACCAGCGCGCGGTCGTGATCTTCAGCCCCCCGACTTCTCCGAGAGAAAAGATCGTCTGCGCACTGCCCTTCCCGTAGGTCGGCTCGCCGACGAGGAGTGCGCGGTCGTGGTCCTGCAGTGCGCCGGCAACGATCTCCGCCGCGCTCGCGCTCTTGTCGTCAACGAGCACTATCAGCGGCAGCGCCGGCCATCTCTGCGCGGTGCTGTCCGGATAGTCGCGACTGACGTCGGGAGTTCGTCCCCTGAGGCTCGCGATTCGCTGGCCGGCGCTCAGGAAGAGATCGGACACGCTGAGTCCCTGGTCCAGCAGCCCGCCCGGGTTCGATCTCATGTCGAGCACCAACGATTTCATTCCCTTCGCGAGCAACGCGTTGATGCTGCGGGTCACCTCGCGCGTCGTGGAGTCGCTGAAAGACTTGAGATCGATGTAGCCGACACCGTTCGGCAGCATCGCGACGCGACGTACCGCGCTCTGATGGAGCGGCTTCCTGACGAGCGTAAAGGGAATCGGCGCGACCGTGCCGGGACGCTCGACCTGCATCGACAGGGTCGTACCGGCTTCGCCTCGAAAAGCCTTTGTCGCCTCCTCCAGTGTCCACCCCTTGGCCGAGCGGCCATCGATCTCGGTGATGCGGTCGCCCGGCTGGATTCCGGCGCGCTCCGCCGGACTGCCGGGAAGCGGCGCTATCACCACCAGCCAGCCATCCCGGACGTCCACCTGGACCCCAACGCCGGCGTAATTCCCGCTCGTCGTTTCGTTCAGCCTGCCGAGCTTGTCCGGCGCGAGGAGCGCCGTATAGGGATCCTCGAGCTCGTACAGCATCCCCTCCACCGCCTTGTGGTAGAGCGTCGGCAACCCCACGGAGTCGACGTAATACCGCTGGACATGCGACATCACCTGATTGAAGAGCCGCTCTGCCTCCGCAGGCGTAGCGGCAATGGAGTGCGTCCCGCGGACGATCAGCCAGCCACCGGTGACGAGAGACGCAGTGAGGATCGAGGCGACCGCTAGCGTCCGCGAGCGAAGACCGGGTGCGATATTCGGCTTCATCACCCCGTCTCCTCAGCGAGGGCAGCAAAGCGACTGGGCATTGCGCGGAGAAGCGCGGAAACCACGCGACGGGAAACTTCCTCGCGCGGCCCGCGACCGTCCACTCTCACGATCGGTCCGCATTCCGGATGCTCCCTCTGCCACGCCGGGCTCGCCGACTCGGCGAATGCGCGCTCCACTCTCTCGTGGAAATCGTCTCCGGAGCTCTCGATACGATCGTGAGCGCCTCGCCCGGCGGCCCGAGTTATTCCGTCGGCAAATGGAAAATCGAAAACAATCGTGAGATCGGGCACCAGCCCGTCCGTGGCGAGACAATTCGCCGCTCGCACGTCGGCCTCGGAAAGTCCGCGGCCGGCGATCTGATACGCATAGGTCGAAAGGAAAAAGCGGTCCATCAGGACGACATCGCCGCGCTTCAGCGCGGGCTGTATCTCGTGGCGCACGAGCTCGGCGCGTGATGCCATGAAGAGAAGGGCTTCAGCTGACGGTGTTATCTGGCTCCGCGGATCGAGGAGAATCCCCCGGATGGCGTCGCCCAACGGGGTGCCGCCGGGCTCGCGGAGCGGAACCACCGGGATTCCCGCAGCGCTGAGGCGGTCGGAAAGCAGGCGAAGCTGTGTCGACTTCCCTGCGCCCTCCGACCCCTCGAACACCAGCAGCTGGCCCCGCTCCATCCAGAAACCTCAGCCCAGGGTGATGATCGAGCTTGTCGCGCCCTTCTTCATGCCGTCCATGATCCAGTTGTTCACCCGGTACATGACCTTGTCGAAGTTCTCCTGGGCGGCGATTGCGCGCTGATAAACCGAATTGCCCTGCACCTTCATGAGGAGATCATCGAGCTGCTGCTCCATCTCGGGCGTCGGCTGCTCGTCGCGCTGGATCATCTGCTGCGCGTCGACCCGGATGCGCTCCATCTGCTGAAGAACCGAGACCGCGTCGCGGTCGGCGTTCAGCGCTTCGCTCGACTTCTTGACTGCCTGATACTCCCGGCTCTGGCCGATGATCCGCCCCAGCTCCTTCGCTTTTTCCTCGAGCATTCCGTCGACGTTCACTAGTTCGTCTCCGCGTCAGGCGCGCGAAGCGAAGACGAATCGCTCCCGGCCGGTGAGGTCCAGCACTACACCAACGTCAATGTAACCAACCGCAGTCATCACCATCTCCGCCACGAGGGACGCACGTCGCTCATCCACCTCGAGGGCCAGAATTCCGCCGCTCGCGAGCAGGGACACTCCCTCCTGCACGATCGCGGCCGTAGCGTCGAGTCCGCTCGAACCGCTGTACAACGCGGTGGGTGGCTCCCAATTCCGGACGCTGGCCGGAAGCCCATCCGCCTCGCCGAAGGAAACGTACGGCGGATTCGACACGAGGAGCCGCGCCTCGATATCCCGCACCGGCGAGAGCAGCGATCCCGAGCGAAACTCCACCGGGCACCTGAGCGACGCGCCGGCGAGTGACGCATTGCGGTTCGCCACCATGAGCGCGTCCACTGAGTTGTCGGTCGCGACGACGCGCGAAAAATTGCCCTCGGCGGCCAGCGAAAGGGCGATTGCGCCCGAGCCCGTGCCGATGTCAACCGCAATGCCCCAGTCCCCGGTGAGCTCGGCCGTTGATCGGAAACGCGAGAGTATCTCGTCGACGAGAACCTCGGTTTCCGGTCGCGGAATGAGGACTCGCGCATCCACTTCGAGACTGAGATGCCGGAACTGGGTGCGGCCGACAGCGTAGGCAAATGGTGCGCCGGCAGCGAGCCGACGGGCCGCGGACCGCGCCGCGATCACAACGTCGGTATCGACGGTTGCATCGCGATTCAGTGACGCCCACGACCGCGGCACATCGAGCAACGCGGCGACGATGTCCGCCGATACCCTCCACGGCTCCGGAACGCCGGCGGACTCCAGCACCGCCACGAGCTCCGCGACGAGACCGCTCGCCGGCGCCTCCGCTACGCGGCCGGCGACCTCTCCGCTGGCGATGTCAGTCACCGAGCTTGTCTTCCGCATCCGCGCTCTTGAGCGCGTTTATCAGCGGATCGATCTCACCATCCATGACCTTCGACAGCTCGTGCATCGAGAATCCAATCCGGTGGTCGGTCACCCTGTTCTGCGGAAAGTTGTAGGTACGGATCTTGGCCGAGCGGTCGCCGGTGCCGACCTGCGTCTTGCGCATGTGCGATCGCTCGGCTTCCTGTCTGGCGATCGTCGCGTCGAGAAGCCGCGCGCGCAGTACTTCCATTCCCTTGAGCTTGTTCTGAAGCTGGGATTTCTGGTCCTGCTGGCTGACGACGATGCCGCTCGGAATGTGGGTTATCCGAACGGCGGAATCGGTGGTATTGACGCTTTGCCCACCGGGGCCGGAAGACCTGAAGACGTCGATGCGGAGATCCTTGTCCTCGATCTTGAGATCTATCTCTTCCGCTTCCGGCAGTACGGCTACCGTCGCGGCCGACGTATGGATGCGTCCCTGACTCTCGGTGATCGGCACACGTTGGACGCGGTGCACCCCGGACTCCCAGCGCATCGTGCCGAAGACTCCGTCGCCCTTCACCTTGAAGATGACCTCCTTGATCCCGTCGAGCGCGCCTTCCGACAGCGACATGATCTCCACCTTCCAGCCCCGCCGTTCGGCAAAGCGCGTGTAGAGTCGGAAGAGATCGGACGCAAAGATCGCCGCTTCGTCGCCGCCCGTGCCGCCCCTGATCTCGACGATCGCGGGACGGTCGTCCAGCGGGTCGTGCGGGATCAGTGCCGGCTTGATTCGTTTCTCGAGGGCGTCGATTGCGGCTTCGAGACGCGACTGCTCCTCGCGCGCGACCGCCGCCATCTCCGGGTCGTCGTGCGCAACGAGCTCGCGGACTTCCGCGAGCTCGTTGTCGTACTTCGTCAGAGTGTTGCCCATCTCGACGAGTGGAGTGAGATGGCGCAGCTCCCTGCCCAGCGCGGACATGCGCTGGGCGTCCCTTACCGTTCCCGGATCGGAAAGCTGCTGCTCGACTTCGCCGGCCCGCTCGAGGGCTTCGGCGAGTCGATCACGTAAGCTCAGGTCTCGGGCGTCGCCGGAGCGGCGCTCGCGGCCGGGCCCTTGGGGGCGTACTTCTGGCGGAACCGCTCGACACGGCCGGCGGTGTCGACCAGCTTCTGCTTGCCGGTAAAGAACGGGTGGCACTGCGCGCAGATGTCGGTGTGAATCTCGGCTTGCGTCGAACGAGTCTGATAAGTGTTGCCGCAGGCGCACTTGACTGTCGCCGTCGCGTACACCGGATGGATTTCAGCTTTCATGGCGGGCTCTAAGGTGATTTTTGTACAGCTTGGTAATATCGCCAAAAAACACCGTTTTTACAAGAGCATCGCGCACCGTTGTCCACCACGGATAGAAATGTCACCGCTGTTACACGGATAGAAATGTCACCCCGGTGGGGATTCAGTCTCTCTCCGTTTCGCTAACGCCTCTGCTACCTCCATCCCCCCGCGGAGTCGCCACGGATGATTAGCCCGGGGT
>JBGPLS010000217.1:0-5150 GCA_041486565.1 Gemmatimonadaceae bacterium
CCGACTGGTCCCGGGTAGCGCCCCATGAGGAAGGGCGCGTAGGCCGGTCCGGTGACAGAGGGAAAGGCCGACGTGATGGTATGGAAGCCACCTTCTGCACAGAGGCGGCGGAGCGCCGGAAGCGAACCGCGGTCCATCGCCGCGGAGAAGGTGTCGGGGCGGGCTCCATCGGCGACGATGACGACTACTGACACGCGATCATCTGGCGAGTGTGATAGTTGCTCACGCATCTTAGGAGCGGTCGCGGAGCGGCCGCGCGTGCGGAGAGGCCCGACGAGGCGCAGCAGGCGATCCCGCCCCTTATTCTGGAGTCATGAAGAAAAAGAAAGATACCGCGGCCAAAGGCGACGGGTCGCCGGCCCCATCCGCTCGTTTGCCCGCGTCTCCGCGCTCCAAACAGGCCCGCACGCCAACCGGGAAACGGTTCGATCCCGAGATGCAGGCCTCGGCCGAGGAGGGCGCGAGAGCCGGTCTCAAGGAGCGGACCGAGGAAGGCCACCTGATGGCGGGACGAACGCCGCCTTCGCAGTTGTCGAGGGTTCGTCACGCGGGCACCAGGCGCGTCATCGACGATGCGATTCGGGACTACGACGAGCCGCGTACCGAGGACGAGAAGCTGCTCCAGGCGCCCTCGCCCGGCGTAAGCTTCACCAAGACCGATCCCTGGCGGGTGATGCGCATCACCTCGGAGTTCGTCGAGGGGTTCGACACGCTCGCGGCGATAGAGAAGGGGGTGACTGTCTTCGGCTCGGCGCGCGTCTCACCGGACGATCCGCACTACGCCGCGGCGGAAGAGGTGTCGCGCATACTGGCCGAGGCGGGGTTCGCGATCATCACCGGCGCCGGACCGGGAATCATGGAAGCGGCCAACAAAGGCGCGCGGATGGGAGGCGGCCGGTCGATCGGGTGCAACATCGAGCTTCCATTCGAGCAGGGCGCGAACCCGTACGTGGATACGCTCATCCAGTTCCGCTACTTCTTCGTGCGGAAGACGATGTTCATCAAGTATTCGGTCGCGTTCATCATCTTCCCCGGCGGATTCGGGACACTGGACGAGTTGTTCGAGGCGGTGACGCTGATCCAGACGGGAAAGATCTACCAGTTCCCGGTAATTCTCTTCGGGCGCCACTACTGGGCGGGGCTGCTGCGCTGGCTTCAATCGCGCGTGCTCGCCGAGGGGAAGATCGCGACGGGCGATATCGATCTCATGGTTCTCACGGACGATCCGGCCGAAGCGGCATCCACCGTGATCCGGGCGTACGAGATGCAGAGGCGGAAGTACGACAGGCGAATTGGGGGGGAGCGGCGGGTGGCTCCGGAGACCAGGAACCCGAGAGGTACATAGCGGCGAGCGATCAGATGCGCAGCTAGTCAGCCGCGAGCAAGAACGACATGCAGCCTCCCGGGATGGAAATGAGCGAGCTCTGAGCAAGCTTCGAGCTGGCTCAACCAGCGCGACGGATGCTCAGATCAAAACGCCGCCGCAGGGCCCCGGCAGTTCTTCGCTCGCGACCGGCAGCTGCGCTTCTGGCAGCACGGAGCTATGCCGCTCTCGGTTGTCGGTGCCGCCGATTGCGAGCGAAGCACCGACTGTCTACCTTCCGGTAACGGGCGTCCGTTCCCTGAGGGGGCGGCGCTCGGATTTTTTGTCTCCCCTCGTGTGACCCGGATGTACTCCGATGATTGAAGAGCTCAAGATCAAGCTCGGCGAGGAGGTCGAGAAGCTGCAGCATGAGCTGAGCGTCGTGCTTCCGCGGGAGATCCGCAGAGCCGTCGAGATGGGCGATCTGCGCGAGAACAGCGAGTACAAGGCGGCGCTCGAGCGTCAGCAGCTCGTACAGGCGCGTCTCGGACAGCTGCACCAGCGGCTGAGCAAGCTGTCGAGCATCGACATTACGCAGATCCCGGCGGACAAGGTCGGTCTCGGCTCCCAGGTCGTAGTGAAGGACGAGGCAACGGGGGAGAAGGAGGCCTATAGCCTCGTGTTCGGTGATTCGGTCGAGTTCGAGGACGGCCATGTCAGCATGTCGTCCCCCATCGGGCTCTCACTCGTCGGGAAGGCGGTGGGCGAGACCACTATCCTGCGGCTGCCTGCGCGCACGCGAAGACTCACGATTGTGGCGCTGAGGACGATTCACCAGTCGTAGAGGCGCGGCGATCCCCTCGCCGGCGCTCGGTCCCCGGCACCACCCCGAAGACCCGCACCACGTCTCCCGCGTACACCCCGATCTGAACGCGTCTCTCATTTTCGTACCAGCCCATCGCTGCGCCGAGCGTGTTTGCAACCCGTGTTGCGGCTGCGACTCCATGGTCCCGCGTCTCGAACGCCACACGCGTGCGGCGCATCAGCAGATCGCTCAACGTGAACGCCATCTCGTTCTTTATCGCGTATCTGAGCTCGGCCATAGTATACGGAAGCTCCGGCACGACGCGTTCCGCCATTGCCGACTCCGCGTTCGCCAGCGCGAGGATCTGCTCGCTGCGGTCCTCACCCGGGAGCGGAACTTCGGCCGTAGCACAGTGGGATGGCTTTTTCCCCAGCTCGCGCTCCACGTCGTCGACGATCTCCGCGGCCATCGCCCGGTAAGTGGTGAGCTTGCCCCCGCTCACGGTGATCATGCCGAGACCGGTTTTCACGATTCGATGCTCACGTGAGACTTCCGATGGCTTCCTGGTGGACTCCCATTCGGCCAGCGGCCGGATTCCTGCCCACGCGCACACGACATCGGATGGAGTCGCGCCCGCATCGGGAAAGTACGTGTTTACGGCGTGCAGCAGATAGTCGACGTCCTCTGCCGAAGCCCTGACCTCGTCGGGTGCTTCCGTGCTCCACGAATCTGTCGTTCCCACGATAGTGAGATCGCCACCCGGCAGAACGAACATCACTCGGCCGTCGTCGGGAGAGATCAACGTCAGCGCACCGCGATTCCCGACGCGGTCGCGTGGGAGAGCGATGTGGACGCCCTTGCTCCCGCTCCGCTGCACCGTGTGCTGCGGCCAGCGCCGCTCGAGGTTCAATCTCCACGGTCCGGTGGCGTTCACCACCACGGCTGCCCGCACCTCCGTCTCGGTGCCGTCGATCATGTCGCGGACCTTCACCAGCCAGGCATCCCTGTCGCGCGACACCGGCCGCAGTGCTTCGGTGTGGTTCAGCGTCGCCGCGCCGAGCGCCTGGGCGGCGAGGATGTTGGCAAGTGTCAGCCGGCTGTCGTCGGTCGCCGCGTCGTGGTAGCTCGCGCCACCTTTGAGGTCATCGCTTCCGAGCGCCGGTTCGCGGGCGGTGATGCTGGCCTTCGACAGCATGTGGGGAAAAGCGGCAAAGCGTCCCGCGAGGATGTTGTACAACCCGAGAGCCGCGCGGAGCTTGATGCGCGAGATGCGCGCGCCACGATAGACCGGCCAGGTGAACTCAAGGGGATGGACGAGATGCGGCGCAATCCGCAGCAATGTCTCCCGCTCTCTCACCGATTCGCGGACCATCCCAAGCTGTGTGTGCTCGAGATATCTGATGCCGCCATGGATGAGCCGCGACGACCTGCTCGACGTCCCGCTGGCAAAATCGTCCTTTTCGACGAGAGCCACGTCGAGTCCGCGCATTGCGGCGTCCCTGGCTACGCCGGCGCCGGTTATGCCACCACCGATCACGAGCACGTCGAAAAGACGCCCAGCCAGGGTGGTTCGCATCCTAGAAAGATACCATAAGGCCGCCTAACTTCCTGTTGATGCAGACATTCGGAAATGGACGACGAGTGGCGATCGTGGCCGGAGTGCGAACTCCGTTCACGAGGGCAGGCACAGCTTTCAAGTCAATCTCCGCGATAGACCTGGGCAAGCTCTGCGTCGCGGAGCTGATCCAGCGTACGAATCTGAACGGCAGCGAAGTCGAAGCGCTGGTATTCGGGACCGTCATTCCATCCGTCGTCGCTCCGAACATTGCCCGCGAAGTCTCGTTGATGCCGCTCCTTCCAAAGGGTGTTCAGGCATTCAGCGTCAGTCGTGCCTGCGCGTCCGCGAACCAGGCGATCACCGACGCGGCTGACCAGATCGCCCTCGGGCACATCGGGGTCGCGATCGCCGGAGGGGCCGAGTCGCTGTCGAATGTCCCGATTCTCCACTCGCAGGGGATGGCGGACGCGCTCGTCAAAGCGTCGAAGGCAAAAAGCCTTGGCGGCCGACTCAAGGCACTGTCCGCGGTTCGCCCCCGCGATCTCGTGCCGATCACCCCAGCAATTGCCGAGCCGTCCACCGGCGAGACGATGGGCCAGTCGGCGGAGAAGATGGCGAAGATCAATCACATCCCCCGCGAAGAGCAGGATCAGTTCGCGCTGCGGTCGCATCGGCTGGCCGCGGCGGGAACGGCAGACGGGCGTCTCACGCGAGAGATGATGCCGGTCTACGTGCCGCCGCGCTTCGAGAGCGTCGTCACCACCGACAACGGAATCCGCTCCGACACGAGCTACGAGCAGCTCGCCGCGCTCAAGCCGGTGTTCGACCGGCGGTACGGCAGCGTCACGGCGGGAAACTCGTCGCCGCTCACCGATGGCGGTGCATGCGTCCTGCTCATGAGCGAAGAGAAGGCGAAAGCGCTGGGGTATCCGCCGCTCGGCTTCATCCGGTCGTACGCGTACGCCGCGCTCGATCCGGGCGAGCAGCTTCTCCAGGCGCCGGTGCTCGCCGCCCCGGTTGCGCTCGCGCGTGCCGGACTGACCCTCAAGGACATCGACCTCGTCGAGATGCACGAGGCGTTCGCGGCGCAGGCACTGTCGAATCTTCGAGGCTTCGAATCGAAATGGTGGGCGGAGCGCGCCGGTTTCTCGGAGCCGGTGGGTGCGGTGGATCAGGCGAGGCTGAACGTGATGGGCGGATCGATCGCGATCGGCCATCCCTTCGGGGCGACGGGGTCGCGGATCACCGTTACGCTCCTCAACGAGCTCGAGCGCCGGAACGGACAGTTCGGCCTGATGACAGTCTGCGCCGCCGGAGGGATGGGCTTCGCGATGGTGGTGGAGAGAGAATGACGTCGCCGTACGCGCTCACGACGGAGATTCAGGACGGCGTCGCGGTGATCACGATCGATCTGCCGAACGAGCCGGTCAACAAGTTCAACCGGCAGGTGAAGGAAGAGTTCGTTGCGTTGTTCGACCGTCTCG
>JBGPLS010000218.1:0-5005 GCA_041486565.1 Gemmatimonadaceae bacterium
CCTCGACAAGATGGCCAAGCGATGGAAGCTCGACGAAGTCGTGACGAACACCGGCAAGCCGTCGGAGATCTACTACCTCGTGCGTCTCAAGAAATCCTCGACGCGTGACGAGGTGCTGACCGCCGTCCGCGATTTCGCAGGGGGGATGATCGCGTCGGCTGACCTCGAGATCGGCGAGCGCCTCCAGGAACCGGACAAGGACAAGGACGGCGACAAGGCATGAGGGTGTCGTGCGCCGTCACCCTGCTCGTCGGGCTGGTAGCGAGCGGGACCGCCTGTCGCGATATATCAAAGGATAACGCCGCGCAGCTACAAGCCGTCGAACAGGCGCGCGAGAAGCAACTCGAGCAGCGCCTCGCGAAAGCGGACACCGACCCGAAGCACGCCGAGCCACTGGCGATGTGGATGATGCCGCCCGAGCTCAGGGAGATCTCGGGACTCGCGCTGACATCCGACGGGCGGCTGCTCACGCACGACGACGAGGTCGGCAGGATCTACGAGATCGACCCGCGACGCGGTGTCATCCTCAAACGATTCATGCTCGGCGACACGCCCGTGCGAGCCGACTTCGAGTCGATCGCGGTTGGCGCCGGCTCGGTCTATCTCCTCGCCAGTAACGGAGTTCTCTACGAGTTCAAGGAAGGCGCGGATGGAGCGCACGTTCCGTACTCGATACACGATCTCAAGCTCGGGCACGAGTGTGAATTCGAGGGCATGGCTTACCAGGCGGACAGCGCGTCGCTCCTTCTGCCGTGCAAAAGGGCGGCGAAGAAAAGCCTGCACGACCAGCTCGTGATCTACCGCTGGCGGTTGCAAGGCCCGGATTCGACGAGGCTCTCGATGTTCACGATTCCGCTGGCGCAAGTCGTCGGCGCGAACGGGTGGAAGGGCTTTCACGCCTCGGACATGACAATCGATCCAACGACCGGGAACTACGTGTTGATCTCACACCTCGAGCTGGGGCTGGTCGAGATCACCCCTGCCGGACAGGTCGTGCGATCAGGGCCACTTCCGGGAAAGCATCATCAGCCCGAGGGCGTCGCCATCACGCGCGACGGCATGCTGATCGTGAGCGACGAAGGCTCGAAGAAGCCCGCAGCGATTACTCTCTACCGGTGGCGGCCATGAGACGGACCGTTGATTCATCGCGATTCATCACGCTCGGGGTCACCGCCATGATTGCGGCAATTGCGATCTCGCCGCGGAGCGCGCAATCCCAACAAGCCACGCCGCCGCCGCTAACGGCCAGGGACAGCGTCGTCATCGCGGCAGGACCAGATTACGCTGCCGGTGGTCTCCGCCGGAAATTGCTCGGCGGCAACTACCGCGATCTCTGGACGGCGCCGATCAAGGTGCCGGTGCTCGACCTGAGCACCTTCGCCGGTGGGATCAAGCCATTCAAGACAGGAGGCGGCAAGCAGGGCAAGTCGCTGCGCTTCGTGACGGCGGACAGCACGGAGTGGGTCTTCCGCCCGGTCCACAAGACATTCCTCGTGATCGGCGAGGAATACGACAATACGATAGTGTGGACCATCTTCCACGACCAGGGAAGCGCGTCGCATCCCGCCGGTGCGTTTGCCGCCGCTCCAATGCTCACGGCAGCCGGCGTGCTGCATCCCAGTCCCCGTCTCGCCGTCATGCCCGACGATCCGCTCCTTGGCGACTTCCGCAAGGAATTCGCGGGTGTGCTCGGGATGATCGAAGAGTATCCCACCAAGCCGAAGGACGCGCCAGGATTTGCCGGCGCGGAAAAGGTCATCGAGACCGATGAGCTTCTCGAGGGGATCAACAAGGACCCGCAATTCCAGGTGGACGCGCGCGAGTTCCTCACCGCGCGGCTGATGGACCTGCTGCTTGGCGACAACGACCGTCATCCCAACCAGTGGAAGTGGGCGCAGCTCGGCAAATCGAAGGACGAGCTATGGGTCCCCATTCCGCGCGACCGCGACAAGGTCTTCGTCTCGTACGAGGGAATGCTGCTCAGGCTGGCGCGGATCGCGTTGCCGAGCCTCGTCACCTTCCGCGACAGTTATTCCGATCCGACTGCGCTGTTCGTGAACGCAACCGAGTTCGACCGCCGTCTTCTCGGGAATCTTGACAGGTCGGTGTGGGACTCCGTAGCGACAGGCCTGACGCGAACGATCACCGATGCGGTGATAGACAACGCCGTTCTCGCCATGCCGCCGCAGTACGCGGCATCGTCGCGCGTGATTGCCGAGCGACTGAAGATCCGCCGCGATCACCTTCGTGAGGCCGCCGACCTCTACTATGGCGAGCTCTGGCCGGTGGCCGACATCCACGGGACGGACGCCGACGACAACGCGACAGTCGTCCGCTCGAGCGACGGATCAGTGGATGTCAGCATCCGCTCCGGCAGCAGCGCTCCGTGGTATCACCGCCGTTTCGATCCGGCGGAAACGCACGAGATCCGCCTTTACCTTCACGGCGGCAACGACAATGCGGCCGTCACCGGAACCACGACGCGCAGCATTGCGCTGAGGATCATCGGCGGCAACGGCACCAACACGCTCATCGATTCGTCAACTGTCGGTGGACGGAGAAATCCAACACGACTCTATGACGTCGGAACCGTCGAGGGCGTGAAGTACGCGCGCGACTCAGCGGATGAGAAGGTAAACGAAGACAACGCGTTCAATCACTACTTCAACCGGCGGCCGTGGTTGCGGGCGTACGGAACGCTGATTCCTCCGGTGCGGGATCGGGGCAGCGCGATGCGGCCCATTGCCGGCGTCAGAACCCAGCGAGGCCTGGGCGTGATTCCGCACGTCGGCATCGCATGGTACAAGTACGGCTTCCGAAGCGTTCCGTACGCGAGCATGGTGGAAGCCGATGCTGCGTATTCCATCGGCAGCAATCGCTTCGCGATCGGTTTGGGAGCGGACAAGCGATTCGAGAGCTCGGACATCCACCTTCCGGCAACGGCGGGAATCACCCAGCTCGAGGTGGTACAGTTCCACGGCTTCGGCAACGACATTCTCGATCTCCGCGGACATTTCTACGATGTGAGGCAGAGCCAGTGGTACCTCCGTCCCGCGATCGGCCTGTCGCTCAATCCCGAGAGCGAGATCTCTCTCGGACCGATCGTTCGCTACAGTTCGACCGACAGCGTGGGCAACCGATTCATCTCGACTGAGCGACCATATGGCTTCGCGCATTTTGGCGAGGCGGGGCTCGAGCTCAAGCTGCGCTACGACACCCGTGTCGTGCCGGACACCACGAAGCCCAGAGCCGTGTTCGACATCACGGGCGGCGCGTACCCGGCAATCTGGGACGTCGCGAGCGCGTACGGAGTGATCGATGGCGTGGCGTCCGCCTTCGTCACATTGCCGGTGGCGACAAAGCCGGTTCTCGCATTCCGCGCGGGGGGCAAGAAGCTGTTCGGCGACTTCCCGTATTTCGATGCGGCTTTCCTCGGCGGGTCACACTCGCTCCGCACAGAGGAGCGCCAGCGCTACGCGGGCGACGCTTCTCTCTACGGATCTACCGAGCTTCGTGTGCCAATCGCCAAGTTTCCATTCATTCTTCCGCTCGACGTCGGCGTGCTCGGTTTCGCGGATGCCGGCCGGGTGTATCTTAACGGCGAGTCGCCCGGCGGCTGGCACACGGCGGCTGGAGGAGGATTCTGGGTGGGCGTAGTGAACCCTGGTACGAGCGTCAACGTCCTGTTTACGAATCGCCACGATCGGCGAACGGTGGCGAATGTCGGATTTGCATTCTGAGAGCCGCGGCCCGCGGCTGAAACGCCGGCCGCTACTCAGTCGCCGCCGTCAGCTGGCCTGCCTGTTCATCTTCGCCTGCGTTCCGCAGGAGCGTTCGGCGCCTCCCCCAGCGGACGCATCACCACAGCAGGTCGCGCTGGCCGGCGCCGTTGTCGCGATCGGTGCGGGGGACATCGCCATCTGCGGCGCCAACCGCGACGAGGCGACCGCCGCGATCGTCGACAGCATCCTCGTGGCAGACAGCGCCGCGAAGGTGGACAACGTCGTGATCACGATGGGCGACAACGCCTATCCCTCGGGATCGCGAGGGTCCTTCAATACCTTTGTGCGGTGCTTCACGCCGTCGTGGGGCAGTCCACGGATAATGAAAGTGATTCATCCCAGTCCGGGCAATCACGACTTCGAACAGCAGGGCGGCGCGGGATACTACGCGTACTTCGGCGACCGGGCCGGCCCTCCCGGGAAAGGATACTACAGCTACGACATCGGGGACTGGCATGCCGTATCGCTGAACTCGGAGATACTCGACGATCAGTCCCGTCTTCGCGAGGCGGCCGCGCAGGAAGACTGGCTGCGTGAGGATCTGAAGGATCATTCAAAAAAATGCACGCTGGCCTACTTTCACCAGCCGCTCTTCAGCTCGGGCGACTTTCACGGAGGTGCCCCTGCCGTTGCAGGACTGTGGAACCTCCTGTACGAAGGCGGAGTCGAGCTCGTCGTCAACGGGCACGAGCATCATTATGAGAGATTTGTGCCCCAGACGCCGCTGGGCGTGGCCGACTCGGTCAACGGCATCGAGGAGATAATCGTCGGAACCGGCGGGGCCGCGCTGCGTGGCGTCCGGTATCCGCCGGAAGCAAATTCCGCCGTCCAGATCCATGGCTACTTCGGCGTTCTCAAGCTGACGCTCGGCGCCGACGAGTACCGCCATGCATTTCTGGATACCGAAAGACGGGTTTGGGATAAGGGCGGGCGCAAATGCCACGACCCCCCGGTGGTGCCCGGGGCTGGGTGACTTAAAGTCAACCGAGAAGGACCGCAGCGGCGAGCGGTCAGAAGCGCAGCGAATCAGCCGCGAGCGAAGAACTGCAGCATTCAGCTCGAATTGACGCCAGTGAACCCGCCGGTTACCGTGCAATCATGGCGCGGATTGTCACAGTCCTGTCGCTGGCATCGGCACTCGGATGCTACAGCGGACCTGCGGCGCCCATCACCGACATCGTTGGGACGTGGGGCGGTGACAATGCGGGTTTGATTGCCAGCGA
>JBGPLS010000219.1:0-4995 GCA_041486565.1 Gemmatimonadaceae bacterium
CCATTAGAAATGTCCCCTTGGGTTTTGGTTGAAGAGAGATCGTAAACGTCACGTCTCACGGGTGTACATCAGTGGCTGCCCGGCGCAGCCGGGCGAGCTTTACCCAGGTCTGGTGTTGGCGGCGCCACGGGTGATCGGGCGCTGGTTTCGGGGTTGGAGTAGTTGGTTTCGCCACGGCCGTGGATGATGTTGAAATCTTCGGTGAAGTAATTGGCGTCCGCGTTGCACGAGGTACCGCCTCTGTCCATTTGAGCACACGCTCGCGGCGGTCTCTACCCTCGCCTGTGACGTGGATCACTCTCAGGCGGCCGTCTTCCGTCTCGCGCACAAGTACCTTCGATTTCGCCGGTACCCGGCCCCGTATCACTCGCTCGAGCTGCAAGCCGCGCGCACCGTACTGCACCACGTGATCGTTGCCCACAGTGCGCGCCGATTCCAGGCAGAACGCGTCGTCATCGGCAAGGGGGGCACGCCGGTCTCTCCTGGTGTGATAATCCACCGGGCTCGCCGGCGACACCGCGAAGCGGGTGTTGTGAGCCGCCGTGTACTCGCTCAGGAAGTACTCGTTGGCCGCCTCGTAGCTGGCGATTCCCTTGAGACGGAGCTTCTTCACCAGCCGGTCCTGATGGGTGCCGTGAGCCCGTTCCACCCGGCCCTTCGCTTGAGGGCTCGATGCCGGGATCACCTCGATCCCAAGCTTCTCGCACATCCGGCCAAACTGCGTAAACACCTCCGTCTCCCCTCGGGAAAGCTCGCTCGAGGTAGGCGCTCTCTTGTAGACATTTTTCCAGTCGGTATAGAGCGCCCGCGGCACCCCGTGCTCCGAGATCCACGCCTTGAGCACGTTAGCCACCGCCCATGTCGTTTCCTCTTTGCCCATCGAAAGCAGCGTCCGGCCTGTGGCGTCATCGACCATCGTCATCAGACAGCCTGCCGTAATGCCGCCACGTCCCTCGAACCAGTCGTGGAAGCTGCCATCCAGTTGCACGAGCTCGCCGAAGTGATCACGCCGCTCGCGCCTCCGGTGCTGGCTCGATTTCCTCTTCCGTGCCCTCGACCAGAGTCCCTCATTGCTCATCCACCGCGAGAGCGTGTTCACCGGAACGAGCACGCCATGATCGCTCCAGAGGTGTTCAGCCGTGAGAGTCGGACCAAATCGCTGAAGGGTCCCCTTGCTCTTCTCTCCGCTATAGTGATCCCGCACCAGAGAGATCACCATTTCCCGCTCCCCGGCCGGATGCGACCGGTTAGAGGCCCGTCCGGCACTAGCGTGCCTGAGACCACTGGCACCGCGCGCCTTGTAGCGCGCATAAAGTCGCTTCGCCTGGCGATACGAAATCCCGAGCAGTGGTGTCGCCTCGGCCAACGTGATCGATTCCGACTTCACTCGTGCCAACACAGCCGCACGATCCAACTCCCGTCTGCTCATCGCTGTCCGCTCCGCCACGCCACTCACTCGAAAGAGAGAATGACATGCTAACAGGGGACATTTCTAATGGTGGCACGAGGGGACATTATAAGTGGTGCACAACACGCGCACTGCCCGCGCACTGCCCGCGCACTACTGCCCGCTCTCGTGCCGTGTGCGCTTTGGCGCCCGTGCCCCGCCGGTTAACTTGCGACCATGCTATTCGAAAAAAGAAAAATCACGGTCATCCCGGGTGACGGAATCGGACCTGAAGTCATGGCCGTTGCACTCGAGGTCGTCGCCGCCACCGGCGTCGCGATCGAGCCCGAGATAGGTGAGGCCGGCGCGAAGGCCTTCGCCCGTGGAATCGAATCCGGAGTGCCATCGGAGACGGTGGAGTCCATCGAGAATACAAAGGTCGTTCTCAAGGGACCGCTCGAGACGCCGATCGGGTACGGCAACAAGTCGGCGAACGTCACCCTCCGCACGCTGTTCGAGACGTTCGCGAATCTGCGCCCGGTGCGCGAGCTGCCCGGAGTTCATACTCCATTCACCGGCCGCAACCTCGACATCGTCATCGTCAGGGAGAATGTCGAGGATCTCTACACCGGCATCGAGTACATGCAGACTCCGGACGTTGCCCAGGCGCTCAAGATCATCTCCCGTACCGGCTGCGAGAAGATCGTCGAGCTCGCCTTCGAGTTCGCGATCGCGGCGGGACGTAAGAGCGTTCACTGCGCGACGAAGGCCAACATCCTCAAGCTCACCGAAGGAATGCTCCAGCACACCTTCGAGGACATCGCCCCCAACTATCCGTCGATCGAGGCGAAGCACATTCTGATCGACAATTGCGCGCATCAGCTCGCCATGCGGCCGGAACAGTTCGATGTCATCGTCACGACGAACATGAACGGCGACATCCTCAGCGATCTGACGTCGGGTCTCACGGGCGGGCTCGGGTTCGCGCCATCGGCCAACATCGGGAGCGACGTCGCGATCTTCGAAGCCGTGCACGGCTCGGCGCCGGACATCGCCGGAAAAAATGTAGCAAACCCGACGGCGCTGATCCTCAGCGCGGCGATGATGCTCCGCCACATCGGTGAAGGAGGAGCTGCGAGCGACATCGAGCAGGCGGTTCTGGTAACACTGGAAAGCGGTGTACGGAGTGGCGACATGGCGGGATCAGCGAAGCCGTCCACGACGACGGAGTTCGCGGCGGCGGTGATCTCGAACCTCGGTAAGGTGTCGGGCACGAGCGCCGCCCGCGACTTCCAGGCGATGAAGCTGCCGCCGCGCACGACAGAGGTCGCGGCGAGCGCCGTCGGCACGCGAAAGGTTACAGGGGTGGATGTCTACGTCGAGAGCACCCTCCAGCCCGAGGAGCTGGCCGATGAGCTGACGGCCGCCATCGCCGGGTCGACCTTCCTGCTCCATGCCATCACCAATCGCGGGAATACGGTTTATCCGGTGACGGAGCGAGCGGTGACTCTGGTGGACCAGTACCGCTGCCGCTTCATGGCGAAGAGTCGCAGCTCGGACCTCGGCGATCCGGAGATTCTCGCACTCCTCACCCGCATCGGCGAAGGCAGCCGGTGGATGCACGTCGAGAAGCTCCAGCTGTTCGACGGCGAGGACGGATTCAGCCGGACGGCGAAATCATGACAAGATCGATTCGCATAATCGCGCCAGCGCTCATCGCGGTGGCGAGCCTTCTTTCGTCGGCTGCCGTCTCCGCGCAGTCGGCGCTTCCAGTCAAGCGAGCCCCCAGGCCGACCACGGCCGCAATCACGGCCGCCGACGCAATGACGCGCCTCTACATTTTCGCCGACGATTCGATGATGGGTCGCCGGGCGGGTGAAGAAGGCGGAATGAAAGGCACAGCCTACATCGAGCGAGAGGTTCGGCGACTCGGCCTTATACCGGCGGGGGACAGCGGCACATTCTTTCAGGCGGTGCCGCTGTACATCCGGACGGTCGATCTCACGGCTCCGCTCATGGCGGACAGCGAGCGCGTCGTGGCGGGCACCGATTTCTTTCCGCTCAGCGGCACGGGAATTCCGAAGTCGATCGACGGACTTCAGGTGATCTTTGCGGGGAATCCGTCGGATTCGACAGCGTCGATCACGTCGGAGCAGGCGGCGGGGAAAGTGGTTTTCGTGGCCAGCCCCAGCATCGCTGCCGGTCGCCGGTATTCGAACGCGGCAGCGTTCATGGCGGTCGTCCCTGACGCACAGCTGCCGCAGCTCCGTGCATTCGCGCTCAACCGCTCGCTCCGCCTCCAGAGCGACCGCGACACTGTCCAAACCCGCCTGACCATCGGCGTCCCGCTGGCGTCAGTCAAGAAATTTCTCGGCGTGCCGCTCGCGAACGCCCGGCCGGGGACGGTCGGCCGCACGCTTCACGGCGCGGTTCGCTACACCATCAACCCGGCCCCGGCGCGCAACGTCGTTGCGATTCTAAGAGGAAGCGATGCGAAGCTTCGCGGCGAGTACGTCGCAATTGGTGCGCACAACGACCACCTCGGGACTCGTCGCGCGGGTCCCCTGGATCACGACTCGCTCAAGGCGTACAACGAGGCAGCCGAGCGCATCTATGTCGCAAGGACGCACGAGGGGACGCAGTTTCCCGGCAGCGGCCTGACGCCGGAAGAGCGGGCGTCCATTCACATCAACGTCGATAGCCTCCACCGCATTCGTCCCGCCCGGCTGGACTCGATCTACAACGGTGCCGACGATGACGGCTCCGGCTCAATCGGTCTTCTCGAGATCGCCGAGAAGTTCGCGCTCTCGTCACCCAGGCCGAAACGGTCCTTGATCTTCGTCTGGCATACCGCGGAGGAAGCCGGACTCTTCGGCTCCGAATACTTCACCGACAATCCCACCGTGCCGCGCGATTCGATCGTGGGGCAGCTCAACATCGACATGATCGGTCGCGGCGAAGCCGCGGACATTCCGGGAGGCGGGCCGCGTTACGTGGAGCTGATCGGGAGCCGTCGTCTCTCGACGGAGATGGGGGATCTTGTCGAATCAGTGAACAAGAGCGGAGGCCACAACTTCGTGTTCGACTACACCTTCGACGCCAATGGCCATCCGGAGAACATCTATTGCCGGAGCGACCATTACGAGTACGCGCGGTATGGCATTCCGATCACGTTCATCACGACCGGTGGCCACAGCGACTATCACCAGCTCACGGATGAGCCGCAGTACATCAACTACTCGCACCTGGCGAGCGTCGCGAGCTTCGTGGCCGACGTCGCAGCCCACATCGCGAACCTCGACCATCGTCTTGTTGTGGACAAGCAGAAGCCCGATCCGCACGGCGAGTGCAGGCAATAACAGGATGACATCGTCGGGCTCTCCTCGGGGTCTCCTCGGGGTCGTGGTATGTCTGGATCTGTGAGGTTGCCGGTGAGGCGACGAGACGGTGAGAACTGCAAAGTCTTTGGGAACTGCACCCGTTAGCCCTGGCGACGAGCGCAGCTGCTGTAAATCAAAACAAGAAAGACTTGTTTCATAGAATGAGCCTTGGAATCGGCGCCGATGTATACGTTGTTCTCACCGTCTCATCGCCTCACCGGCAAACCC
>JBGPLS010000220.1:0-4979 GCA_041486565.1 Gemmatimonadaceae bacterium
GCCGACCGTCGCATACGCATCCACGACGCGACCGGAGGCCCAAGATCCGATGAACAGCCCGACGCCCAGCGTCACGAACGCGATCAGCCCCTGTGCCGCGGCGCGAATCCGCACACCCGCGCTCTGATCGACGTAAATCTGACCGGTCACGAAAAAGAAATCGTAACAAACTCCGTGGAGGAGAATGCCGAGGTAGAGCATCCACACGAGAGAGCCGGTGTTACCCAGCGCGAACATCAAATAGCGCAGTGTCCACGCCGCCATTCCGATGAGCATGATCTTCTTTACCCCGAGGCGCAGCAGGGCCAGGGGCAGCAGGAGCATGAACCCGACCTCGGACGCCTGTCCCAGCGTCATCTTCGTCGCGGCCGCGGGAAGTCCCGTCTCGTTCAGAAAGAGATTGGTGAACGCGTAGTAAAACTGGAGAGGGATACAGAGGACGAACGATCCGATTACGAAGACCGCGAACGACCGGTCCTTGAGCAGCGACAACGCATCGAGTCCCAGAATGTCGCGCACGCTGAGCGGCTTCCCCGCCGCGTGGGGAGGCGTGTGTGGCAAGGCGAGTGAATAGAGCCCAAGCAGCAGCGAGGCGCCGGCCGCGATCTTCATCGGCATCGCCGACGCCTCGAGCCCGAGCTGCCCGACGATGATCCCAGCGAGGATCCATCCGATGGTGCCCAGCACCCTCACCCTCGGGAACTCCTTCGCCGAGTTTTCCATGTTGTCGAAGGAGATGGAATTGGTCAGCGCCAGCGTCGGCATGAAGAGCAGCGCGTAGAGAATGAGCAGCGGATAGAAGCGTCCGAAGGTCGTCATCGTTGAGACGAGATACAGCACCGCGGCACCGGCAACGTGAAGCACGGCGATTATCCGCTGCGTCGGGAAGAAGCGGTCGGCGATCATGCCGACGAAGAAGGGCGACACCATTGCCGCAATCGCGGTGCTCCCGTACGCCAGTCCGATCTGCGTGCCGTCGAACTTGAGCGTCGTCCCGAGGTAGGTGCTCATCGTGACGTACCAGGCGCCCCAGACGAAGTACTGAAGGAACATCATCACCGACAGCTTTGTGCGAGCGTTCATGGAATCACCTGGTTGCACTGCGCGGCATTGAGGAAGCGGGCGGAACCAAATAATTTGCGTGAGCAGCGGCTCAGGCGTAATAGTGTGCAGGAGGGTTGGCAGAATGGCTATTGCACCAGTCTTGAAAACTGGCGCGCGCAAGCGCTTGGGGGTTCGAGTCCCTCACCCTCCGTCTATGCTCCAATGAAACTCGGAGACGCAATGCGAGCGCTCCGGCATCCGAAGAGGTCTCCAGCGAGAAGCAGCATCATTCGCACGCTGCAGGTTGGCGCCGGAGCGGCGTCGGCTTTGTGGCTCGCACTGAGGGTGCGAAAGCAGCTCTATGGTCCCGGCGGCACGAAGCTCACACGCTATCCTCCGTCACGCCGCAGAGACGAATAAGAGCGCCGGTCGCTTCATCACCCGAGGGACCGAATCCCTCTCTTCCGTAAAGTCCTGCTGAGCAAAGTCCGCGGAAAATCCGGCGTCATCGCCGGTGTTGCGCTTGTCGTCCTCTCCCTGGTGATTGCGCTTGCCGGAGGGGAGTTCCTCCTGCGGTTTCGTCCCGAGCTGCGGCCTGCCCGCCGCTGGTACGTCGGCGAGCGCACTTCGCGCGTGAGCAGAAACTTCGAAGCCGATTCCCTCACCGGCTGGCGCCTGAAGGCGCATCGCTCATTTGTGTGGAAGCTCGGTGGAGACTCCGCTACTTACAGCAGTAACGCCCAGGGCATGCGCGCAGCCGAGGATTTTCCCGACACATGCGGGGGCCGCCGCATCGTCATGGTGGGCGACTCCTTCTTCTTCGGTTCCGGAATCGCCTTCGAGAGGACCATCGGGGCGCAGCTGGCTGACAGTTTGTCGCACCGATTCAACGTCTACAATGTCGCGATGCCCGGCTTCGGAACCGACCAGATGTGGATGAGTCTGAGGCACAACGCACTCGCCCTCTGCCCCGACTTGATCGTCGTGGGATTCGTTGACGACGACTGGAACCGCAGCCTGACGGCGTTCCGTACAGTGGAGGGAATGACAAAACCGACTTTTGTGCTGGAGGGCGACTCACTCCGCCCGCAGCGACCGTCGGACAAGCCCGGCGCTCTCAAGAGCATGGTGCTACACCACTCGGCGATCTGGCGTGCGATCGAAGTGGTGTCGCGCCGACTGAGCTACCGCACTGGCCGCGGCGAGTGGTTCGGCGTGAACGCCGCGATGATCGAGGCGATGGCTCGCGACGCAAGAGCGAAGGGCAGCTCGATCCTCTTCGTGAGACTGCCGGCCCGCGACGGCTGGCGCTCGACCCCCGCGCTCCGTCGGACGCTGGCGCGGATTTCGACACCCTACATCGATCTCGCCGACCCGTCAGTGGCGAGGTCGGACATCCACCTCCCGGATGACTCACATCTCAATGCGCTTGGAGATGCCTACGTTGCAGGAAAGATCGCCGAATGGATTCGCTCGGCGAGACCGGAAACGGCCGGGAAATCACAAAGATAGGCGTCGCCACATCAGCGGCGAGCGGGAGATGTTGCGGCCCGCGCGCACCGCCTCTAGTATGATGTCGCTTCGAGCACCCATGCCTCAGAATCTCCGCAGAATCGTGCTTCTGCCCGCCCTGGCTTTGCTCGCTTCGGTCTCGTGCCGCGATGCGCCGAACCGGGTGCCCGCGAGCCGTACCTCATCCATCGTCGCAAACCCGAAGGAGCCTGCGGCCATTCCTTTTCGCGTCCCCGCGGAGTCAGAAATCACCGACTCCATCACGCTAGAGTCGGTCCGTCGCGGTCGCGCGCTGATCCACAGCACGCGCGACAGCCTGCCGCGAAACGTCGGCGCCGCGCTTTCGTGTGCCAACTGTCACATCGGTGACGGAACACAAGCCAACGCAATGCCGCTCGTGGGGGCGTATTCGAGGTTCCCCCAGTACCGCGCGCGCAGCGGCCACGTCGATCTCCTCGAGGATCGGATCAACGACTGCTTCGAGCGCAGCATGAACGGAAAGGCACTGGAGATGAAGGGTCGCGACATGCGCGACATGGTCACCTACATCGCGTTCCTCTCGCGCGGTTTTCCGCCCGGCGCGGAGATGCAGGGACAGGGCGTGCCCAGGCTCGATCCACTCGACGGAGACACGGCGCGGGGAAGGCAGATCTTCGCGACGATTTGCATCGCCTGCCACGGTGCCGATGGAAACGGCTCGCCGGCCGCGCCACCGCTCTGGGGACCGCGGTCCTTCAACGTCGGCGCGGGAATGGGCCGCGTGAGAAGCGCCGCCGCGTTCATTCACCACCTGATGCCGCGGGATCGCCCGGGCACGCTGACACCCCAGCAGGCATTCGACGTCGCGACTTATATCACGACCCGTCCTCGGCCTGACTTTCCGGGCAAGGAGCGCGACTGGCCATATGGCGGCGCCCCGCCGGACGTTGCCTATCCCACGCTTGCGTCTCGAAAGGCTGCCGCAAAAACTCTTCCCGGTACGAAATAGAGCGCGGCCGTCGGAGCGATTCCTCAACCACCGGGATAGATTAGCGCGGCACTTCGAACATGAACCAACACCTAATGATGCACCAGAACCTTTCGCTCTTGATCCCGGCATCCCTCGTCGCGCTTCTCCTCACCTCGCCCGCGCCGGCAGCTGCGCAGAATCAGCCCGCTGTCCAGGACGGTGGCACGGCGGTTGACCTCTCCTCGGCAAAGGCTGGACGCAGCCTCTCCCAGGCAATCGACTCGGAATACACAAAGAAGATCCACGAATACACGACGGAGCCGTTCTTCCTTTCGCCCCTCGTGGATTACCTCCCCGCCTCGCCGACCGTCCCGACGCCCCGCGTCGTACTCGGCGACATCGCCGGCGCGCGCAACAACCTTCCGTACTCGAAAGAGGTCTACGAGTACATGAGGATGCTCGCCAAGGCGACGCCGAGGGTCAGAGTCTTCTCTATCGGCAAGACCGAGGAAGGGCGGGAGATGATCGCCGTTGCGGTCGCCTCGGAAGCACTCATGGCGGGCCTCGACAGCAACACGGCGCGGCTCGGCAAACTCGCCGATCCGCGCTCGATCAGCATGGACGATGCGACGGCGCAGAAAATCATCGATGAAGTGGCGCCGGTCTATTACATCACCGGCACCATTCATTCTCCGGAATCGGGCGCGCCCACGGCGTTGATGGAGCTCGCCTACCGACTGGCCGTCGACGACAGTCCGTACATCCGCAACATTCGCGACCACCTGATCACGCTGATCACGCCGATCGTCGAAGTCGACGGCCGCGATCGCGAAGTGGATGTCTTCCGCTGGCACATGGCGCACCCGAACGAGACGTACCCCGACCTCATCTACTGGGGCCACTACGTCCGGCACGACAACAACCGCGACGCCATGGGCCTCACGCTCAAGCTGTCGCAGAACGTCCTCGATACCTACCTCGGCTTTCAGGCGCAGGTTCTCCACGACCTCCACGAGTCGGTTCCTTTCCTTTACGACAACACGGTCGGTGACGGACCGTACAATGCGTGGGTCGATCCACTGCTCACCAACGAATGGCAGCTGCTCGGGTGGAACAACGTCCAGGAGATGACGCGACTGGGAATGCCCGGAGTTTTCACCCATGGGGATTTCGACACATGGTCTCCGGGCTATCTCATGTTCCTGGCGGCGACCCATAACGGCATCAGCCGGCTTTACGAGACGTTCGGAAACGGCGGCACCGCCGAAACGATGGATCGAACGCTCACCCCCGCCGAAATCGGGCGTACCTGGTACCGGCAGAATCCTCCGCTGCCGCGGGTCAAGTGGTCGCTCCGCAACAACAACAACGACCAGCAGACCGGGCTCCTCGTCTCCCTCAGCTATTTTGCCAGCAACCGGCGGCAGTTTCTCGAGAATTTCTACGAGAAGAGCAAGCGGTCGATACTGAAGGC
>JBGPLS010000221.1:0-4966 GCA_041486565.1 Gemmatimonadaceae bacterium
CCTGTTCCCACAGGTCGTCCCCTAAAAGAAGGTGCCAAGCGCCGTTTTGACAGTCGCTACAGGGGTTCCCGGTGGAACTTCAGGCAGCGCAATGTGTACCTCTATCGGTAGCAAGGAGTTGAAGTGCTGAGAGTCATTCTGACCGTCCTCACGCTTTCCCATGGTGACAACGGTCTTCCGGCAAAAGCGCCGGCTGCGGTTGGGATGTCTTCCTCCCGCCTCGAAGCCATAGACCGCGTAGTCCAGCGCGGCATCAGCGCTGGCGGGTACCCTGGTGCGTCCGTAGTCGTCGGGCGGAAGGGAGCCGCGGTCTGGGAGAAAGGTTTCGGGAAGCTCTCCTGGTCGCCGGTCAGCTCGGCAGTGGACGCCGAGCGGACGATCTACGACATCGCGTCTCTCAGCAAGGTCGTCGGCACCACGACCGCGATCATGGTGCTCTACGACGAGAAGAAAGTCGACCTCGACGCTCCCGTCTTCCGATATCTCCCCGCATTCTCCGGCGGACTCAAGGACCAGGTCACGGTCCGCGAGCTGCTGGCTCATCGCTCCGGCCTTCCCGCCGGCCGCGACCTCTGGCGCATCGCCCACAGCCCGCAGGAAGCGCGCGACTTCGTGCTCAGCACGCAGCTCGAGTACCCGCCCGACCGCGCGTACGTCTACTCCGACTTGGGCGCCGACGTCCTCGGGATGATCGTCGAATCAGTGTCCGGCGAGCGCCTCGATCGCTTCCTCGCGCGGCGAGTGTTCGGCCCGCTCGGAATGCACGACACCTTCTATCGCCCCGCGGACTCGCTCCGTTATCGCGTCGCGCCCACCGAGCTGACTCCGCCCCGCGGCTATCCGCTCCGCGGCGAGGTCCACGACGAGAACGCCTACGCACTCGGCGGAATTGCCGGCCATGCGGGACTGTTCAGCACCGCGGCCGATCTCTCGATCTTCGCGCAGATGATGCTGAACGGCGGAACGTACGACGGCGTGCATATCATCAGCGACTCCACCGTCTCGCTCTTCACGCGCCGCGGCGCCATCGGGCATCGCGCACTCGGCTGGGACACCGCCGACGGCGACTATGGGTCTGGCCGCTACCTCACCGAGCGCGCGTACGGACACACCGGCTACACGGGGACTTCGATCTGGATCGACCCCGACCGCGAGATGTTCGTCGTCCTGCTGACAAACCGGGTGCACGCCGCGAGGGCGCGGCACCCGGGCAAGCTCATCGCCGACGTGCGCGCCGATCTGTCGGACGCGGCGGTGCTGGCCGTGATGGATGGCCCGACGCCGATGTTGGCGATGCCCGAAGCATTCCGCGCCGACCGCGAGATCGGATGGAACACGCGGATCAGGCCGGTTCGCTGCACCGTTCTGAAGGCGCGGCGAGGAAAGGCTGTGCGCCGCGGAAGCGCCCGGAAGCGGGTGAGCTGCGCGCTGGCGAGTCGCCGCGCAAAATCGTCGCGGGCAGTGAAGCACTCGAAGTCGAAAAGCGCGGTGAAGCGCCACGTCGTCAGGAAGAGCACGTCGAAGAGAACAAAAAAAGCAAACTGAGAGAGACACAGCGTCCCGCTGACAGCTTTTCAGCGGCCGGCCGCTAGCAAAACAAAGCGCGCTTTGAGCCGAAGGCTGCAGTTCATGGCTAGCGGCTGATTCGCTGCGCTTCTGACCGCTCGCCGCTGTGGGTCTCTCGGTTGCAGTTACATGTCCCCGGGGCGCCATTACATTTAGAACTATGACAGAAGACACCACCTCCGCCACGGAACCAGTAGTCAGCGAAGATCAGGTGAAGCTTGCGCTACGGAGAGTGAAGGACCCCGAGCTCCAGCTCAACATCATGGATCTGGGACTCGTCTACGGCATCCACGTTGACGGCGCGAAAGTCACGGTGGACATGACGCTCACGTCACCCGGCTGTCCCTCGGGCCCAGAGATCATGGGCGAGGCCGAGCGCGAGGTGATGAGCCTGCCGGGCGTCGAGAACGCGACGATGAATCTCGTCTGGTCGCCATTCTGGACCCCCGAGAACATGGAGCCGCGGGTGAGGGCTTACCTCGGATTCTGAGAGACCGCGTGAGATAGACTCGATCGGCGGATGGATCTGTGGGGTCGCCGGTGAGGCGGTGAGACTGTGAGGAAAACCAGGGCGGCATCTCGCGCTGCCCGTGCTCCCGGATTCAAGACGGATCTTCTTTTTTGGGGGAACTGCAACTGCGGGCCGGGTCGGAGGCATCGAGTGCTGTTCCCCCTTTTCTTTTGTAGTTCTCACTGCCTCACCGCCTCACCGGCGACCCCACCGATCTGTCCCCAAATCGAGTCCATCTCAAGCGCGGAGCGCCTCGACGAACTCCTCCCCCATCTCGCCAATCTGCCACCGTCTCAACCCCGGCACATCCTCAAGATCTCTCACCCGCTCGGGTCGCCTTCTCACGATCGCCTCGAGTCTCTCCCGCGAGCAGAGAACCCCGGGATCCAGAGACAGTCGCGTCGCCGCCGCGTCTCTCACAGCCTTTAGCTTCGACACTCTCTCCTCGAAGTCGTCCTCGCGCTCCCACTTCGCTGCCCGCGGAAAACGCGGCAGATGCTCCTCGGCCACCTCCAGTCCGCGCTGCACCGCCGAGAGAATCGCCGCGCCGCCGCGGTCGAGTATTCCCCGCGGCATTCCCTTGAGCGTCGCCAGCTGCTTGACGTTGCGGGGTGCCGTTCGGGCGATGTCGAGCAGCACTTCGTTCCCCATCACCCTGAACGTCGCGCGATCGATGTCCCGTGCGACGCTGTCGCGCCACGGCACAAGCTCTCTCAACAGCGCAAGCTCGCGCCTGGTCAGGTCGCGCGCCCCTTTGATCCTGAGGAATGTCTGCGATCCGTCGTCGGGCTCCCACTTCGTCCCCTCGAGCCGGTCGAACTCCTCCCTCGCCCACTCGAGGCGTTCGAGCTTCTCGAGCCGGGCGTGCAGCTCGTCGCGCAGGTCGAGCAGGTGCCGGGTGTCCTGCGCGGCATAGTCGAGCATCCCCTGAGTCAGCGGACGGAGCGACCAGTCGGCGCGCTGGTGTTTCTTGTCGAGTTTGACGTCGAAGAACTGCTCCAGCAGCGCCGCCAGCCCGAAGGACTTGATGCCGAGCAGCTGTGCCGCGATGCGCGTATCGAAGATGTTGTTGGCGTGCCAGCCGTAATCCTGGTGGAGCAGCCGCAGGTCGTAGTCGGCGTCGTGGAAGACGACTTCCACCGCGGGATCCTCGAGAATCTTTCCGAGGCGCGCTGGGGCCCCGATCGGAATCGGATCGATCACCGCGCTGCGGTCACGCGTCGTGATCTGGAGGAGATAGATTCGATCGATGAACCGATGGAAGCTCGCACCCTCGGTGTCGAGGGCAATCTCGCGCACTCCCGTGATGTCGTCGAGAAAGAGATCGACCTGCTCGCGGGTGTCGATGTACAACAGCATTTCCTGGCTTGACGCCTTCATCCTGCCAATCTAGCGAATACGATTAGGGGCGTGCAGACGAACCCGGCAGTCACCGCCTCGCTTCCCACAGAGGGCGACATCCCTCTCTACGAGCGCTTTCCCGCGCTTCGCGAGCTGCCGCGCGCGGAGCTTTGCGTCGCATCCCTCCCCTCGCCCGTCGAGCGCATCACCGGCATCGCCGGCGCGGACGATCTCTGGATCAAGCGCGACGATCTCAACGCACCGTTCTCCGGCGGAAACAAGGTCCGCGCGTTGGAGTTTCTGCTCGGCTCCGTCCATCCGGGCGACACGGTGCTGACGCTCGGGGGAATCGGCTCGACGCACGTCCTCGCGACGGCGATCCACGCGCGGCTACTCGGCGCCAACACGATCGCGATGCGATGGCGGCACGACATGAATCCCGTCGCCGAGCTCGTTGCGAAAAGGAATGCGAGCGAGCTGAGCAACGGCAGCGTCGGCCGCACGCCAATCGGCGCGATGCTGCGCTTGCAGTACGTTCGCCTCACGCGGACGGTGCATTTCATTCCGCTCGGCGGCGCCACTCCACTGGGCGTCCTGGGTCACGTCAACGCCGGGCTCGAGCTAGCCGCGCAGATACGCGATGGCACCGCGCCCGCCCCTAGCCGGATAGTGCTTCCACTGGCCAGTGGCGGCACGGTGGCCGGACTTGCGCTCGGCCTTGCCATCGCCGGGCTCGACATTCCGATCATTGGCGCGCGTGTCGGCCCCCGCATGTATGCCAATCGGCGAACGGTGCGGCGTATCGTCCGCGACACGGCGCGGCTGATCGCGTCTGCCACCGGCGAAATTCCGCCCCCGGTGCGCGACGAAAACCTGCGCGTCGTGCACAACGTTTACGGTGGCGGTTACGGCCGTCCTCTGGCGGCGGGCACCGAGGCGGCGGCAACGTTACAGAGCGTGTCCGGCATAAGGCTCGACGCCACCTACAGCGCGAAGGCATTCGCCGCAGCGCTCGAAGCAGCGCGCGCCGGGGAAGGACCGACTCTTTTCTGGTTAACTTTCGATTCTCGATGTCTGAATCCGGTACCTGGTACCGGGTACCCGGTACCTGATCCCAATGTCTGACGAGCTGACGATCCACATCTACGCGAGCGACTGCGACACCGCCGGGCATGTGAACCACGCTTACATGCTGATGCTCCTCGAGCGCGCGCGGTGGGCGGCGCTCGAGCGTCACATGCCCTTCGACGAGTACCTCAAGCGCGCGCTGATGGCGGTCGTGCGCCACGTCGAGGCGTCGTACAGCATGCCAGCCCGCCCGGATGACGACTTCATCATCAGGACCGGACTGCTGTCCATCGGCAACACTAGCTTCACCGTGAAGCAGACGGCGCACAACCAGAACGGAGCGCTCATCTGCGAGGCGGCAATCGTCTACGTGACGATCGGCGCCGACGGCAAGCCGGTGCCGGTGCCCGAACAGTGGCGCTCGATCTTTTCGCCATGGAGCTGAAATACGTCGAGGAGGGGCACGGCTACCCGCTGATC
>JBGPLS010000222.1:0-4904 GCA_041486565.1 Gemmatimonadaceae bacterium
ACCTCCGATGCCGCCTCGACGATGACGTCGATGAGATTGTATTTCGTGCCGTATCTGCGCGCGAGCTGCCGGTGGATGTTCTCGACCATGACCACGGCGCCGTGCACCAGGATTCCGAAGTCGATCGCGCCGATCGAGAGCAGGTTTGCCGGGATGTGCTTGAGGTCGAGGCAGATGAACGCGAACATCAGCGAGAGCGGGATCGCAGTCGAAACGATCAGCCCCGACCGCAGGTCGTAGAGAAAGAAGATCAGCACTACGACGACGAGGATTATTCCTCGCAGCAGGTTCTCCTCGACTGTTCGCGTCGTGAGCGCGATGAGCTCGCTCCGATCGTAGAACGGGACGATCTTCACGTCCTTGGGAAGAACGGAGCGGTTGAGCTGGTCCGTCTTCGCCTCGACTCTCTTGAGGACAGTCTGCGCCTGCTCGCCGGTGCGGAGCACGATGATTCCCTCTACCGCGTCGTTCTCCGAGTTGAATCCGAACTGGCCGAGCCGCGGAGCGCTGCCGATTACGACGTCTCCGACGTCCTTCACGAGAACGGGCGCTCCATTCCTGACCGCCAGGACGACACTGGCGATGTCGTCCGTCGTCTGCACTCTCCCGAGTCCGCGAACGTAGTAGAATTGTCCGCCCTCGGAGTAGAAGCCGCCGCCCGCGTTCCCGTTGTTGGCCTCGAGAGCCGTGCCAACGTCGGCCACTGACAGTCCCGCGCCGGCGAGACGCGTCGGATCGAGCAGCACCTGGTACTGCATGGTGGTCCCGCCGAGCGACGACATGTCGGCGACTCCCGGCACCGACCGGTACTGCTTTTCGAGAACCCAGTCCTGGATGTTCTTGAGCTCCATCGGCAACCGATCGGGACTCTGGATCACATAGCGGTAAATGAGGCCCGACGGCGACGACAGGGGGACGACGCCGGGGCTCACGCCCGAGGGAAGCTCGAGGTCGGGCAGCCTCTCGAACGTCTGCTGCCGGGCGAAGTAGTTGTCTGTCCCGTCCTCAAAAGTCAGGACGACGTCCGACAGGCCGTAAAGCGAAACCGATCTCATCACCTTGAGGTTCGGCGTACCGTTCATGCCTGCCTCGGTGGGTACGGTGATGAGCCGCTCGACTTCCTCGGCAGCGTGACCGGGCCACTGGGAGATTATCTCCACCTGGGGCGGAGACAGATCTGGATAGGCGTCCACCGGAAGGCGCAGGAACGACCAGACTCCGGCTCCGATGAGGGCGACGGCGAGGATCGCGGTGAGAAGCGGTTGCGAGAGCGCGCCTCGAACGATTCGGTGGATCGCCGAGGGCGTGCTCGTCTCGATTCGTTCGGCCGCCGCCTCTTCCTGGGCGCGGTCCGGCGTCAGCTCAGCCTTGCCGGGGTCGCCCTCGATCACTGACTCTCCGCGAACTGCACAAAGAGGGCGCCGTCGGCTACGACTCTCTCGCCGGGGTTGAGCCCTGACGTGACTTCGTACCTGTCCCCGACATGCGCGCCGAGCGTAACGCGACGCCGGCCATAGCTTCCATTTGCCGCCTCGACAAATACGAACGGAAGGTTCTCATCGTCCCGCTGGACGGCGGACGAAGGAATCAGAATTCCGCTCCGGTTGACGTTCGAGTGAATCGATGCGCGGACATACATGTCGCGCTTGAGCAGCTCGTTTCGGTTGCGGACAAGGAGCCGCACTGCTGTCGCCCGCGACGTCGGATCCACGAGCGCCGACACATAATCGACGATGGCGGCGAAAGGCTGAGGCGAAACGCTGCTCGAGACCGTCGCCGTCTGCCCTTTCCGAACATTGGCCAGGTCTCCCTCGAAGACGTTGGCCATCACCCACACGGAAGACAAATCGGCGACTGTGAAAGCAGGTGTGCTTCCGGCCTGGAGAAGCTGTCCGGGCGTGATCAGTCGCTCGACTACGGTGCCAGTGATCGGCGACCGAATGACGGCAGGAATATTCCGAACGGCGGGATTCGACCGGATCCGCTCGATAGAGCCTGCGTCCACGCCAAGCGACCGCATCTGCTCTAGCGCGGCGTCCCTGTCGGCTGACGCGGCCGCGGCGTCAGTCTGCGCTTGCTCGACATCCCGCCGGGCGATCGCGTCGGTCTTGAACAGCTCGACATCCTGATCGGCGATGCGCTGGAGATTGCGATACGCTGATTCGGCCTTTCTGTAGGCGGCGACTGCGCTGGCGAAATCTGGCGAGGCGACAGTCGCAAGCGGTGTCCCGCGCGCGACGCGCGTCCCGACCTGAACCAGCAGTTGCGCAACCGGTCCTGACACCGGCGACAACACCTGGGTCGAACGGTCTCCATTGAAAGCGACCGTGCCGGTCACGTCGAGCGTCGGCTGAAACAGCGTTTGCGCGACGGGGATGACCTGAATGCGGGCCTTCTGCGCTGCTGTCAAGCTGAACCCCGAGCTTCGCTCGGTGGCCGCCGCGGATGCACTTGCGCTGTCCGTGGGATCGGATGATTTGCTCTTGCTCGAGCAGGCAGTGAGCAGCGCGACGACCGCGATCTTCGCGGCAGATCTATTTCGCATTGTTTTCCCGTTGAGCGATCGAGTCGAGAGGCGCGCCGATCGCGCGCTCGAGCTCCGATCGTGATGTGTTCGCGGCGGCCAGCGCATTCGAGTACTGGCTCTCGGCGTCGAGCAGCGTGCGCCTCGCGTCAATCACTTCGAACGCGGACGACCCGCCGATGGCGTAGCTCGCGGAAGCGGCTCGGAACGCCTCGCGTGCGGCAGGGAGGAGCTGGTCGCGCAGATAGATCGCCTGTCGAAGCGCGGCGGTGGCGGTGGCGTAGCCGGTTCGAACGTCTTCACCGATTGCCGCCCTAATGTCCCGCTCGGAAGCCGCGAGCTCGCGCTCGCGATGCTGTGCCTGCGCGATCTCGCCACTCGTGTGCTGCCAGAAAAGGATCGGAAACGGGAAGGCGAGTCCCGTTGAGAACGCGGCGGGCGGCGTTCCCGGACTCAGGTCGCGGCTGACGCCGAGAGTCAGATCGGGAAGCCAGAACTCACGGGCAAGCGAAGTTGCCGAGCTAGCGCCACGACGCTGAGCCGCGATGCCGGCAACCTCGGCGCGAGAGGCGAGCGCAAAGCTCTCGAGCAGCTCGAGCGGCGGGACATCAGCCGGAATGGCGAGCGAATCCAACGGTGCGATGGGTGATCCGAGAGAGACACCGAGGAGCCGCGCCAGCGCCGAGCGGGCGTTGGCGATGTCCCGCTCGTTGGAGATGAGATCGTTTGTCGCCTTGGCGACATCCACCTGGGCCTTTATGACATCGAGCCGCGGGACTGTCCCTGCCTGGAAGCGCGATTGCGTCCGCTGAAGGAAATCATCGGCGAGCCGTCTGCTGTTGGCGATGTCAGCCAGATGCCTGATTGCGAGGAGCAGCGAGTCGTAGACGTCCGCGGTCTGCGCCGCTATCTGGGTGCGCAGAGCAGAATACGACGCCTCGGCCGCGCCTACATCTCCGGCAGCGACGTTGTTTCGCAGCCGGAACTTGTCCGGAAAGGGCACCGAGAGCCCTGCACCGACGTTCTTCTGGCCGCCGGATGAAGAGCGGAAGAAGCCGGTCTGGCTATCGAGCGAAGCGGTGACGGACGGATCTGGAAAGGCCCGTGCCTGGACCTGCAGCGCGCGAAACTGCGCAGTCTGCTCTCGTGCAATCTCGAGTTGAGGATTTCCCGCCAGCGCCATCGAAATGGCGGCAGCTCGTGTCAGCCTCAACGAATCCTGTGACGCACCGGCGGCGACGCCGGGTCGTGCTCCCGGCATCTGCTGTCCGTCGAGCGCGCCGACGCACATCGTGTTGACGAGTGCGCCGAGGATAAACCTTCCTCGCATTTGAAATTTTCCCGTTCGGTTGTGGGCGCGGGCGGGATGCTCGATGCCTCGCGCGAAGCTCATTCGAGGAGCGGCCAGCGCCGGGCGAAGTGCCGCGTGCTACTGGCTAGGCGGGAAGTGCGGGAGGAGCGCGGGAGCGGGTGTCGAAGTGATGTGCCGTGCGGACAACTATCTCGTAGTCCACGCGCAGCCCCGGCGCAGATCGCGAAATACCGACGGGGTGCGGAGCCTGAAGCTCGGACGACGCGAGAAGATGGCGCCCAGTGCAAGCCGCGCAGTCGGTGTCGTTGTGGGCGTGATGCAGCCTCGTGCCATCCGCTTCGACGTGCGCCCTGGCGTCGGAGCCGAATCTGACCTCCGTGACGGAGGCAGAACAGAGAATGATCTGTGCGGCGGCCGCGGCTATTGCCGCAACCACTCTGAATCGGACTGAGGCCCTGGTCACCCGGCTCATAACCCTCAAAGCTAACGCTGGTTCCCGCCAAAGAGCCAGCGCGTGAGTCCCGTGGTGGGTCAATTTGAGACGCGAAGCTACCGGGTCTTCCGGTTCCAGGCTTTGAGACAAGCAAAACGAGAGAGACACAGCGGCCAGCTGACAGAGAAGCACAGCGACCGGCCGCTAGCGAAGAACTACCGGTGACCTTACTTCGACGTCCTGATCCGGGAATTCGTCTCGCCTTTCGAGCCAGCTGCCAGCTTGTGAAGAAGGCCGTGAAGCATCTTTCGAACCTCGATGACCTGGCTATTCAGAGTCAGGAAGTCGGTTTGACGAATGACGCCGATGTCCCGGCCCGCTATGAGGTGATACTCGAGCTCGGTCGTGGAGTTAAGGGCGATGCGAAGGAAGCGGCCGAACTCGCGCTCACTCTGCTGGCTCCGTCCCTCAACTATGTTGGCTGGAACTGACATCGCCGCACGGATCAGCTGGCTGCGAAGAGACGAATGCTGAGCCGTCCGAATCCGGCCGGCAACACGATGAGTGTCGAGGGCCATTATATGCGCCTTCTGCCAGACCTTGAGGTTCTTGAAATCCGCCACCCCGGATGATGA
>JBGPLS010000223.1:0-4890 GCA_041486565.1 Gemmatimonadaceae bacterium
CGCAAAGCCGACGCCGCTCGCTGCATCTGCTTCCGCCCCTTGTCGCTGAGCGGACGCAGGTCGTCCGGCTGGCCGGTCCTGGCGAACTCCTTTGCGTCACCAGCATCAGAGTGTCGTACGACGAGGAGGTCCATGGCCACCTGTGCGTCAAGTGCCGTGCCGCGTGTGGCAGACCATGGACCAGCCGGTCGCCGGGCATGGCTTCTGCGGTGCTCAATTGCATGACTACAGCCGACAAAAAACTCAAGGAGCTCGACGAGCTGATAAACGGAATCGAGACGGCGATGCTCACCACGCGCCGCGCCGACGGTCACCTCGTCTCGCGCCCGATGGCTACGCAGAAGCGGATTTCCGACGCCGACCTCTGGTTCGTTTCCAACACGGACACCCACAAGCTCGACGAAATCGAGATGGATCCTCACGTCAACTGCGCGTACTACAATCCGAGGACGCGGGAGTGGGTATCGGTGAGCGGCGTCGCTCACATCTCGCGAAACCGGCATCGGATCAAGGCTCTCTACGAGCCCGACTGGAAGATCTGGTTTCGCGGCGAAGGCGGGAAGCGCGATGGCGGGCGGGACGATCCCCGTATTGCTCTCATCTTCGTCGACATCGACTCGGTGATCTACATGAAAAACGACAAGCCGAAACCGGTGATTCTGTGGGAGGCAATCAAGTCGAAGGTGACGGGGCGCCCGCCGGATGTCGGTGAAGTCAGACAGATCAGCGGCGGCGAGCTGATGGACTGACCGCCACTCTTCTGCCATATTGACCGGGTCGAACCTTTCATCCCGTAGACCTTCCAGAGTCAATATTGACCACGCAAGCAGAAACAGCCGAAGCACTTAAGCGCACGCCGCTCACAGACACCCATGCCGCCCTGGGTGCCAAGCTTGTCCCCTTTGCGGGCTACCTCATGCCGGTGCAGTACCCCACCGGAATAACAGCCGAGCACCGCGCGGTGCGCGAGAAATGCGGCCTGTTCGACGTGAGCCATATGGGCGAGTTCATCGTTCGCGGGCCGGGGGCGGTGGATTTCGTGGATTTCGTCACGACGAACGATGTTGCCGGGATGGCAGTCGGCCAGGCGCAGTACTCCACCATCCTCAACGATCGCGGTACGATCGAGGACGACTGCCTCGTCTATCGCGCGGCTGACCACCTGATGATGGTCGTCAACGCGTCCAACGCGGCGAAAGACCTGACGCACATCTGCCGGGAGCTGCGCACGTTCGACGCGACAATCGACGACGTCAGCGACGCCACCGCACTCCTCGCTCTTCAGGGACCGGAAGCGGCGCGAATTCTTCAACCTCTCACTGACGTCGATCTGTCGTCGATCAAGTACTATCACTTCGCCATCGGGAGCGTCGCCGGAATTCCGGGAATCACGGTGGCGCGCACCGGCTACACCGGCGAGGACGGCTTCGAGCTGTATTTCCCGAACCAGCACGCGGTCACGATCTGGAATGCGCTCCTCGCGACGGGTGAGGTCACGCCCGCCGGGCTCGGCTGCCGCGACACTCTGCGCCTCGAGATGGGAATGGCGCTATACGGCAACGACATCGACGATACCGTCACGCCGCTCGAAGCCAACCTCGGCTGGCTGGTGAAGCTCAAGAAGGGTGATTTCGTCGGGCGCGACGCCCTCGTGCGACAGAAGAAGCAGGGGCTGAAGCGCAAGCTGATCGGATTCACCACCGATGAGCGCTCGTTTCCGCGGCACGGCTATCCGGTTTTCGTGAACGGTGAGCCGAGCGGAGAGGTGCGGAGCGGGACGATGAGCCCGACACTCAACATCCCGATCGGCACCGCCTACGTCCCGCCGGCGTCGGCGACTGAAGGCAGCGCGCTCGAGATCGAGATTCGCGGACGCAGAATTCCGGCGCGGGTTCAGAAGATGCCATTCTACAAGAACGGCTCGCACCTCTAGGCGTGTGATGCGAGTAGCGATACTCACGGTCTCCGACTCGGTCGCTGGGGGCGAGCGCGATGACGCTTCCGGCGAGGAGATCCGCCGGTGGTGCGAGCGCCGTGCCGATTCTGTCACTCGCCACGAGAGTGTGACCGACGACACTCCGGCGATTGTCGCACGGCTGGCGGAGTGGTGCGACGCGGGAGACACCGACCTCGTTCTCACCACCGGTGGAACCGGACTCGGCCCTCGCGACGTGACGCCCGAAGCGACGCGGGTGGTGATCGACCGCGAGGCGCAGGGGATGGCAGAGCGCATCCGCGTGCTGTGCATCGAGAGTTTTCCGCGCGCCGCGCTGTCCCGCGGCATCGCCGGTGTACGAGCGAGGACGCTGGTGGTGAATCTTCCCGGATCACCGAGCGGAGTGCGCGACGCGCTCGCGGCTCTCGATCCGATCATCGACCACGCGTGCGACATCCTGAGCGGCCGGGTGACGCAACATGGAAGTGCCGGCGCGGGAGCAGAGCGATGAAGGTTCTCATCACGCTCGCCGACGTGGAGATCGCGGTGCGCCTCAACGCAATGCTCGAGGCGGAGGACATTCAGACGGTGATTGTATCGCCGCTCGACGACATCCGGAGCGAGATCAAGCGAGCGAAGCCGGATCTCGTCGTTCTCACCGGGGCGATTGCCGATCCGTCGAGCGTCCAAGTGGTGAAGGACCAGCTCTGGGAAGGCGTGGCGGTGCTCGGACTGGCGGACGTTTCCGATCCGGAGCTGATGGAGCGGATGCGGGCGCTCGGGTTCGTGGACGTGTACGCGAAGCCCATCTCGCCGGAGGAGCTGTTCGCTGTCGTGAGAGGAATTCTGGACCGGCAGCGGCTGGCACAGGTCACGGGGTTGATTGGACAGTCGGCTGGGATCCGCGAAGTGTTGGTCAAGATCGAGCAGATCGCTCCCGTATCGAGCACGGTGATGATCGAGGGCGAGAGCGGAACGGGAAAGGAGCTCGTCGCGCGGGCGATTCACCGGCTCAGTCCTCGCCGCAACAAGCCCTTCATCGCGGTCAACGTAGGCGCGCTTCCCGATACGCTGATCGAGAGCGAGCTCTTCGGCCACGAGAAGGGCGCGTTCACCGGAGCGGCGGAGCGTCGTCTCGGGCGGTTCGAGCTGGCGCACGCCGGCACGTTGTTCCTTGACGAGGTCGGAGAGGTTCCGGCGGCGACGCAGGTGAAGCTGCTGCGGGTGCTCGAGGATGGCGAGGTGACGCGAGTTGGCGGGACGGTCCCGATAAACGTCAACGTCCGCGTCGTCGCGGCGACGAACCAGCCGTTGAAAGGGCTGGTGTCGGAAGGGGCGTTTCGCGCCGACCTCTATTACCGGCTGAATGTTCTCAGCATTTACCTTCCACCGCTTCGCGAGCGGCCCGACGACATTCCGTTGCTCGTGCGGCGTTTCGTGCGCGAGTTCTCGACGGCGCACGATCGTCCCTTCCGCGGCATCTCGGCCGAGGCGATGCAGCTGCTCGTCTCGTATCAATGGCCGGGGAACGTTCGCGAGCTGCGCAATCTCATCGAGAGCATGGTGGTTCTCGCTCCGGGGAGAGAGATCGAAGCGAGCGACATTCCGAGGGAGATCCGGGAAGGCGCGGGTAGCGGCTCACGGTTTCTGCCTGTTCCGCTGGGCCCGGTGCTGCGCGGATCGTTCGGAAGCGGTGGTCGCGAGCTCGAGTTCATCGTTCGGAGCCTCGTCGAGTTGAAGTTGCAGGTGGAAGAGTTGCGCTCGAGAGTCCAGGCTGCAACTCAGCCGGAATTCAGGGGTTCTCTCATCGGCTCTCGATCGAGCTCGTCGCCGGAACGCGTGAATGCAAGCAACAGGTTCAGCGGCGATGGGCGTGTGGATGTTTATCGGGAGGTGGGGCCGATCGAGCCGCCGAATGAGCGGCCGTCACCGAGGGTGATCACTATCGCTCCGGGGATGACGATGGCGGAGATCGAGCGGGCGGCGATACAGGCGGCGTTGGCTGAAACGAAGGGCAACCGAAGAAAAGCCGCTGAGATGCTGGGGATCGGGGAACGGACGATGTATCGCAAGCTTCGCGACTACGGCATTACGGTCCCGTAATAATTCTTGATAAATGACGTATTGGCTCTAATATTGTGGCCCGTTTCTGAGCGAGCCACCTGCAACAACTACGGACCGGACCGAGCTTGACGTCACCGATCGCTGGCAGCGTACTACCGATCAAGCGCGCTGAGGAGTTGATCCTGACGCTGCCTGGTGTCATCTCGGTGCGGATAATTGCGGGGGACTCGGGGGCGATCGATCAGATCCATGTTTTGACGACGGCGGAGCTGACGCCGAAGCAGATGGTGCGGAACATCGAGAGTGCGCTGATCGCGCATCTGGCGATGCGGATCGATCATCGGAAGATCTCGGTGGCGACGACGAGTGAGACGAAGCCGAAGCTGCTGGGAGAGGAGGCGAGGCCTCCGAGTGTTCCGGGGGCCCCAGTCGAGCCGGGCCAGCAGCCTCAGCAGCAGCGAAGTGTACCGCAGGGGTCGGCGCCTTCACCGAGGACTGGCCCTTTTGCTCGTCGGCTGTACTTCGAGGACGTGGAGGTCAGGGGGTCGCGGTCGAAGGGACTGTCGTGCCGTGTGACGTTGCGCACGGGTCACGCGTGAGTTATCGGGGCAGCTCTCGGGATCGAGGGTGACCGGTCGCGTGTCGAGCTTGCGGCCCGGGCGACGTTACTGGCGATTGCGGACGCTGAGGCTCGCGAGGGTCAGCTGGGTGTGCAGGGAGTGAAGGTATTCGATGCATTCGACCGGACTTTTGTATTTGTGGCGGTGAGTGTGCGGTCGGGTCGTGAGAACAAGGTATTGACGGGCAGTGTTGAGATGAGGGAGAGTGCCGAATCTGCGGGAGTGTTGGCGGTGCTGGACGCGACCAACAGGTGGATCGAGCACAACTGA
>JBGPLS010000224.1:0-4864 GCA_041486565.1 Gemmatimonadaceae bacterium
ACTTCCTGGGCCGGCCTGCGGGCAAGCAATGCTGCGAATCCGGGGTCCGAGCGTATCGAGTCGAGCGAGCCGTCGTGCTCGATCCATTTCCAGTGTCCGAACCCGTGATCGATGGCCTTGTTGAGAGCGGCTATAGCGTCCTCTGCCTGGCCTTCCTGCGCAAAATTGCAGGCAATGTTGTAGAGCACCGACGGATCATCGGGCTCCATCGCGAGGGCGCGACGGTTCCACTCGCGCGACTTCTCCGATTCACCGAGGTACGTGAGATCGGCGGCTCCCATGTAGAGGGCACGCGGGTTGTCGGGATTGAGCTCGAGGTGCTTTCGCGCGGCGTCGTAGCCCCGGCGCGCGGAGCGGATGGACTCGTCGTTACGGCCAAGGCCCTTGTACACGTCGGCCAGGAGGGTGAGCGTCGCGAAGTCGTCGGGGCGGACGGCGACCGCCCGCTCGTACCATTTCGCGGCCTCATCCGCTTTGCCCTGGGCGATGCATGCTCTCGCGTAGAAGTACGCCGCCTCGAAGGATTTCGGATCGAGCCGCATCGCCGTCTGAAATTCCTGTTCGGCTCCTTCGAAGCCGCTGCTCAGCGAAAGAGCGAGCCCTCGTGATGCGTGCGCTTCGGCGAGCTCCGGCGCCAGCTCGATCGCTCGTCTGCTCGCCGCCTCGGCACGTGCCAGGTTCGCGGGGGTCGCATCGAAATACTGGAAGAGAAAGGAGCAGCAGTCGGCGATTCCCGCATGCGCCAATGCGTACCCGGGGTCGAGCTCGATCGCACGCTCGAACATCTGCCGGGCGAACTCGTGGCTCTTCCGGCGATGCTGGTGAAAGTACTGCCGCCCGCGCAGATAGAATTCGTACGCTTCGACATTTGCCGTCGGGACCTGTTCGATTGCCTTCTTCTCGTCTTCGCTGAGGACAACGCGGAGCGCGGCGACGATGCTCTGCGAAATCTCGTCCTGGATGGCGAACACGTCCTCCATCTCGCGGTCGTAGCGTTCCGCCCAGAGCTGCGTATTGTCGCTGGCATTCACGAGCTGCGCGGTGAGACGCAGCCGCTTCCCGGCCTTGCGCACACTTCCCTCGAGAACGGTTGCCACCTGCAGCCGGCGGCCGATCTCCCTGATATCCTCGCTCTTTCCCTTGAAGGTGAAGGACGAGGTGCGCGAAGAAACCTTGAGCGCTTTGATCTTGGAGAGGGCGTTGATGATTTCCTCTGCTATCCCGTCGGCGAAGAATTCTCCCTCGGGATCGGCGCTGACGTTCGTGAAGGGAAGCACGGCAATCGACTTTACACCGCCGGCAACGCCCGGAGTCAGCGGGCTGCCGTCGGGAGTGGACAGATGCGCCGCGACCAGCGCCCTGGCGAATTCCATCGTCGTCGAGAACCGCTCGGTGGCATCCTTGGAAAGCGCTTTCCCGAGAGCGGTTTCGACCTCCTCGGGCGCCGCCGCAAAAACGGAGCGGAGGGAAGGAACCGGCTCGGTGAATCGCTTGCTGAGGACCGCCTGCGCCGTCGCCCCGACGAATGGTTTTCGGCCGGAGAGCATCTCGTAAAGGACGCACGCCAGACTGTATTGATCGCTTCGGCCGTCGACGACGCTGTCACCGGCAGCCTGCTCCGGGCTCACGTACGCGGGGGTCCCGACCATCATGCCGGTCTGTGTGAGTGTGTCTCCAGCTGCGACACTTACCGCTTTGGCGATGCCGAAGTCCATCACCATCGCCTCGCCTTCCTGCAGCATCACGTTCTCGGGTTTGATGTCGCGATGGACGATGTTGTTGCGATGCGCGTAGTCGAGCGCGGAGGCGATTCCGCGCACGAGCTGCAGCGCCTCCTCTACGGGGATCTGCCCGTCGCGGAGAAGGCGGTCGCGCAGCGACTCACCTTCGACCACAGGCATGACGTAGAACAGAAACCCGGCCGCCTCTCCCGAGTCGAAGAGAGGAACGATGTGTGGATGATTGAGTCGCGCCGCGAGCTTGATCTCGCGCAGAAAGCGATCGGGCCCAAGCGCCGAGCTCAGCTCGGGGTGGAGCACCTTGAGTGCGACACGGCGGCCGTGCCGGACATCCTCGGCGAGATAGACTGTGGCCATTCCGCCACGGCCAAGCTCGCGCTCCAGCCTGTAGCGGGAGGAAAGCGCTGATTCGAGTTGCTCCTGCACGACACTCCGTTGGAATGATTCCGCGCGAAAGCTACAGATCGGGGCGACGAACGGCCACTTTCCACTCCATGTCCCGAAGTTGGATTCAACTATGAAATCGGCTATGTTTCAAGGCTATGTTCGAAGACCTGAGCGATAAGCTCGAAGCGACGTTCGCCCGCCTGCGCGGGCGCGGAACGCTGAGCCCGGCCGACATCAAGGAAGGGCTCCGCGAGGTGCGCCGCGTCCTGCTCGAGGCCGACGTCAATTTCCAGCTCACACGCGAGTTCCTGGAGCGCGTCGAGAAGCGCGCAGTCGGCGTCACCGCCCTCAGCGCAGTCTCGCCCGCACAGCAGCTCATCAAGATCGTCCACGAGGAGCTCGCCGCCATGCTCGGCGAGCGCCGCGAAGGACTGAAGCTCAGCTCGATACCACCCACGATCGTGATGATGGTCGGCCTTCAGGGGTCGGGGAAAACGACGACTGCGGCCAAGCTTGCGCGAAAGCTCAAGGGTGAAGGACGGCCGACGCGGCTCGTCGCCGCCGACGTTTATCGCCCAGCGGCAATTGACCAGCTCGAGACGCTGGGGCAGCAGCTCGACGTTCCGGTCTACGCCGACCGCACCACACAGGACGTGGTACGGATCGCGAAAGCGGGAATCGAAGAGGCCAAGCGCGCGCGCGATCGAGTTGTCATCATCGACACCGCAGGGCGACTCCAGATCGACGAAGAGATGATGGACGAGCTTCGCCACCTGAAGGACGCCGTTCGTCCGACCGAGATTTTGCTCGTCGCCGATGGTATGACCGGCCAGGAGGCGGTGAAGATCGCACAGGGCTTCGACTCAGCGCTCGGTGTGACCGGAGTCGTGCTCACGAAGATGGACGGCGACGCGCGAGGCGGTGCCGCGCTATCGATCTACGGAGTGACGAAGAAGCCGATCAAGTACATCGGCGTGGGAGAGAAGTCCGATGCACTCGAGGAGTTCCACCCTGACCGGATGGCGGGGCGGATTCTCCAGATGGGCGACGTGGTCTCGCTCGTCGAGAAGGCGCAGGCCGCGTTCGACGAGGACGAGGCGAAGAAGCTGCAGAAGAAGATGAAGAAGGAAGGGATGGACCTCACGGATTTTCTCAACGCCATGCGGCAGATCCAGAGAATGGGCCCGCTCGAGGGCGTATTGAAGATGATTCCGGGGGTCAACACGAAGATGCTCAAGCAGGCGAAGATGGATCCGAACCGCATGAAGCACGTCGAGGCTATCGTCCTCTCGATGACCCCGGCCGAGCGCAAGGATCCGAGCTTGCTCAACGGTTCGCGGAGAGCGCGCGTCGCCCGTGGCGCGGGACGATCCATCAGCGAAGTGAACCGTCTGCTCGAGCAGTTCCGCGAAATGCAGAAGACGATGAAGAAGATGTCCCAGGGAGGAGGAGGCAGGATGGGAATGCCGTCAATGCCCGGGATGTTCGGAATGCGGTAGTAGATTCCGCATGTGGTACCGGGTGCGCGCCGGAAGCGCCGGCGTCGCGATGAGCCCGGAGCAGCACGAGACCCCCTCAAGGGAGAAGTACAGATGGTAAGAATTCGTCTCCGCCGGATCGGGCGGAAGAAGGCACCGGTGTACCGCATCGTCGTCGCCGACTCGCAGAGCCCGCGCGATGGCAAGTTCATCGAGATCATCGGCCAGTACGCTCCCCGCCAGCAGGGTGGCGAGGGCGGTCTCAAGGTTGACGAGGCGCGGGCCAATTACTGGCTCGGCGTCGGCGCGCAGCCAAGCGATACGGTTCGGTCGCTGCTCCGCCGGGCGGGAGTGCTTCGCCGTCGTCACGAGGCGCGCCTTGGCATCGAGCGGAAGGAGACTGCCGTGCCGTTGCCGGAGCGCACCGAGGAAGAGGAGCGGGCCCTTCACGCTGCAGAGTCTGCCCCCCCGGCGGAGATCAGCGGCGAGTAGCATGGCCGATCCCGCATTGGCGGTCGTGGGAGTGATCCGCAATGCGCAGGGTATTCGCGGTGAAGTGGTGGTCGAGCCGATCACCGACGCGCCGGACGCGGTTTTCACGCCCGGCCGTCGTGTTTACGTGGGCGACCGGAGCGGAAACCTCCCTGCGCCAGAAATGACTTGGACGCTCACCGTCGAGGCCGCGCGCCCCTTCAAGGGAGGGCTCATCGTCAAGTTCGGTGGTGTCGCCGACAGAAACGGCGCCGAGCTCCTTCGAGGGCGCTACCTGCTGGCCCCCTTCGACGAGCTCGATCCGCTTGCCGAGGACGAGGTCTACCTCCACGACCTGATCGGCATGGAGGTCCAGCTCGACAGCGGCGAGCAGGTGGGAGAGGTGACGTCGTACTACGAGCTGCCGCAGGGGCTGACGCTCGATGTCGCGACGCCGCGCGGGAGCGTGCTCGTCCCCTATCGCCCCGAGGTTGTCGAACGCACCGATGGAGCCGCGCGAGTGATAGTCGTCAAGGCTGAAGTTGGGCTCTTCGGATAGCGATGCCGCTACGTATCAACGTCGTCACGATCTTCCCGGAGTTCTTTGCCGGCCCACTGTCGCTCAGCATTCCGTCGCGCGCGGCAGCGGCGGGTAGTGTCGAGTACAACGTCGTCGATCTCAGGGAATACACCCACGATCGCCACCGCACGGTGGACGACTATCCCTATGGCGGAGGAGCCGGCATGGTAATGAAGCCCGGCCCGTTCTTCGAGGCGGTGGAAGCGATC
>JBGPLS010000225.1:0-4832 GCA_041486565.1 Gemmatimonadaceae bacterium
AAGACGTAGAGCAGCACCGCCGCGCCGAGCGGGCTGAAAAACGCGTAAATCGGCGATTCGCCCAGCCACGTGTAGACAACGATCCACCAGAGGAGAAGCGCGACACTGGTAATCATCGCCCAGATGAAGAGCGCCGGTGGAACGACGCCGGTCAACGAAAGGAGCAGAACGAGCGCCGGCACCAGTCCGGCAAGCGGCGCGGAAATCAGAAGCACTGGAAAGAGCAGCCTGCTCCAGCGCCCGAGAGACAGAGCTTCCTTGCCACCCGCATAGACGTTCTTTCCCCAGCCGGCGATCAGCTCACCGAGCGATCTATACATGCGCGTTGACACCTGGTTCAGTCCGAGGACCATCGCCACCCGCCGACCCCCGGCGAAAAATCCCTGCGCCAGCATCAGGTCCTCCGCCACGTGTCCCTTCACCAGCTCGTGGCCGCCCATCGCTTCATAGGGCGCGCGCCGAACGAAAAGACACTGTCCGTTGGCGATCTTGTCACTCATCCGGTGGGAATTGCTCACCCGCTCGCTGTTGCCGTACCGCATCGCCAGGATCGCGAAGACCTGCGGCTGAATGAGCTTCTCCCAGAAGCTCCCCAATTCCTGGCGCGAGACGACCGAAATCAGATCAGCCCCGCGTCCGAGCATCGCGTTCACGGTTCGACCAAGAAGGTCGCTCGAGTGAAACGTGTCGGCATCGGTGAAACAGAGAATCTGGCCGCGGGCGGCACGCGCTCCGTTGGCGCATGCCCACTGCTTGCCGAACCATCCGTCGGGAAGGGGAGGGTTTCGTATCAGACGCAGCCGGGGATCACGAGCGGCAATCCGCTCGACGATCTCCGCGGTGCCGTCGCTCGACGCGTCGTCCACGACGATCACTTCCACGTTCGGATAAGTGGTCGAGAGGGCGGACCGTACGCATCGCTCGATGTTCCGCGCCTCGTTCCGCGCGGGGATGATCACGCTCACTCCGGGTGCGGACGATGGTGGGTCGGGACTCTCCTCGTCCAGCGTGCGCGACTTCCGGAGCTGGAGCACCGTGACGATCGGCGGGATTATCCAGGGGAGTGAGGCAATTGCCGCTATCGTCGTTCCAGTCACACGACAAAGCTACAGGACATGCCGCCGCCGCTGGCTGGCGATCTCTACTCTTTCACCTGCCTGCTTCGGTGTCTGCGAGCTCCTCGACAAGCAGCGGCCAACCCTCGAGAACGCTCGGAACCCGCGGCGCCCAACCCGACGCCGCCTTGAATCGCGCGTTCGAGACGCGCTGCGACCGCCCTAGTGTTTCACCGAGTGAGCCGGTGAGCTCGACATCCATTCGGGTATGAGCTTCGACGCCTTGACATCGAGCGCCGCTGCCAGTGCGTCGAAGCTCTCCCGCCGCCGCGCGGGCGACCATCTCAGCATCGAACAGCTGGACGGCGACAGGACTCGCTCCCTGAAGCTCGAGCGCCCGCCTCTTCGCATCAGTACGCGCCACCGCCGTCACCTTGTGTCCGGCAGCGACGAGAAGGGGAACGAGACGCCGGCCCACAACTCCGGTAGCACCGGCAACGAATATTTGCATCGATCCTACTCCCATCCAGCGGCGGATTCAGCCACTTTGTTCAACGGGTACCGGGTCACGAGACTGGGAGAATGCATGCAGGTTCGCACACTGACGAATCTTCTCATAGGATTGGCTGTCTTCGGTCTGGTAGTCACGGGGGGATTGGTCGTTCGAAAAAATCGCGCATCGCCGGAAGCGGTGGCTGTGCCCGCGGCACCGGACGCACGAACCCCGACCGCGCCCGCGCCGGCCACTCCACCTTCGAGCGCTGCCGCCCCGACCGCGCCCAAGGCTCTCGAGACCTGGCAGAAGTACATACCTACCGGCCGATTGATCGGACCCGAAAACGCACGCATCAAGATTGTCGAGTTTGCAGATTTTCAATGCCCTGCCTGCAGGACGTTCCACTACCAGCTGAAGGAGCTGAGATCGGAGTATCCCGGCGCCCTCGCCATCTCTTACCATTACGTGCCGCTGCCCTATCACCAGCTCGCCTATCCCGCGGCGCGCGCAGCGGAATGTGCGGCCGCACAAGGGCGCTTCGAGCAGTACCACGACATACTCTTCGACAAGCTCGAGTCGCTGGCAAAAGAAAATCTTACGGACCTCGCGCGCCAGGCCGGAGTGCCGAACCTGCCGAAGTTCTCTGAATGCGCGGCAAGAACGGAGACCGTTGAGCGAATCGACAACGATTGGGCAATAGCCATGGGTGCGCTGGCCATCAAGGGGACGCCCTCCGTGCTCATGAATGGCCAGATGTACCTCTACTCGCCCGCCATCATCCCGGAGCTCAAGCGAATGATCGAGGAATCGCGGTCACGCGCGGGGAAGCCGTAAGAAGTTCGTCGCTACGGAGAAACGGGTCAGCTGATACACTGGAAACTCAGAACGCGCAAACTGGAGGGGTCATTCCGACCCTCTTTCATTATCGGAATTCCCCGTAATCCGTGAAGAACCAGAAGAGAGGAGTATTCAATGCGATACAAGTCGGGCACAAACCTGATCGATGAAGCCAAGTCGCGCATCAAGGAGGTTAGCCCCAGGGACGCGATGCGGATGCAGGAGCAGGACCCTGACATCGTCTACCTCGACGTCCGCGAGCCCAACGAGTGGAACCTCGGCCGCATTCCCGGCGCGCTTTTCATTGCGCGCGGAAACCTCGAGAGTCGCGTCGAAGCAACGATTCCTCGCGACAAGAAGGTTATCATCTACTGCGCGCGCGGGAATCGCTCGGCTCTCGCCGCCGATACGATGCAGCAGATGGGTTACAGCGACGTGGCATCGATGTCCCAGGGTTTCTTCGGCTGGGTTGACGCGGGCGGAGAGGTAGAAGGGTGATCGAGACCGAACAGTTCGAGCTGTCACGCGACCGGCCGGGCGGTGGCAAGCCGCTGGTCGTCCGCGGAGAGGCGTATCATCCCGAGAGCGGGGGCGGAGAAGCGGGCGGTTCTGGTACGGTCGTCATCTGCCACGGGTTCAAGGGATTCGCACACTGGGCATTCTTCCCGTACCTCGCGCGGGCGATCGCCGAGCACGGAATGCGCGCAGTCACCTTTGATTTCTCGGGCAGCGGCGTCGGCGAAGATCGCGAGAACTTCTCCACACTCGAGGAGTTCGCAACCAACACCTTCACCCAGGAGCTCACCGATCTCAACCAGGTGATCGCCGAGTCGCGTCGACGTGGATGGATTGACCGGGCGTTCGGTCTGTTCGGCCATTCGCGCGGCGGTGGCGTGGCGATCCTCCACGCATCGCTCGACCGCGACGTGAAGGCGCTCATCACATGGGCGGCGATCTCCACAGCGAACCGCTGGGCCGAGGATCAGGTCGCCGAGTGGCGCAAGCGTGGCTACTCAGACATCCACAACGCCCGTACCGGGCAGAACATGCGACTCGGCACCGCGCTTCTCGACGAAGTCGAAGCACTTGGGAGGACGAAGCTCGACATCTCCGCCGCTGCGCAGAGGATTGCAGTCCCCTGGCTCATCGTCCACGGTGACGCCGATGAGACAGTTCCAGTGAAGGAAGGAGAGCTGCTGAGCGATATCGCGCTCGGCCGCGCGACATTATGGACCGTCGAAGACGCGGGCCACGCTTTCGGCGCCACGCATCCTGTCACCGACGCGCCACCGATGCTCGCCCTCGTCACCCGCGGAACGGTGCGATTCTTCGCCGAGCATCTCGCCCGCGCGAGCGTGTGACCTCGCTCGACCGGCTGCGCCAGCATCCCGGGATAGCGCGGCTCCGAGAGCGGATCTCCAGCCGGAATCCTGCCGAGGCGAATGAGCCCGGTGTTCGGCGCGCAGCAGTGGCGCTCATCCTCCGCCTCGGCGATCCACTCGATGAGCCTGAGCTTCTTTTCATCCAGCGGGCGCACTACGAGACGGATCCGTGGAGCGGCCAGGTCGCGTTCCCGGGTGGTCGCGAAGAGCGCCACGATACCTCGCTGCTTGGGACCGTGATGCGGGAGACGTGGGAAGAGACGGGGATCGACATGAAGCGTGAAGCCGAGCTGGTGGGCCAGCTCGACGACCTCAGGCCGCAAACGGTCAGACTCCCGGCAGTGGTCGTGCGGCCATACGTCATGCTCATCGGCGAGCGCTCGGAGCCGGTGCTGAGCGACGAGGTTGCGGCCGCGTTCTGGGTCCCATTGGCAACGCTTCAGGGCGACGCCGGGTGGCGCGATACTGTAGTCACCGCTGGCGGACTGGAGTTCACTCGCCGGGCATTCCATCACGGTGGATTCGTGGTCTGGGGGATGACCGAGCGGATCCTGTCCGATTTCCTCGCATTCAGTCGGTAGCTATTGCTGGCAAGCACATAAGCCCACACTTGCGGATGGAATTAGGATAGCCTAACATAATCACCCAGCAGTAGCGTAATCTCTCTTTCCACGATACGAAATCGACACTGAGACGGTGGCCACCCGACTGAAGAAGCCGCGCCCGAGAGAGATACCGCACACCCCCGACATGGGGTGGCGCCGCGCGCGCGTCACGCCATCGCTCGCCGAGGTCTACCGATCGGTGCCCGTCGTGGGCGGACCGTGGTGGCGAAAGATCCTCGCGTTCGCCGGGCCAGGCTACCTGGTCGCCGTGGGCTACATGGATCCGGGCAACTGGGCCACCGACCTCGCCGGCGGATCGCAGTTCGGCTACACGCTGCTGAGCGTCATCCTGATGTCGAACCTGATGGCGATCCTTCTCCAGGGGCTGGCGTCCAAACTGGGCATCGTCACCGGCCGCGATCTCGCCCAGGCATGCCGCGATCACTACTCCACCCCG
>JBGPLS010000226.1:0-4792 GCA_041486565.1 Gemmatimonadaceae bacterium
GGCAGCCGGTGGTACAAGCCGAATCGAGTCGCCGGCGGCAAGGAACGTGACTTCGTCCCCCGGCTTGATTGCGTACCTTGTCGCCACGGCCTTTGGTATGCTCACCTGAAGCTTGCTGGTCACCTTGCTCATATCCTTACTTTAGTAAGGATAATATCCTTGTCAAGGGCGGAAGTAGAGGTCGTCTGATCGTCCTGGCGAGTCCCGGCTACAGGACGCGTTTTGTGTTACCAGTTATTCAGTGGCGCGTGTTGAGTTTCCGGTTTTTCCGTCTTCCGTTTGACCGTTTCTGAACGGAAAACACATGACGGTAGAACTGGTAACTCAAAACGCGCCACTGAATAACTGAAAACTGAGAACGCGTCATGCAGTCACCGATTGCGGTAGACGATGACGTTCGTGTCAACTGCCGCGCCGATGATCGTAGCTTTCTAGTTTACTTATGCGGCGACCGGGCGTCGTCCGGACTTGCGGGTTCCTCTGGGACGCCCGCCCTTCGCTCCATTCTCGCGTGCTGCCCTCGCCTTTGCGGGACTGCGCGCCTTGCCGCCACGACGTCCAAGCTGGCTCATCCAGCCGCGGAGGCCGAACATGTTCTCAAATAATCCGGGCACGCTCAAGTCCACGTCCAGCGAGTCCCAGGACAGTCCGTCCCCCGACTGAAGCACCTCGACTTCGGCCAGCTCTGCCGGAGAGGCATTTTTCAGTCCGGGTGCGAGGCGGGCAGGAAAAGCTATCGTTGCCCCATTGGTCAACACGATTGTCAGCAAGCCCGTCGTTCGGCTGTAGCATGCACTGCTCGCGCGTGGCTCAGTCGCTCGAGCTAGTCGCTCTCTCGCCCGCGCAGCGGGGATTTGCGACAGAATTTCCCTGTTACTAAGTGTCCTTCGCGCCATGATAGCTTTCCCATTTCCTTTGCAGCTTTTCCCGATGTGCTTCCACGATCCGTACCGACCGTGTCACCTCGGCATTCGTCATCTGGTAGACCCGTTGCACCGAGCAGCCAGTGTCTGCATCTCCCAAACGGACGATAGCTCTTCCTGCGCCTTTAGAGACATGAACGTGCGGCGGCCCGTGCTCCCGAGGGGGTAACAATATGCGTACCGTAAATCCGTTGATTCTGAGAACGGTCGGCAGTGTACTATAACCCAACGCTTGGGTTTTCGCAATTGATTATCGCGCTCATCCTTAACGAGAACGCTGAAGCCGTTGCCGAGGCGCATCCTCTTTCTCCGCACGGTGCCATTCAGCCGCTCCCACCCCCGCGGGCCGCTGCACGCCGCTAACTGAGGTCGAAGCGCCTCGCGTTCGCGAGCTAACGCCGAGCCAGTGCTTGCTCCAGCACCTCCCGGATAAGTCGCTGGTACGGGATGCCGCGTGCCTTGAGCCTGATCGTCCTGGCGAGTCCCGGCTACAGGACGCGTTTTGTGTTACCAGTTATTCAGTGGCGCGTTTTGAGTTGCCAGTCTTTCCGTCTTCCGTTTGACTGTTTCTGAACGGAAAACACATGACGGTAGAACTGGAAACTCAACACGCGCCACTGAATGACTGAAAACTGAGAACGCGCCTCTCAATCCCCAGGGCCTGACGGCGCCCGATCGTACTGTCAATCCGATTGTCCACGCCGCGGCCCACCGGCGGCGGCGCATTGACCGTTCGCGACTTCCGGGTTTCCGGCGAGAGGGGCATGGCGATAGAATAAGAGGCATCCCCCTTGAACAGGAAGTCTCGTCCATTGACCCCACCAACCTCCACCGCTGAGCAAGTGCCGACGATCGGGGCCATCGTCCTCGCGGCAGGCCCTTCGACGCGGATGGGTTATCCGAAGCAGCTCCTCATGCACGAGGGGGAGCCGCTGGTGCGCCGCGCAGCAATCGCCGCGGCCGGTGCCGGCGCCGCTCCGGTGATCGTCGTGCTCGGCGCCGACGCCGATCAGATCGGGCCGGCGCTCACTGGTCTCCCCTCGGTGACGACGGTATTCAATCGCGACTGGCAGACGGGACTCGCGTCGTCGCTTGCCGCCGGCCTGCGCGAGCTCACCGAGAAGTCATCATGCGACGGAGTGCTTGTGCTGCTCGGCGATCAGCCGCTCGTCGACGCCCCCGCGCTAGAGCGATTGCTCGCTGCCTTCGACGCCGAGCACCGCATCATCGCGTCCGAGTACGACCAGACGATGGGAGTGCCGGTGGTGTTCGGCCGGGAGCACGCCGCCGAGCTGATGCGCCTGACGGGAGACTCGGGCGCCGGGCGCTGGCTCCGCGCCCGGGCGGGGGCCGTGACGCGGGTTCCCTTCCAGGACGCGGCTGTCGACATCGATACCCCTCAGGATGTCGACCGGCTCGAGCTCGACGATAACGAAAGCTGAAACAAAGTCAACAGAGAGAGACACAGCTCCGAGCTGATAGAGGCACAGCGACCGGCTTCTAGCAAAGAACTGCAGCTTCGAGCTCGAAGCACGCTTTTGTTTTTGCTAGCGGCTCGCAGCTGCGCCTCTGTCAGCTCGGAGCTGTGCCCCTCTCGGTTTGTTTTTTGGCTCTACCAGATCCTCACCCGCTCTTCCGGAGGTAAGTACATCTTGTCCCCCGCCTTAACCTCGAACGCGCGATCGAATGCATCGTTGTTTATCAGCGGAACGTAAGAGCGGTACATCCCCGGCGAATGGGGATTCGTCAGCAGCTGCTGCCTCAGCGACTCGTCGCGGAACTTGGTCCGCCAGATCTGCGCGAAGCCGATGAAGAAGCGCTGATCGCCGGTGAATCCGTCGATCACCGGCGCTTCCTTGCCGCCGAGTGAGATGCGGTACGCGCGGTACGCCTGGGCGAGCCCCGAGAGGTCGCCGATGTTCTCGCCCATCGTGAGCTTCGAGTTGATGTGCAGGTCGTCAATGGGATTGATGGCGTCGTACTGCGCGCCGAGCTTCGTCGTTCGCGCATCGAACGCCTTGGCATCGTCCGCCGTCCACCAGTCGCGGAGATTCCCCGACCCGTCGGACTTCCGTCCCTGGTCGTCGAAGCCGTGGCCGATCTCGTGGCCGATCACGGCACCGATCGCGCCGTAGTTCACGGCATCGTCGGCCTCGACGTTGAAGAACGGCGGCTGAAGAATTGCCGCCGGGAAGACGATCTCGTTGTTCGACGGGTTGTAGTACGCGTTCACGGTCTGCGGCGTCATCCCCCAGCGCGAGCGGTCCACCGGCTTTCCGAGGCGTGATACGGCGTCGTTGTACTGGTACTCGTTCCCGCGGATCGCGTTGCCGAGGAGGTCGTCGCGGCGGATGATGAGCGACGAATAATCGCGCGGCTTGTCGGGGTAGCCGATCTTTACAGTGAAGTGCGCGAGCTTGTCCTGCGCCTGCGCCTTTGTGGCGGGACTCATCCACTCGAGACTGTCGATCCCCACCTTGTAGGCAGCACGGAGATTGTTCACCAGCGCGTCCATCCGCGCCTTTGCCTCGGGCTTGAAGTAGCGGGCGACGTAGAGCTTGCCTGCCGGCTGGCCGAGGATTTGTTCGACTCCATTGACTGCTCTCTTCCACCGCACGGCCATCTCCCGCTGTCCGGAGAGAGTCTTGCCGCGGAAATCGAATCGCGCCCGCTCGAAGGCTGCCGGAAGCTGCTGGGCATAGTCGTCGAGAAGCTTGAACGTGAGGTACTCCCGCCAGGTGGAGACCGGCGTTGCGACGATGATCGAGTCCAGCGCGCGAACGTAGTCCGGCTGGCGCACGACGACGTCGGGCGCGCTCGTGAGACCCGTGGCCTTGAGATACGCCGGCCAGCTGTACGACGGCGTGAGCGCGGCGAGCTCGGCCGCGGTCATCTTGTTGTAGGTGGCGTTGCGGTCGCGGTTGCGCGCGCGGTCCCACTGTTTGGTTGCGATTGCCGTCTCGAGCGCGATGATTCGCTTGGCCGCGCCGTCGGGGTCCGGCTGTTTCGCAAGCGACAGGAGACGCGCGACGTAGCCGTTGTATGCCGAACGCGTCTCGAGCATCCTGGCGTCCTGCTTGAGGTAGTAGTCGCGGTCGGGCATTCCCAGTCCCGACTGGCCGATCTGAACGATGTTGACGTCCGATTGTTTGGGATCCTGCCCCACGCTTACACCGAGCGGAGTCGAGACGCCAAGTCGCGAGAAGTGAGCGAAGATCGCGGGGAGCTGCGCCGGAGTCCGGACGGCCGCGATCGTCTTCAGCTCGGGGGCGAGCGGAGCCAGCCCGAGCCGCTCGACGCGCGCGGTGTCCATGAAGCTGGCGTAGAGATCACCGACCTTGCGCGGCTCCGTTCCGGCCGCGGCGTTGGAGCGCGAGGCTTCCTCGAGGATGTCGTGAAGCGCGTTGCGGCTCCGCTCGTTGAGCTCGGCGAATGCTCCCCAGTTGGAAGCGTCGGCGGGGATCTCGGTGCGCTTGAGCCACGTGCCGTTCACGAACCGGAAGAAATCATCCTGCGGGCGGACGGAGCGGTCGAAGTTGGTGGTGTCGTAGCCAAGGGAGGTTCCCTGCGCGGGGGCGGCGGCAGAGAATAATGTGAGTGCCCCAATGAGAAAAAATGAGAAGGATTTGCCGACGTTGCGTTCCATATGTGGTGCTCCTCGTGAGGTTATTGGGCTGCCGGAGAATTACAGGGCGGAACGGCGCTGTCCAGTATTCGCGCCTGAGATAGTTACTGCCGGGCTACAGATTTGTGGGGTCGCCGGTGAGGCTGTGAGACGGTGAGAACTACAAAAAAGGGGGAACTGCACCCAGTGCCTCAGGCCCCGGCGCGCAGTTGTAGTTCCCCCCAAAAGGAGGATCCGTCTTGAA
>JBGPLS010000227.1:0-4781 GCA_041486565.1 Gemmatimonadaceae bacterium
CTCGGTATCGACGAGATTCATCGAGACCTGTGACTGTCCGTCCACCTCGAGTCCAAGTCCTTTCACGTGCCGGAAGCCGCCTGACGATTCGCGCACGCTCTTGGCGATGCTCTTGGCGAGCGGAAGATTGGCGGCGTCGCCGAGATAGACGTTGTACGCTACGAGAAACGGGCGAGCGCCGATCGCGACGGCGCCGGCCGACGGGTGAATGGCCTTCGGGCCGAAATCGGGATCGCGCTCGGGGTTCGCACCCAGCTCGGCCGAGAGCCCCTCGAACTGGCCGCGTCGGATATCGGCGAGATTGACGCGAGTGGGGCGCGTTGCCGCCCGCTCGTAAAGATAGACCGGAATGTTCAATTGGCTGCCGACTCGCGCACCCAGCTCCCGGGCGAGTGCGACGCAGTCCTCCATCGTCGAGTCCTCGAGAGGGACGAAGGGAACGACATCGGTCGCCCCGATCCGCGGATGCTCGCCGGTGTGCTGACGCAGATCGATGCGAGCGGCGGCTTCCTTGATGCCGGCAAAGGCGGCTTCGACCGCGCGCTCCATGGGCGCTACGAAAGTGATTACAGACCGGTTGTGCGACTCGTCGGACGACGAGTCGAGAATGGAGACTCCGTCAATTGCGGCGATCGCTTCGCGTATCGCGCTGATGACCTCCGGTCTTCGCCCTTCGGAGAAGTTCGGAACGCACTCTATGAGTTTCATTGCGTTGTGTCGATGTCGTGCGCGCCGGCATCATGGATGGTGCGCAGCAGCCAGGAGTGAATGTCACGGTTGCCTGCAACGACTGCACCGTGTGCGATCTGTTTGTCTCGGCCGGCGATGTCGGTGACGATTCCGCCGGCCTCGCGGGCGATCAGAACACCAGCGGCGATGTCCCATGGAGCCAGTACAAGCTCCCAGAATCCGTCGAAGCGCCCACATGCGGTATTGGCAAGGTCGAGCGCCGCCGAGCCCGCCCGCCTCACGCCGGCGGTATGCCTGCTCACTTCCACAAACTGGCGGGCGTATCGTTCGAGCAGATCGTGTCTCTTGAAGGGAAACCCGGTCCCAATCAGCGCACGCGATGGTTCTGTCTGTCGCGACACCGAAATCGGCTCTCCGTTCAGGAATGCGCCGCCGTTCCGCAACGCCGTAAAGGTCTCGGCCCTCGTGACGTTTTCGACGACTCCAGCGACGAGGTCCGGTCCGAACATGACGGCGATCGAGACAGCGAATTCCGGATAACCGTGAAGAAAGTTGGTTGTCCCATCGAGCGGATCGACGATGAAGCTGATGCCGGGACCGCCAATCGCGGCCTCCGGCGACAACTCTTCACCGACGATACTCGCCTCCGGGCAGCGCGCCCGGATGAGCCGGACAATCGCCGATTCCGCGCCCCGGTCAACCTCGGTAACGAAATCGGCTGAGCCTTTTTCCTCCCATACGAGAGCGCCGCGGCTCCCGGTCGCAGTCCTGATGAGTCGTGCGGCTTCGGCCGCGGCGTCAGCGGCAATCTGAAGCAGCCCGTCCGCATGGTACATCGGTTTTGCTTGCAACTCGTTCCTCTCACTCGTTAACTTCGCCCGATGCCCAGAATCTTCAGCGGAATACAGCCTTCGGGTGAGCTGCATATAGGAAATTATCTCGGGGCGGTAAAGAACTGGGTGGCACTGCAGCGAAAATACGAATCTTTCTTCTGCATCGTCGATTACCACGCTATCACCCTGCCGTACGAGCCCGCCGATCTTCGTCAGCGGACCCGCGACATGGCGATCTCGCTGATCGCGGCGGGCATCGATCCATCGGCGTGCACGCTGTTCGTCCAGTCGATGGTGCCGGAACATACCGAGCTGGCGTGGATATTCAACACGGTCACGCCGCTCGGCGAGCTGGAGCGGCAGACTCAGTTCAAGGAAAAATCCGGCAGGCAGGAAAGCATCGCTGCCGGCCTGCTGAATTATCCGGTCCTCCAGGCAGCCGACATACTATTGTATAAGGCCGACCTCGTGCCGGTGGGCGAGGACCAGGTCCAGCACCTGGAGCTGTCGCGCGAGATTGCGCGACGGTGGAACGCAAGGTTTGCACCTGAAGGTTCCCCTTACTTTCCCGAGCCGAAACCGCTGCTCGCGCCGACCCGGCGCATCATGGGACTCGACGGCCAGACCAAGATGTCGAAGTCACTCGGCAACACCATCGGCCTGCTCGAGGATCCGAAGGACGTGTGGGAGAAGTTGCGCCCCGCGGTCACGGATCCAAAGCGGGTGCGCAGAACCGATCCGGGGACGCCGGAGATCTGCAACATCTACCACCTCCATCAGGCGTTCAGCCCGGCTGCCACGGTGGAGCACGTTGCGGTGCAGTGCAGGACTGCGGGGTGGGGCTGCATCGATTGCAAGAAGGTCCTTTTCGAGTCGATGGAGGCTGAGCTTCGGCCGATTCGCGAGCGAGCGGCGGAGGTGCGGGCAAGGGGAAATGAGCTCGACGAGATACTGGCCGCCGGGGCCGAGCGCGCCCGCTCGATAGCGGCTGAGACGCTCCGCGAAGTGAAGCATATGATGGGTCTGAGCTGATACAGAATACGGGCGGGACTTCCGGCGCCGAGATGCCTCCGTTTGAAATCGGTGGCGTTCCGGACGACGTCGTTCTTGCACGCGAAGCGAATGACCTCCTCGAGCAGATTGCTTCACGCCCAAGGTTTGCCGGCACGGGAAACGAGTCCGCCGCGCGGGGGATTTGCGCGGCGTTCCTGGCGTCAAATGGATTCGCGGTGACCGAGAAGCCGTTCACCTTCTCCGAGTTTCCGGGCAGGTATGGCGTCCCTCTCAGCGGACTGCTGCTGATGACAGTCGAGCTGTTCACCATCTATTTCTACCACCACCATGGCGGGCCGGGCCCCGCGATTCTATTTCTCGCCTTCGGCCTCGCCTTGACGGGCGCGGTCGTCACCTGGCTTGCCCGATTCGGAACGTCACGACTCTCCTGGCTCAGGTCGCATTCCGCCAATCTCGTCGCCCGGCGCGGACAGCCTTCGGTATGGCTCGTCGCGCACGCGGATTCGAAGTCGCAGACAATTCCGATGCTCGTCCGCATTGCGAGCGTTGTCGCGTCCATGATCGCTCTGCTCGCTCTGGCCGGCAGTCTGATCGCCGATTGGGTGATCTCAATCCCGACCGTCAATCCGTCTCCCACCTACTCATGGGTGCAGATCTGCGCCTTGGCGGCGGCGATCTCCACAGTTCCTCTCGTACTGTGCTTCACCGGAAACAAGTCGGCCGGCGCGGTGGACAACGCGAGCGGGCTCGTCTCGGTACTGCTGGCGACACGTTCGCTTGGCGCGCATCTCGAGCTGGGCGTGATCGTCACAAGCGGCGAGGAGCTCGGCCTCGCCGGTGCGCGGGAATACGTTGAGTCGAGCCGGGAGCGTGCCATCGCAATCAACTGCGACACAATCGACGATGGCGGGCGGTTCCTCTGCATGGCGAAGAGAGGCTCGCGTGGTGTTGTGACCGCGGCCGTCGTCCGGGCCTCGGCACGGCTTGGGCTGCCGCTTCGAGTCCGCGGGATCATTCCCGGAATTCTCGCCGATAGCATCGCCTTCGCAGATGCCGGTTGGGACGCCGTCACCGTGAGTCGCGGAAACATTGCGACACTCGCGCGCGTACATACCTCCAGCGATACCCGCGACCGACTGACCGGCAGTGGAATTGCACAAGCAGCACGTTTGATTGCCGCAACCGTAGAGGAGCTGACTTGATGGCACTCGTACTTCTGACCGCTGTACTGCTTCTCTCCCTGGTGCTGATCGCGCTCGGGATGCCCGGTCTGTGGGTGATGATCGTGAGCGCCATCTGCTACAACATCCTCGTCGGCGGCACACCGATCGGATGGGTGAGCCTCATCGGCGTCGGCGTGCTGGCGGTGATCGCCGAGGTTCTCGAATTTGGCCTCGCGGGAAAGTATGCGAGAAAGTACGGAGGCTCGCGGCGCGCGAGCTGGGGCGCGATCATCGGTGGCATCCTCGGCGCGATTCTCGGATTCCCGGTCCCAATAGTCGGCCCCCTGATCGGGGCATTCGTCGGGTCGTTCATCGGTGCTCTGGTTGGCGAGGTCTCGTCGGGGAGCACCCGGCGCGACGCGACCAAGGTCGCGACTGGCGCGCTTCTCGGCCGTGTCGTGGCCGCGGCGATGAAGATGGCGATCGGCTGCGCGATCGCATCCTGGATCTTCCTCGCGGCTCTCGGCTAGCCGGCCCCGAGTGGCGCGATCGAGTAGTGGTCAAAATTAAGGCGCCAGGCTGCAGGAGTCTCCCGGTTCCAGGCTTTGAGACAAGCAAACCTAGAGAGACACAGCGACGAGCTAACAGAGAAGCACAGCGATCGGGCGCGAGCGAAGAACTATAGGTGGCCCTACTCAGGCGTCTTTATCGGAGAATTCGTCTCGCGACTCAAGCCAGCAGTTAGCTGTGAAAATATGGGTACCTGCTCAAAGCTGGATCATTCCATCCCGGTAGGCTCAATGTTGTTTCGCTAGCGGCTGGCGGCTGACAAAGCTATCCGCTCGCCGCTGTGTCTTTCTCGGTGAGTTGTTTTTTGAGCACCATCCGTCGTGGCCTCGCTTCAAACTGACCCGCCACGCGCGATTGACACGCCCACCCGGTCGGGTAGATTCGAACAACGCCCCGCGCCTGCCGGGGCGTTCTTCATTTAATCGATATTTTATCCCGCGCGGTGAGCGAGGGATTTCGGTCGCCTTCAGGCGACCGATGGAGCCGATTTGTTCGATTCGAAGACGCGCAC
>JBGPLS010000228.1:0-4766 GCA_041486565.1 Gemmatimonadaceae bacterium
CCAGTCGCTCCAGTCGCTCCAGTCGCTCCAGTCGCTCCAGTCGCTCCAGTCGCTCCAGTCGCTCCAGTCGCTCCAGTCGGACCAGTTGAACCGGATCCGCCCGAATTCCAGGTGAACAATGAGTCCTTCTTCCCGCACTGAGTCTTCGCATCGGGAACGTTGATTACATAGACCGATCCGGACTTGGTGACGTAGCAGCCGTTGACGATCGTGGTGGGGCCCTGCGCGTGAGTTACCGCAGGAAGCGCCATCGATGCCGCAAGTCCAAGCACCGCTCCTGTCAAAGTCAGCTTTGACGACGGGCTGACGCGAGGGCGGCGCGACGTGGTCGCGAACAATGTAGTTCTCATCAAACAACTCCTGATGGGGCGCTCGCTCGAGCGCGCCGATATGGTGCGAATCAATGGGAATGTCACCGGTTATACTCCTGCCTGCTCGAGCGCCTGCTCGATCACTTCAAGGGCAACTTCAACGGGGCCAAGCGCGCTGAGAACGTCAATGCTGACCGAGTCCATCAGCGCGCGCAGACTACCAATGTCTTTTCGTGTGAGATCGTAATTTCCAGCAGCGAGGTGATTGCCCAGATCCGTGATGCCGGATTGGACGTTGGTCCGTATGGTCTCGTCTTCGATCGAGGGAAGGACCCATACGGTTGCGTCAACCACCCACAAACCGAGAGAGTCCAGCGCATTCTTTGGAACGGGAGGCGTAGCAGGAGTCACAGGAGTCGCCGGCGTAACCGCCTTGCCTGGCGAAGTGGAATCGCTGCACGCTGCAATGCCGACAGAAGCACCCAGGGCGAACACCAGCACGGCGCTCAGCCGCGCGAAATGAATGACGCCTCGCTTACGCCGAGTCGTCGCGAACACCTGATCCTGATTCATTTCATTGACAGACAGCTGCATCGAAACTCCTTGACTATTTCGCTCTTTTCCGAAAGAGAAGAGCAGAGCAGATCGGTGCGACTAGGCAGACCGCACCGCAGAGCTGGAAAGCTCCGCGGCGTTTATAGCCCTGTTCGCAGTGCAAGAATTGTACGGAAGGAAGGAGAAGTCAACCTATGGGATAAACATCCTATTTTTTTGACGTCCGGAGATTGAGGCAGTCAGCGCGAGAGTTCGCCCGCGCCCCACTTCATTAGAGGAGATTGTTGAGAGATCCCGGGCGAGATCCTCTCCGCTTCAGATGGATCGCTGCGGGGTTACGGATCTGTGGGGTCGCCGATGAGGCCGTGAGGCTGTGAGGACTACCAACGAATTGGGGAACTGCACCGCGGAAACGCGGTCGTCGGCTTTCTACCCCGGGCCGAACATCGCCATCCCGACTATCAGTCCGCCGAGCGTCACCGAGCCGCTCGTTGGGCGCTCCTACCTGGCACCAAACCGCAGCATTCCAATGATGACGCCGCCCAGGGTGACTACACTCCCGACCCAGTAGATGAACATCCATCTCATCAGGTCTGCCCGGAGCCCGGCGAGGCCCGCATCGAGATGGGCCTTGAATCGCTCCCAGTTCAGCTCGTTCGTCTCTTTCAACTGAGTCTGATACGTAGCGTCCACAGCGTTGAACCAATCCACGAGCTCACCGGCAATGTCATCGCCAAGCCGCTCGTAGAATTTTCGTGAGAGTTTTGCTGTCACAGGCACTCGACACTCCGCATGGAAACGAGTGCAGTCAACTCATAGATACGCTCGGCCGCGGCATCGGCGCAATGACCCGCAAATCAATTTCCTGCTTCAGCGCCGTGTGGTTGTTCGAATAGATCTCTGCGGAGCGAAGTAACCGTGCATCCGCCTGTGAGGCGGTGAGGTGGTGAGAACTACTTCGAAGGAGCCTCCAGGGCGTTCCTACCTGCCACCGAACCACAGCATTCCAATGATGACGCCGCCCAGGGTGACTACACTCCCGACCCAGTAGATGAACATCCATCTGAGAAGGTCTGCATGCATCGCGGACATCTCGGCTCGGAGCTCTGCAAGACCTGCATCGAGCCGGGCCTTGAATCGCTCCCAGTTCAGCTCGTTGGTCTCTTTCAACTGGCCGGCTTCGTTCGCAGGCAAGGCTACCTTGGCTCCCGAAGATGCACGGCGCCGAGTACCCAGCGCGGGTCTTTCTCCGCAAGCTCGAGCAGACGAGCCGCCGGTCCTCCCGGTCGCTTCTTCCCTTGCTCCCAGGCCCGTACCGTTTCGGGGCTCACGTTCAGGGTCGCGGCGAACACCGCCTGGGAAAGCTTTACTGAAGCGCGAATCTTCCTTACCTGACCCGGCCGGTATTTGGGAGCGGGCCTGGCAGATGTGTCGCGGGCCGTGATCACATGGGAGCGGACCGCGGCCGGCGCCGCCTCGCCGCGCTCGATTGCCAGCGCCTGCTCCAGAGAAGCGATCAACCGTTCTCCGTAGCCAGCCCTTCTCCCAATCTTCTTCCTGGCCGCTTTCATGGTTCTGACTCCAGCAGTCTGGCGAGCCGCCTTACTGCATTCTTCTCTGCCTTTGTCAACGCACCCTTCTCGTTTTTCGCGAAGAGATCCAGCAAGTACACCTTCCCTTTTCGTTCGATGTGATAATAGATGACGCGAATGCCGCCGCTCTTTCCACGGTCAGCAAATGCAATCCGGATCTTTCTGACCCCCGCCTCCAGGCGACCCGCCTTCGGGTTTGCGCAGATTGACAGCTCGATCTCCCGCTGCCTGTCGTCGTCAATGAGTCTTTTCGCAGCGGCAGCGTATAGAGGAGTCTGTACGAATGTGAGAAGCCGAGCCGCCATAGGGCGTCCTGTAGTATAGGTCCAGGTACCATACTTTGCCAGACCGAGATCGCGAGCGGCCGGGAAGCCGCGGTACCGACCAGTACCATCGGACCGGGCCGCGACGCGTTTCGCATCATTCCGCCGCAGCCGGTATCGGTAACACGCGGGCTGGCTGGGTTACCGCGTCGGATGGAGCTCTGGCGGGCTGCACATCCGTGCGTTCGCCTATGAGGCCGTGAGGCTGTGAGGACTACAACGAATGGGAAACTGCATTCCTTCGCCAAATCTGGCGGTGCGCGGATCCGAGACTACCCCTGCCCTTTATCGATGACGCCTTCCACGGTCGGGGCTGTTCCATTTCCTTCAGGCCCCGACGCCCGACGGGGGCATTGATTTTATTGCTACTTAAGGTAGTATCTTTAGTAGTATGAATGACCGATCCCCTCGTATGACCGACAAGACCCTCGATAACCTCCAACGCCTTGTCCAGGGCCGACAAAAGAAGGTCAAAGCCTCGCTCAGCATCGCGGCGGGGCTGATCGAAGCCACCGACAAACTCGCAGGCAAGTCAGGTCGCTCAGCTCTTGTCGAGCGCGCGCTTCGCCGCTACTTGAGAACCCGACTCACCCGGCTTCGCGAAAGTCGCGACTTGGTCGCAATCGACACGCGCGCATCCATCACCAATCGGGAGTCGGACCGGCTCCTCGAGCTCCAGACATGGCCGGAATGAGAATCGCCCGGGGAGACGTCTATCTCGTTTCTCCTCCGCCTGGCAAGGATCCCAAACGTGCCCGCAGTCTTGTCGTCGTGAGCCGGCAGACACTCTGCGATTCAAAGGCAGACAAGGTCATCTGCGCTCCGATCAACACCAACGCCGATGGACGATCCACCGAGGTGCCGGTCGGCACGGACGAAGGACTGAAACACGCGTCAGTCATCAATTGCGATCAGCTCATCCTCGTCCACAAGTCCGCCTTGACGGACTACCGTGGCGCCCTCAGCGGGGAGAAGCTGAGAAGGCTCCGGGATGCGCTTCGGGTGGCGCTCGCTATTGAGTGAGGAGAGACTATTACCGCTTCGGATGAATCTCTGCGCGAGGACGCATCCGGTCAGTCGCCCGTGAGACGGTGAGACTGTGAGCACTACAACAAATGGAGGAACTGCACCGCGGAAACGCGGATTCTCTTCACCCGACTTGGCCACTATCCCGGGCGGGACCAGCGCCTGATGAGGAGCTAGGCGGCTGCCGGCGTCGAAGAACCAGGTGCGGGCGCTCCGCGGAGCAAGCCCTCGGTGCTCAGATCTTCGTCAATGTCGGGCCAGTGGATGCCGAATCCGCCACCGGATACGCGCCAATTGGAGCGCTTGCCGGCAGTTGCATGAAGAAGCTTCGGATACCACGCGAGAGGTACAGTGATCGTGCGGCCGTCAACAAGATCCACACTCAGGGTGTCGTCGCTGAAACGCACATCCTTGACGCCTTCGCCGACTTTAGGTTCCGAAGTAGCCATGCCACGCCTCCTGGAGTGAGGCCTTGAATCGCTCCCAGTTCAGCTCGGTCGTGTCTTTCAACTGAGTCTGATACGTAGCGTCCACAGCGTTTCTTCGCCTGGGATCGAGCTCGCGCTGCCGCGCCTTACTTGTACCTCAGGACGAACATCACCAGCCCGACGATCAGTCCGCCGAGCGTCACGACAGTCCCGGTCCAGTAGATGAACATCCATCTGAGCAGGTCGGCACGCATCGCGGCCATTTCGCTGCGGAGATCGCCGCGTATCGCTGCGGCTTCAGCGTGCAACTCTCCGCGTATCGCTGCGGCTTCAGCTTGCAGCGTCGCCTTGAATCGCTCCCAGTTCAGTTCGTTGATCTCTTTCAGCTGAGTCTGATAGGTCAGATCCACGGCGTTGAACCAATCCACGAGCTCGCCGGCAATGTCATCGCCCAGCTGCTCGTAGAACTTGCGGGAGAGTTTTGCTGTCACAGGCACTCGGTTGCTCCGGGTGGAGGTCGAGTGCAGTCAA
>JBGPLS010000229.1:0-4766 GCA_041486565.1 Gemmatimonadaceae bacterium
CCCTGCCGGTGCCGGTGATCTGCGACGCGTCGAGCTGATGCTCCTTGAGCAGCTTCCGCACGGCGGGGCTCAGCTCAGCGGCGGCCGCCGCTGACGCCGCACCGCTCGCTCCCGCACGAGCTTTCTCCGATCCATCCGCCTGCGGCGAGCTTTCGACTGACTCTGCGGTACCGCCGGGCTCGATTTTTCCGAGCACCTCGCCCAGCTGGATCTGCTCACCCTCCTGCTTGAGTATCTCGGAGAGAATGCCGGTCGCAGGAGCAGCAACTTCCATGTTGACCTTGTCGGTGCTTATCTCGAGAAGCGGCTCGTTCTCGGTCACCTGATCGCCGACGGCCCTGAACCACCTCGCGAGATAGGACTCGGTTCCCTCGGACTGCCCCGAGGGAATCGTGACGTCCACCGTCGTCGTCATTCCGCTCACGCCTCGAGGACTTCGGTCATTCGCTCGGCGATCGACTCGACACTGGGTACGACGGCTTCCATCAATCCGACATTGTGCGGCACCGGGACGTCGGGGATCGCGAGGCGGTTGACTGGCGCATCGAGATTGAAGAAAGCGTGGTGGGCCACGACAGCGGCTACTTCGGCACCAAAGCCGGCGGTGATTCCGTCCTCGTGGACGATGAGACAGCGGCGAGTGCGCGAGACGGAGTCGAGCACCGCCTTCGAGTCCCACGGCGAAATCGTGCGCAGATCGATGATCTCGATCGATTCGCCCGTCTTCTTCGCCGCGAGCTCGCACCGCTCAACCATCGCCCCCCATGTGACCACGGTGAGAGCCTCGCCGCTCTGGGTGATCTTTGCGCGACCCATTGGAAGGACGTAGTCGTCACCAGGATACGGCCGCCGCGCCCACGGACCATCGAGCAGATGACGGTGCTCGAAGAAGATCGTCGGGTTGCTGCTGCGGAGCGCCGCACGCAGGAGACCGACAGCATCCTCAGCGTTCGAGGGAAAGCACATCTGCCAGCCGATGGCGTGCGCCCACATCACCTCGCCTGACACGCTGTGCCACGGATCGCCGATCTTGGCGAATCCGCCCGGCATCCTGACGACTATCGGAGCGGCGAATCTGTTTGCGGTTCTCCACCGCATCGTGCCGCAGTTGTTGAGCTGCTCGGTCGCCGGGTCGGCATATTTGCGAAACTGAATCTCGGCGACGGGCATGAGCCCGGCGATCGCCATTCCCACAGCGCGTCCGACTATTCCCTCCTCGGAGAGACTGGTGTCGAAGACGCGCTTGTCGCCGAACGTCTCCTGTAATCCCATCGTCGCGGCGTGGACACCACCCTTGGGTCCGATGTCTTCGCCGAACACCAGGACTCGCGGGTTGATACGGAGCTCGTGCTCGAGAGTGCGCCGAATTGCAGTGAGCATGTTCATGCGCTGCGCCTCTGGCTGCGGCTGATCGGTCGAAGGCGGCAGCTCGTAGCCCATTGTCGCCATTCCGCCGAGCTGTTGAAGCTCGGGTTTCCCGTCGGGTCCGATTTCGGCGAAGCGATATCGGGTGACGCGAGCCGGATCCGGCTCCGGGCGGGCCAACGCGCCGTCGAGTGCGGCTCTCACATCGCGCGCGGCGCGCGATTCCAACTCGGCGAATTCCTCCTCGGACATCATCGCGGGAATCAGGTACTTCTTTAGTTTCGGGAGTGGATCGCTGGCCTGCTCTTCGGCCAGGAATTCCGGTGACTTGTAGGCTTGTGTGTCCTGACCGGAATGTCCGCAGAGACGCGGCACGCGGAGGCGCAACAGCGCGGGTCCTTTTCCATCGCGGACATAACCGACCATTTCCTCGAACAGATGCGCGGCCTCGGCCGGCTCGCTGCCGTCGCCCTCGCGGAGGTGGAGATTCTGAAACGACGCCAGGTTCGCCGCGATGTTTCCTCCCGGTGTCTGGAGACTACCCGGCACCGAGATCCCGTACCCATTGTCCTCGATGTAAAAGAGAATCGGCAGCCTGAGAGTCGTCGCGATGGTGAGCGCGGACCAGAACCCGTTTGTCGCTGCGGATGCTTCTCCTCCGAGCACGACGGCAATCGATCGATCGTACGACCGGTCGCCGATCACGTCACGATAGTAGGTGATCGCCTGCGCCCATCCAACGGACGGCGTGTACTGGGACCCGACGTCTCCCGACATCGGGAGGACGATCGGTCCCTTCTTATTCGGAAGATTGCACACGGCCCCGACGTCCCGGCCATCGCTGAATCCGCCGGACTTCCTGAGGGGACCGGCGAACGCATCCTCGAGCGTCAGGCCGAGCGTGAGCAACAGCGGGCGTGAGCGGTAGTACGCGCCGGCAGCGTCGTGTTCTCCGTCGATCATCGAGCCGAGTATGATCTGGGCGAGATCGTGGCCGCGGGCCGAGAACTGGTAGATCACCTTCTTCTCGGGCAGAAGGCGATTCTCTTCGGTGTCGTCGAGTCCGCGCGACGTGAGGAGAAGGTAGGCGATGCGCTTCCAGTCGAGGTGCGGATCGACCGCGCTCGTACCGATTGTCGGGGACTGAGGAGTGGCGATACCGGTCATTCGTTGGGAATCATTGGATCGTTCATCTGCAGCAACGAGCAGGAAAGTTACTCGTTACGATGCAGCCCAGAGAGCCCGGGGAAAGTCGGAGAGATGCAAAGGGCGCCCATGATCTGGCATGAGCGCCCTGGTCACACGTACTCGCGTCAGTCCTGCCGATCGTCGCGGCGGGACCTCAGGACGACTCGGCCCGTCAATGGCATTCCAGCGTGCCCGGACAGGCGCTCCCGGTAGTTGGGTCACACTTGTTGCTACAGCAATCAGCGTTCACGGTGCAACAATCCTTTTTCGCAAGGCACGATCCCTGGGCGTAGGCCGGACTCGGCGACAGCGTGACGATTGCGGGGGCGATAACCGCGGCCGCTCCGGCCAGTGCCACTTTGCGCAACAGCTCGCGTCGGCTGACTTCCGGCTGCGGGGAGGATGAAACGCTCTCGTCCAGCAAATCAGCTTTCCGGAGCTCATCGATGGCCAGTGCCAGGAGAGCCTTGCCGGAGGGCACGTCTACCTGCCGCGCGATCTCGACAACGATTTCGTCCGTCGTTCGTCCACGGTCAGCGAGGAGCTCCATCACACGTGCGGTGGTTGGATCCAGCAGATGCACGCTGTCCGCACGCGGGTCATAAACGAGAACCTGGTCATCGAGCTGATTGGACAGCAGGCCCGTTCGTACTTGAGGAAGTGACGTCATTGGTTTGAGACCAGATGAAGAAAGGATGGCTCGACTAACAGAAAGGCATCGCGAAATGACTCTGCGCGCCTACACTGAAATCGAAACCTCCAGATGGCGGCCCAGCCCGTCAAGGAGGTGGACCGTTTCTGATGCGGTACCGTAACAGAGTCGATAGATCGGGACCGCCCGGGCGATTCGACTCACGAAATCGACCGCGGCTTCCTTGTGGTCCACGAAATTCATGCAGTTTCGGACGAGCTCGAGCGCCGCATCACCAGCCGCGAGCCGGACGAGCTCAGCCTTCGCGCCGCCCTGAAACACTGGAAGAACAATGCCACTGATTCGCGCCGCCTCGCGACTAATCGCGTCATCCGACATCTGCACGCTCTCGCGCTCGAGCAAGCCTACCTCCTCTCGCCGCAAGTCACGCCCCGGATAAACCCGCCGAACAGGACGCTCGGGATAGGGCAGTACCTCGAGGGTGTCCATCCGCACTGGTGCTACATCGTCCGAAAGCATCCGCCAACCTCGCTCGCAGAGAAGTGTCACCAGGCTGCTTTTGCCGTGCCCCGTTGGACCCGATATGAGAAGACACCTTCCCTCGCGCTCGACCGCCCCGGCGTGCAGCCAGAGGAGATCGGAGCGCTCGCGAATGAAACGGAGCTGTACCTGATGCCTGAGATACCGACAAACTGATTCGAGGTCGCCGTGAAAGTCGGGACCGTCGGCCCAGTCGAGAACATACTCGCCCTCAGCTCGGCGAACCTCGATCCATCCGGCGCTTGTCGTAAGGCGTGGGACGAGCATCGGTCGATATGTCCGAGACACGAAATCAATTATCTCGGCGGCGTCGCTGCGCACCACGAGCTGTTGCCCGTCGAACTCTATGTACTGCTCCGCAGTCAGAGCGCTTTCCGTTTCACCGACAGTCAGATTCTCATCCACCGTAGAAGGTCTTTCCCTGCGCTGCCATGCGGCGGAGAAGCGCGCTCGGACGGTACCGATCTTCGCCGTATTCCTTCTGGAGCTCCTCGAGCCGCGAGAGAACGGTGGCGATGCCGAGCGCATCGGCCCATTGAAGGAGTCCCCTGGGATAGTTCACGCCTTCAACCATCGCCAGGTCTACGTCCTGCACCGACGCAATGTTGAACAGCACCGCGTCGGCGGCCTCGTTGATCAGCATCGCCAGAATGCGGTCGAGAATCCGGCGACCCAGCGCATCGTCGCGGCTCGGCTCGGGACCTACTGCACCGGAAGCGTAGTCGTAGTAGCCGCGTCCGGTTTTTCTTCCGAGAAATCCCGCCTCGAACAGTCGCTGCTGGGTGAGAAACGGTTTGTACCGCGGATCGAAGTAGGTGGCTTCGAAGACGGCGCGCGTGGCGGCAAAGTTGACGTCGTTGCCGATAAAATCCATGAGCTCGAACGGGCCCATCCTGAAGCCGCCGAGCTCGCGCATCGCCCAGTCTATCGTGGCGAAATCGGCGATTCCTTCCTCGTAGATGCGGAGCGCCTCACCGTAAAATGGGCGGGCGACGCGGTTGACGATGAAGCCGGGCGTATC
>JBGPLS010000230.1:0-4715 GCA_041486565.1 Gemmatimonadaceae bacterium
AAGTCCGACGGCGAGGGCTGGGTGGCGACCGATCCGTGGGGGACGAAGGTCCGCCTCACCGCCGGCGGCTAGCTGAGCCCGGTGCTCGCCACAGCGGGGCGGCGGGGTCGTCGTTTTCATCCTGACGGTCAGCGAAGAACATGCCGGGTAAGGATGGTGTAAGAAAGAGGCTGCCTGACATTGCGGCATTACAATTCCCGAGATCCAGCCAGCATATTGAATCCACGCTCCCCGCTCGACTCTCGGGAGCATATCCGTCCTTCAAATCGCCTCGACATGTCACGCATCCGTCAACTCACAGTTGTCGTTCTCGCTTTCGTCCCCGCTGCGACCTTCGCCCAGCAGGTTGCGCCGGCGGCCACATCGGCTGCTACGCCCTCGCTCTCCACGCGACTTCCCGTCGATTCCAAGGTGCGGATAGGGAAACTCCCCAATGGAATTCGCTATTACATACGCCAGAATCTGAAGCCGGAGAAGCGGGCCGAGCTGCGCCTCGTCGTCAACGCGGGTTCGGTACTGGAGAAGGACAATCAGCTCGGCCAGGCCCATGTCGTCGAGCACACGGCGTTCAACGGCACGACCCACTTCGCGAAGAACGACCTCATCAAGTATCTCGAGTCGATCGGCGTGCGGTTCGGCGCCGACCTGAACGCCGGTACGAGCTTTGACGAGACTGTCTACATCCTTCCGGTCCCTACCGACACCGCACGAATCGTCGAGAAGGCGTTTACGATCCTCGAGGATTGGGCGCACGGACAGACATTCGATTCCACAGAAGTGGCGAACGAGCGCGGCGTAGTGCGCGAGGAATGGCGTGGACGGAAGGGCGCGGGCGACAGGATGCTGCAGCAGTGGCTGCCGGTCGCCTTCAAGGGGTCACGCTACGCGCAGCGGCTCCCGATCGGCACCGAGCAGAGCATCATGGCGGTGACGCCGTCCAAGCTGCGCGCCTTCTACCGCGACTGGTATCGCCCAGATCTGATGGCGGTGATCGCCGTGGGAGATTTCAATCCGGCGCAGATCGAGGCGCAGATCAGGAAGCACTTCAGCGGCATACCGGCCAGGCCGGGCGCGCCGAAGCGGACGATCTACGACGTACCGGCAAACAAGGCTCCGCTCGTCGCCATCGCGACCGACAAGGAAGCCACGAGCTCGAACGTGACACTCATCTTCAAGATGCCCGCGTCCACGATCCGGACGGTGGGCGATTACCGGCGTGAGCTCGTCCAGCGGCTCTATCTCGACATGCTGAACTCCCGCTTCGCCGAGATCGTGCAGAAGCCCGACGCTCCGTTCCTTTTCGGCGGCGGCTCGAAGTCCAGCTTCTTCGCGCGCACGACCGAGGCATTCCAGCTCGGCGCGAACGTCAAGGACGGCGGAGTAGAGCGCGGACTCGAAGCGCTCCTCATCGAAGCCCGGCGCGTGGATCAGTTCGGATTCCTGCAGTCGGAGCTCGATCGCGCGAAGCAGAACCTGCTCCGCGGATACGAGCGCGCCTACGCCGAGCGCGACAAGACACAGTCCGCGTCGTTCGTGGAGGAGTACATCGGCAATTACCTGGAGGAGGAGGCGATTCCGGGAATCGAATACGAGTACAAGATCGCGCAGAGCCTCGCGCCGTCCATCACTCTGGCCGACGTCAACAAGCTCGCCAGCAGCTGGATCACCGACGAGAATCGTGTGATCATCGCGCAGACGCCGCTCAAGGAAGGCGTTGCCGTCCCGACAGAGATGGGGCTGCTCGCGGTCTTCGACCGCGCCGCAAAGGCGCCGATCGTCGCCTACGCCGAGAATCTTTCGGGTGACGCGCTGGTGGACAAAGCTCCGGCGGCCGGAAAGATCGTGAGCACGACGGCAATCACGAGCATCGGCGCCACCGAGTGGAAGCTCTCCAACGGAGCGCGGGTGATCGTCAAGCCGACGGATTTCAAGGCGGACGAGGTTGTCTTCGGAGCATACAGCAAGGGCGGCACATCGCTCGCCTCCGATGCCGACGTCGTGTCAGCCGAGCTCGCGTCGCAGATCGTCGGGCTGGGCGGTGTTGGCAGCTTCAACAAGATCGATCTCGCCAAGAAGCTGAGCGGCAAGGCCGTGGGCGTGTCGCCGGTGATGGGCGAAACGACGGAGGGGTTGAACGGACGGAGCTCACCGAAGGATCTCGAGACGCTGTTTCAGCTCATCTATCTGACGGTCACTGCCCCTCGACTCGACACAACTGCGTTCGACGCTTTCCGGAATCAGGTGGCGCCGTTCCTCGCCAACCGCGGCGCGTCACCGGAGGCGGTTTTCCAGGACACTGTCCAGGTGACGATGTCGCAGCACAGCGTTCGCGACCGGCCCTTCACTCCCGCTGTTTTTGCCGAGGCGAGTCCCGAGAAAGCGTTTGCCTTCTACAGGGATCGCTTCGCCGACGCAAGCGATTTCACCTTCATTCTCGTGGGCAACGTGGATACCGCCACGATCAGGCCGTATGTCGAGCTATATATCGCCACCCTCCCCTCGATCGGACGCAAGGAGAGCTGGCGCGACACCGGAGGCGCTCCGCCAAAGGGGGTCGTGCAGCGAGTGGTGCACAAGGGAACCGAGCCGAAGGCCAACACGCTGATCGATTTTACCGGTGCGTGTATCTCTACGCCGGAGAACCGATTCGCCTTTCGGGCGCTGACGACGCTCGTCCAGATGCGGCTCAACGAGACGCTGCGGGAAAAACTCGGCGGAACCTACAGCCCGAACGTCGCCGGCGGGTGCAGTCGCGAGCCGAGACAGGAGTACGAGATCCGGATCAACTTCGGATCGTCGCCTGAGAATGTGGAACTGTTGTCGAAGGCGACCTTCGCGTTGCTCGATTCGCTCAAGTCCACTCCGCCATCGCAGGCCGACGTGGACAGGGTGAAGGAACAGATCCTCCGCGTGCGCGAGGTCGAGATCAAGCAGAACAACTACTGGGTCAGCAACATCATCGCCCGCGATGCAGCTGGTGAGGACCTGGCTGGATTGACGACGCAATACGACGAAATGGTCAAGCGATTGACGGCGGCGCAGCTTCAGCAGGCGGCGCGGCAGTACTTCGATACCGCGAACTACGCGAGGTTCTTGCTGCTACCGGAGGCGATCAAGACGGGACAGTAGCGCGTCGTAACGACCCATCCAGTTTGCGCGTTTTGAGTTCCCGGTTTTTCAGTTGACCAGTTTCTCCGTGTAGATGGAATGGCGACAGATCAATTCACGGAAACACGGACGACGGGATCAACGGGGAACGCATTACGCGCATACTGGACGGGTCCCCAAAAGACGCGACTTCAGCCGCCACGCTTGCCGAGCGTGACGGTCAGCTCCACGCGCTGACTCCCTCGCAACACGACGACCTTCACGACGTCGCCCGGCTTGTGGGTGTAAAGAGCGTCGGTGTAGCTGTAGAGATCCTTCACCGGCGCTCCACCGAACTCGACGATCACGTCACCGGCCTTGAGGCCGCCCTTGTCGGCGGGACTGTCCGGCCTCACGCCCATGAGGCGCATTCCCGTGACGTCGGAGGCGGCCATGTCGGGAACGGATCCGAGATAGGTCGGCGATCCCTCGCGGCTCGTCGTGGACTGCATCGGCGCGGCCGTCTTCACGAACGTCAGCTGAGTCTGACGGTCCGCGATCGCGCGCACGACCCCGAGCGCGAGATTGACGACGCGTGCTTCTCCCGCGGCATTGATCTTGTCGGCGTCGTCGGTGGCTCGGTGGTAATCCTCGTGCAGGTCGGTGAAGAAATGCAGCACGGGGATGTCTTTCGCATAGAACGAAGTCTGATCCGACGGGCCGTATCCGTCGCCGACGCCGTTCACCTTGAGCGGCGCATCGCCCGAGGCAGCGTTCACGCTGTCAAGGAGCGCCTTGAGCTCCGTCGCACTCGACGTCCCATAGACGATGAGCTTGTCGTTCCGCAGACGGCCGACCATGTCGAAGTTGATCATCGCCTTCACCCGTTCGAACGGAACCGGCGAATGGCCGACGAACCACTGTGAGCCCAGCAGTCCGAGCTCTTCCCCACTGAAGTTGACGAAGATCACGGAGCGGCGGGGCGGCCTGGCGGCGAAGAGTCTCGCCAGTTCGAGGACCGCCGCGGTGCCCGACGCGTTGTCGTCGGCGCCATTCCGGATCGCATCCTTTGCTTCGGGATCCTGGGCGAATGTCGATGAGCGTCCGAGGTGGTCGAAGTGCGCGCCGATGACGACGTACTCATCGCGAAACACCGGATCGCGCCCGCGCAGCACCGCGACGACGTTCTCGGTGTGCCGCGGGTCGTTGCGTCCCAGGTGGGCGTCTTCGGCGGAGCGAGCGTCGAAAGGCTGAAGGTATCCAGCGGTGAACGCGCTAAGACGAAGGTCCTTGTAGCGACGCGCGAGATACGCGGCCGCCGAGTCATTGCCCGGTGTTCCGGCGAGGCGTCCCTCGAGACGGTCGCTGGCGAGATATTCGATATCGCGGCGAATCGCGGCGGAGTCGGCGCGCGGAGGACCGGCTGCGGGAACGTATGCCGCGGAGCAGGCCGTGATGCCGGCGATCGCGATGCAGGCCGTAAGCCCGCGAGTGAATTCAAATTTCATTGGATATCTGGTCTCAGTTGTTGGGCGAATCATATACCTATGCGCACCTTCTCGCGATCCGCCTGGCAGCGGGCGCGTACGGAAACAAACTGACCGCCCGGCGCGCGTAGCCACGGGCCA
>JBGPLS010000231.1:0-4667 GCA_041486565.1 Gemmatimonadaceae bacterium
GTCGGCCACCACCGCAAATCAGACCGACAATACAAAGCGATTCCTGCATCGATCGCTGCTTTGATATCTCAGCAATCATGAGATCGATCAGTAGATGAGGGGTCTTGAGCGCTTCGCTTCGTCATGAGAGGGGGCGCGGCGGTCTCTGAATGGCTGCGGCGACCTGCAAGAAAAAAGGCGCGCAATGCCGACAAACTTGAAAGCGCGTATAATCGACTCTGATCGAATCGACGTGAAATTCGCCGCTCCGAAGCGTCAAGAGGCCAAGCACGAACGGGCAGCGAAAGAGGTTGCATTCAGCCACCGTCGATTCTTCTTCATCAACAGCTACCCCGTCTTTCATCTCGCTCCTCAGAAAAGCGACCTGAGATGATATATGTGGCAGAATATTCCCGCCGTCAAGGGGATATCTTCCCCTACACCTGTTTATGGCGGACAGCTTAGGGATCGGTTAGATATTGTCACGCCGGGGAATTCCCGATAGTCTGGGGTAGAAGTAGCGAGAGTTATCCGAGTTCCTCTATAGGGTTTTGCCGTTTTTTCTCTTTAAAGGCTCCTACAGTGAGTTTATCCATGCCTCCAAAGTCGAGGGAGAAAAATCCCCTCAGTTCCGTATTCGGGAGATCAATCCGGGAACTACGTAACGGCTTGGGGCTCACAGTCAGTCGAGTTGGACCCGAGCTTGGGCTCAGCGAAGACAGCTTGCGGCGGATTGAATCCGGCCGTGACCCTCTTCACCCGAAGTATGCATTGCGCTTGACGCGAGCCCTTGTGGATTCGCAGCTAAACTGGGGCTGCGTGGTGCAAGTACTCGCTGCGATCCACGATGTAGAAGAAAACGGGAAGAGCGAGGAAGGGATTTATGATCTTCAGTACCTTCGCTCAATGATCGAAGAGCTCGGCAACTATGACTTGGCTCTTCGCGATGCCCTTCGCCCCATCGTGGCGATTTCCCCTAACGATGAGAAGGACTTATTTCGGGCTGCGGTCCGCCGTCTCAAAACTCACTTGACTCAGACGCACTTCACGGATGCAGATCCTACAGCATTCGGGCAACTGCCGCCTGGCCTTTCAGCTGCTCTCGCACAAATCGGAAGGATTTCGCCGGTCTACGTCGATATCGTCATAGATCAACTTCGCCGCCTGGCCGCGTTTCAGCCGGTGATTGACAAGGCAGGACTTGCTGATTGGGAAGCGGCGAACGCGAGGAGATTCAAGAGCGTTTTCGGCGTCACGCGCGCACCAAATGTGTTCCGTGACAGCGTGAGAAACCTTTTTGACTGGAGTTACATCTGGCGCGAAAACTTCGACGGAATCTTCGTCTTGGTAATGAATGATAGTAGCGACTGCGCGACACTTGAGCGGGAGATTCACGATGCACTCTTGGATCGGGCTCGCCGTCGCCCCGGCGAATCTGTTGATGCAAGGTATCGCGCCACCTTGGAGAGGAAAATGAGGGTGAAGTCCTACAAGGGTCTCGAACCCGCATTGGCGAGAAAACTCGAGGAGGTGCTCCAGCCACACGGCTCCGTAGGCGCCGTTTATCACCCGACCTTGAAGCATCCCGGCCCACGTAAACAGCCTTCAAGAAAATCAGAGCCTCAGTTCAGTAATGCGTGGTTCTTTCGGATGGATCAGCCTGCCTACATTCTCGGGTACGTAGACAACGTGGAGTCCGTTGATGTTGCGGGCAGTGCACAAGTGCTTGGCTGGTCCGAGTCAGTTACGTATATCACGCAACTGGAAGAGGCGTGGGCGACTGAACTAAACGATGTTATCGCGTCCCGCGAAAAACTCTGATAGAGTAAAATGATGAACTCAGGATTCGGTCACGTAGCAACTCTAGCAGAAATCATTCCTTCTAGCCGCAGTGGACTTGAGAACATCCCTGCCGCGTACATAGGCGTGAGCATCGGGAATCCGAACTTTGGCGGATCACGGTTGCGGGCGCTCTTGGAGTGGGTTTCTGGACATGTGGCCAGCTGCTGTTTGCTTGTTGGCATCGAGGTCTCGCGCTGGACTTTCATGATCGAGCGGGGCGTTAGCGAGGCGGAGGCAGTTGCCATCGCCGCACGGCATGCTCGGCGTCAGCTCGCTGATCTACGTCGGTCGATAGCAACGCTCCCACACTCCACCGTTTTCCGAATTACGACCGATACTGAGCTTAGATCTCATGAACGCTTCGCGCCCGCCCTCGACAATCTGCGCAAGCTCTCAAGGAAGAACGAACGCTTCGCGCAGCTAGTCGAACTAAGCGCACGCGAATACTGTGAGCGGCGATTCACGCGGGGGCGACCGATCGCCGTGACATTTGAGACGGCGCTCGAATTGTCACGGCAGTTCATTCTTGAGGAGCTCGCAATATTTAGTGTTCTGGTGGCCTTAGGCTTCCCAATCGAGATCTATCCGGGTCCGGAGCTCCCCGTGCTAGCCGCAATCGCGAACGGCGAGTTCCTCGGCGCTCCCGTCGAACTTCAAACGCGCACCAATCTCGTGATAGACATAGTTCCATACTCCGCAGAAGAAGCAGCATGACGATTCTACCGTCGCGGCTAGCGCCAATAACTATAGCTGCAGTGACGGTCTCTGCCGCGCTGTCTCTCGGAATTGGCTTCTGGCAACAGCGCAAGACGAAGCGATTAAGCGATCTGATTCCGCTTCGCCGCAATCGAGAAGCAGCCGTGCGGAGCCCGGCAGAATTTTCCGCTGCGACGGTCGCGACCACGATTTCGTTGGCCACGCTCGTTATGGCGTATTTCGAACTCGCCGGTTTCTTTGGGCCATGGCTATTCTGGACAGTTCTCACCACTGCATTGGGCCTTCTCACAGTCCGGTTTGTTGCGAACCAGCTCGCTGCAAAGCTCGCGCAATTCGCGCCTCGAATCCCGACCCTACATGAGTTTATTGGGGTTGAATTCAACTCACGGACCCTCACTCTCGTTGGAGCCGCGGCGACTAGCCTCGGCTACCTCGGCGCCTACGCCGTAGAGCTTACAGTAGGCTCCCGTCTTTTTACGTATCTGGTTCCCTCAGTACCGGAATGGGTCGCGGTTCTGGTGTTGGCCAGCATCGGTTTTATCTACACAGCCGCCGGTGGTTTTCGTGCGGTCGTACTAACTGACCGTCTCCAGATGGCGACGATCTGGTTATTTATTGCGGTAGTTGGCGCGTTCTACGCCGTTACGCTCACCCACAGAACGGGCATCACCGCGGCATGGAGCGCGCTGCCAGCGCCCGCTCGGACGTTCGCTTGGCGCGAGGGGCTCGGCGCTTTCTTGCTCGGGTTGTTCTTTATTAATGTTCCTAGCTACGTATCGGACATCAGTATGTGGCAGCGTGTTTCGAGCACGCGCGAGATGACGGACTTGCGCTCAGGGCTCACCCGGAGTGCCGTGTTCGCAACCATCTCCTGGGGTCTGCTTGCACTGCTGGCGATTCTCGCACCCGCCATCATTCGCCCGTTCGGCGATCTGCACCCTGTCGCGTCATTGATGGCGACGATCGCTTCAACTTCAGGCGCTGTCGCCGGCATAGTGCTGTTTCTCGCCATTGCCGGCCTCTACGCGGCAATGATGTCTACCGCATCCACGCTGCTCGTTGCCGTTGCACATACTGTGTTTGAGGACATTCTCTCGAAGGATCGGCACATCACTGACGACCAGCGCGCGGACTCGAGTGATACGCTCCGATCGGCACGGGTAGTTCTCGTACTCGCTGCTGCGGCAGCTGTTCTCGTCGTAGAACTTCTCTCCTATGCTCATTTCACGATTGCCGACTTCGTATTCGCAATCTATGGGGCGCAGTTGGCTCTATTCCCGCCTGTCTGCGCGGCTCTCTACATTCCGCGAGACCGTTTACGAGGCCTTTCTCGGTGGGCCACTGCAGCTATTGCAGTTGGTTTTGCATCCGGCTGGATCATGGCTTTGTACGGAAAACTCGCCCACGCCGACACCCAAGTATTTCTAGCGCCGGTCGTGAGCCTTGTGACATCGAGCCTATTGATGCTGCCAGCGCTTGCCCTAACAAGAGCGGCTCCAGTCAGGAGACTTGAGTGATACTATGGGCAATCCGAACGGTGTTGGGGGCCCGGCGACACGGGCTACTTCGTCTTCGGAAAGTGCGCGGGCCTGTACGATTGGACTGTCTGGGCAAGGCTTGTGGGCGGTGTTGCGACCTCCTTGGTGGAGCTGAAGTGCAGGCCTCGGAAGCCGAACCATTGCGAACATTAGACGCGATTCAGAATGTACCAACAGGTCTGCGACTCAAGTGCATCGGTACCCGATGCATTCTTCTTCGCGATAATTTGTGCGCGGCATACGGCATTCGCCCTCGAGCCTGTACCGAATACCCCTGGTACAACGTAAACGGGATGCTTTACTACGATGCCGGCTGCCCGGGTATCCGGCATGATATTGACGGGCATCCACAAGCTGCGACGCTTGTTCCTGCATCGAACTATTTCACGATGTTCCCCCGACCTCTGCGCCCGCTCGCCCTTCGACTCCTGACGCTTTGGTAGCAACAAGAGTAGACGGACTATTTGCCGAAGCGAGAGGGCGAGCAGAGCGTATGCTCGTCAATGTCAGCAGAATAACGTAAGCATGTCGACCAGCGCGCTCGACGGTGTGTCGCGCTTGTGCTACAACTAGAATACGAAAATGACCAAC
>JBGPLS010000232.1:0-4640 GCA_041486565.1 Gemmatimonadaceae bacterium
CTCGGACGAGTCGATGCCGGCCACTCGATGAGCGGCCGGCCCGGGGAACCGGCCGACTGCGGATTCTGAATGCTGCTCCGAGCGATGAACCCGCTTGCCGTCGCCGCATTCCGTGCCAGCGCTATCGTTACTTGCAGCGGATCTGCAGTGGCGGCGCTGATTTCCAGCTTGTCCGCGAGGTCGACCGTATCCACGGCGGTCTCAGCGATTCTCACGAGCCGCGCCTTTCCGGGCCACAGCCTTCGAATGCTGTCAGTCGCCGCATCCAGTTCCTCTGCCGCGAACGACGACACTATGATCAGTTCGAGGCTATCAGCGCGATCGCGGAGTGTGCTTCCCGCACGCATCGCAGCGATCAGCGCCGCGCTCAGATTCCCGCGCCTGCCCGTCGCCCTCAATCCTCCAAGAGTGTCACCGACATTCCCGGCTATGACACGCGCGGAGGAATCGAACACAACAAGGGCATCGTGATTTCGATAGATCGCACGCACGCTCTCGCGAGTCGCGATTGAATCCCGGGCCGAGCGCGAAACATCGACCAGAATCACGCGTGCTTCCGCTCCACGCGACGAGTTGAGAACCGGCTTCGCCAGCCCCGCGCCCGCAGCGAGCACCAGCAGCACGCGAAGCAGCATCAGTGGCAGATCCGACGGACGCATCGCTCGCGCAACGGCGGTCGTGCGCAGATCTGGAACGAAGCGAGCAGTCGGCAGCACCGACGCGCGCGGTTGTCTCGTCACAATGAAATGCAGGGCGACGATGCCGGCGGCGACCAGGGCGGCGCCCCACAGGAAACCCGGAGCGAGAAATGTCACGCGATTGCCGCTCCGCCACGAACTGTGGCGACTCGTCGTATCAAATGATCGGGAGTCTCCTCGCCCGAGACCGCCATGGTGTACGAGATTCCCGCATCGCTCCACTCGTGCGCCAGCTCGTCGCGCCATGTGGAGAACGCCTCGAGATATTGGTCGCGCGCTTCACCGATCATCGGACGCTTGATCTCGGACGACTCGGGATCCTCCACCATCGCGCTTTCGCGCGACGGATTGAGCTCCTCGCGGGCTACTATATGGATTGCGTGCACTTCGCGCCCCGCCACTACCCATCTGCTGGCGACGGTGAGGAGCTCAGCCGCATCCCCAAGAAAATCGCTGACAATCACCAATCGCCCTGCGGCCTGCGCGGCAGTGGAGAGAGACGCCGAGAGCGGAGTACTTCCACCTGGCCGCGTTTCCGATACGGCGCGAATGATGTCGTGCGTGACGCTTCGTCTCATGCGAGGCGGCAGCATGACCGGATCGTCGCCGCGCACGATAACCATTCCGACCGGGTCGCCACTGTTGCGCGCAGCAGCCCCGAGCCCCACTCCGAGCTGCGCCGCGAGCTTCCACTTCGCCTGCGTCGCGGTAGGAAAAGCCATCGACGCGCTGGCGTCGATCACGATCATCGTCGGTAGAATCGCCCGATCGTTGGAGAGTCGGATGTAGGCGCGATCGCTGCGGGCGAAGAGCTTCCAGTCGATTCGCCGCGGATCATCCCCCTGCCGATAGGGACGATACTCGGTGAACTCTGCGGAGATTCCTCTGATGCGCGAGGTGTGCGCTCCCGGAATGCCGCCTCTCACCGCCGAGCGCGCCGGCCATCGAATGCCGCGCACCGCATCGATCAGTGCGGCGTATTCCTGATAGTCGTCGCTCACCGTTCGCTAGAGCTTTATCTCGCTCTTTGGCGGCTTCACATCCTCGAGGAGACGATCGATGATCTGCTCGGCGCTCACACCCTTTGCCTCGGCGGCGAAGTTCGGGAGAATGCGATGTCTGAGGACTGGACGTGCAACACGCAGTATGTCCGTCGGTGAGACAGCGAAGCGGCCGGCAAGGAGCGCATGGGCCTTCGCGCCGAGAATGAGCGCCTGGCCGGCGCGGGGGCCTGCACCCCAGCGAACGTATCTCCTGATCATCTCACCGGCGTCGCCTTCTGCCGGCCGTGTCGCACGCACGAGCTGTGCGGCAAAGCGCAGCGCAGGCTCCGCGGTGGGTATGTCGCGCACCATCCGCTGCAGCGCGCGTGTCTCCTCACCGCTGATGACCGGCGCGAGCGGCTCGGGGTCGGCTCCGGTCGTTGCACGGAGAATTCCGATCTCGGCGTTTTCATCGGGATAGCCCACCCGAATGTCGAAGAGGAACCGGTCGAGCTGTGCCTCGGGCAGCGGATACGTTCCTTCCTGCTCGATCGGATTCTGCGTTGCCAGAACGAAGAAAGGCTCGGGCAGCGGCATCGTCTCGCCGGCAGCGGTGACGCGGTGCTCCTGCATCGCTTCGAGGAGCGCGGCCTGCGTGCGCGGCGGCGCGCGGTTGATCTCGTCGGCGAGGAGAATGTTGGCGAACACAGGACCGCGAACGAAGCGGAAGGAGCGCGATCCCGTCGCGGTGTCTTCCTCCATGATCTCGGTTCCGGTGATGTCACTCGGCACGAGATCGGGAGTGAACTGGATGCGGCGGAACTCGAGATCCATCGCCTCGCTGACACTCCTGATCATGAGAGTCTTGGCGAGTCCGGGGACGCCTACGAGCAGCGCGTGTCCGCCCGCGAGGAGGGCCATGAGGATTTCGTCGATGACCGCTTCCTGCCCGACGATCCTCTTGCCGACTTCGGCGCGCAGCCGTGACGCTGCGCCGAGGAGGTCCTCGCGCGATGATACGTGTGCCTTTGCCGTTACCGATTGCAGAGCCATTGCAACCCTTAAGGTATCCGGCGCTTCTCACAAATGCAGCGACCGCCATCTGTAATTCTTTTGTAAGACCCGCATTAAATGCCGTTTTCACGCCTCTGCCGATTGCGAGGCGGTTGCCCGCTCCCGATATTCGGATTTCAATCACCCCAATCACAATCCCCGTGAAGACAAGGCGCGATTTCCTCAAACAGAGCGGCATGGCTGCGGCAGCCATCGCCGCGACGAGCGCGTTCTCCTTCACACGTCTGTCGGACGCGGTACAGAGCGCCATGCGTCCCTACGCCGGCTTCGTAGTCGTCTCTCTCGCTCTCCTGAGTGGAAGCGCGAGCGGGCAAGCATCGCTTCACCTGATCCCGAAGCCGCGCGAGCTGCGGGGCGAAACGCCAATCGCGCTCACCAAGGGCGTGACGATAATCCGGCCAGCCGACGAGACGGACCGGTTCGCGGCGGACGATCTCGCGCAATCCCTGCGCGAGCGCGGGGTCAAAGTGACGACTGCGGCCGGTAGCGCGCACGTCACTTTTATCCGAGCCGGCACGCTGCGCGCTCCGGCGATTCTGCACGCGCATTCCCTGGTGATTGATTCAGCGATGCGCGAGGAGGGATACATCATCGTTCCCGACGCTCGTGGACTGACGGTCATCGCTGCCTCGCCTTCCGGAATCTTCTACGGCGCACAGACCGTCAAGCAGCTGATCGTCGGCTCCAGTTCGGGTGCCCGGCTCGAGCGCGCGACGATCCGGGACTGGCCCGCGATGCGCTATCGCGGATTCCACGACGACCTCTCCCGCGGACCGATCCCCACTCTCGATTTCCAGAAGAAACAGATACGGACGCTCGCTGCGTACAAGGTCAATGTGTTCTCCCCATACTACGAGCACACGCTCGCGTACTCGTCGAATCCCCTCTTCGCCGCCCCCGAAGGAGCAATGACGCCGGAGCAGGTGAAGGAGCTGGTCGCGTACGCCGCCCGTTACCATGTGGACGTAATCCCGGAGCAGGAGGCATTCGGGCATCTCCATCACATCCTGAAGTACGAACTGTATTCACCGCTGGGCGAAACTCCCCACGGCCACGTCCTCGCGCCCGGTCAGCCTGGCTCTCTCGCGCTCATCCGCCAGCTCTTCTCGGCGATAGACTCGCTCTTTCCCAGTCGCTTCATACACATCGGCGCCGACGAGACCTTCGAGCTCGGTCGAGGGCAGACAGCCGAGCGCGTCCGTGCAGAGGGAATCGGACCGGTATACCTCGATTTCGTGAAAGAGATCGAAGCTGCCCTCCGCCCCACGGGGAAACGATTTCTCTTCTGGGGCGATGTCGCGATGAATAATCCTGAGCTGGTAAAAACACTTCCCAAGACTCTCCTGCCAGTGGCGTGGAACTACGGCGCCGATACGTCATTCACGCGGTTCATCACTCCGTACCGCGATGCTGGAATGGAGACATGGGTTGCCCCTGGTGTCAGCAGCTGGAACCGCGTCTTTCCGAACAACGCCGTCGCCCTCGTCAACATTCAGCGATTCGTTCGCGATGGCCAGCGACTTGGCGCAACCGGCGTTCTCAATACGTCGTGGGACGATGACGGTGAGGCATTGTTCAATCAGGCATGGTACGGTGTGCTTTTCGGCGCCGCGGCGGCGTGGCAGAGCGGAGAAAGCAGCATCGACGATTTCGCGTCTAGCTTCGGTCGTGTATTTCACGGCGACGATTCGGGACGCATTGATACAGCGGAGCGAAAGCTCGCCGACGCGCACGCGCTGCTCAGCAAGGCGGGAGTTGGAGATGGGAGCGACTATCTCTTCTGGCTCGACCCCTGGAGCGACGAAGGCAAGCTCGTCGCGCAGAAGATCCGGCCGGTGACGCATGATCTTCGAATGCTGGCGGAGTCGGCGTTGGTTCTCGTCGC
>JBGPLS010000233.1:0-4634 GCA_041486565.1 Gemmatimonadaceae bacterium
GGTGAGGCGGTGAGACTGTGAGGAAAAGCAGGGCGGCATCGCGCGCTGCCCATGCTCCCGGGTTCAAGACGGATCTTCCTTTTTTTGGGAACTGCATCTGCGGGTCGGGGTCCGAGGCATCGAGTGCTGTTCCCCATTTTGTTACCGCAGTTCTCACGGCCTCACAGCCTCACCGGCGACCCCACAGATCTGTGAGTTCGACGGTGAGGCTGTGAGGCTGTGAGAACTTTTTTAAAGGTGGAGCCGTCTCAGTCCGTCGCGCAGAACCGGCGTGTTGAAGTTGAGAAGGAGTCCGACGGGTATCCCGGTGTGCTTCAGATAAGTCAGAAGCTGAGCCTCGTGCACCGGCGCGAAACGATCGACAGCCTTGATCTCGACGATCACTCGCTGTTCGACGACAATGTCGAGGCGGTACGGGCTCGCGAGCTGATTTCCCTTGTAGATCACCGGCACCCGAAGCTGCCGAGCGATCGTAAAACCCGCCTGTCGCAACTCCCAGCAGAGACATTCCTCATAGTTGGACTCGAGCAATCCCGGCCCAAGGATGCGATGCACCTCGATAGCCCGGCCGATGATTGATTCGGTGAGCAGATCATTGGTGAACGGTCGCTTATTATCCGCCATGCCAAAAGATTGTGTCTCGTGGCAGCAGGACTCCCATCAATCGAGCTCAGCTGACATCACGACAGCCCGCCGGCCCGGAGAGACTCTCTCTCTCGTCAGATGGACTCATTGGCGCTCAGGATCTGTGAGTTGGCCGGTGAGGCGGTGAGGCTGTGAGAACTGCAAACAAAGGGGAACTGCACTCGATGCCTCGGACCCCGACCCGCAGTTGCAGTTCCCCAAAAAAAGAGGATCCGTCTTGAACCCGGGAGCACGGGCAGCGCGAGATGCCGCCCTGCTTTTCCTCACAGTCTCACCGCCTCACCGGCGACCTCACCAGTCTGTCCGAGCCACCGAGTCCAACCGAAGCGCAACGATTACTCGGCCATTGCGTTGATGTCGCCGCCGAGCGTATCTATTATTTGACTTCACTCGACCTCCACCCGGAGCAACCGAGTGCCCGTTACAGCAAAACTCTCACGCAAATTCTACGAGCAGTTCGGCGATGATATTACCGGCGAGCTGGTGGATTGGTTCAACGCCGTGGACCTGACGTATCAGACTCAGCTGAAAGAGATCAACGAGCTGAACTGGGAGCGATTCAAAGCGACGCTCCTGGCCGAAGGCGCGGCAATACGCAGCGAGCTGCGGGGTGAGATGCGCGCCGGATTCGCGGAGCTGCGTACGGAGATAGTCGGAGTACGAGAGCAGCTGCGAGGAGAGATGGGGGGGTTGCGCACTGAGATGGCAACGATGCGTGCTAACCTGCTCAGGTGGATGTTCATCTACTGGATGGGGTCGGTCATCGGACTCGGCGGCCTCGTCTTCGCAGCGCTCCAGTCGAGGTAGACTGGCCTGATGCGGAAAACCCATTCAGTGGCGTGTTATGAGTTTCCCGTTCTTCAGTGAGTCAGTTCTTCCGTACGGATAAACGCACAACGGGATAACTGGAAACTCAGGACGCGCCACTGATCGGGTCTGGTCCGTCCGACGTTACCAACGAAGCGTAATGATCTGTGGCCTCTTCTTCCTCACGATCTGCAATCGGATCGAGCTCCCGTTCGACCCGCGCAGCACTCGTATCAAGTCCCCCGGATCTCCAACAGGCGACGCGTCGGCTTTCACTATCACGTCTCCCGGCAGAAGACCTGACTCGTTTGCCGGCGTCCCGAGCGCGACGTTCACCACGAAGATTCCGGGCGTGTTGAGTCCGACGAGCGACCGGAGACCAGCGTTGAGTCCCGTCAGCTCCGCGCCCGCAATCGCGAGACTCCGCGGACCGAACCCGAACGCCAGCGGCGGCAGCGCTGCCATCGGCGGCACCGGCACCCTCGCCGTCACCGGCATCCTCGGCGAGCCCGGCGCACCCGGCGGCGCACCTGGCGCCCCCGGCGCCTCCGAGGGATCGAGCATCGTCACTATCAGCGTCTGCGACGTGCCGCGCGGTCGCGGGGCGACGATCAGTGTCACCTCACGCACCGCATCATTTCGCTTGAACCGGAAGACGATCCTGCGCCCCGGCTGAATCATCGCCGCCATTGGCAGCGGACTGCGCTTCAGGTCCTGCGCGTTCATCGCCAGGATCGTATCCCCCGTCTCGAGCCCCGCGCGCTCGGCCGGCGAGTTGGGCTCGATGGATTCGATCACCGGATAATCGCTGAAGACAAGCGCCCCGGTTCGGTCGGTCTGTCCGACTCCGGTGGTGTACGCGACACCCACCCACCCGCGCGCCGACTCACGCGGGGTCTGCGCGCGCGCAAGCGCCGGCACAAACGAGAGAATGATGATCGCGCCGAGCCAGACCGCCGTCATCTCACGACGCCGAAGAATTTCCCGCACTTCAGGCAACGAGCGCTGTTCCCCAGGAGTCTGCAGTTCTCCCCGTCTCACAGCCTCACCGGCAATCGCACCGTTCTGCGGCCGCGAACGAGTTCCGGATACGCCCGACAGTATCATCATTAGAATCTGTTCAACCTCGCGCCAGCGGGAAGCGTCGGCCCGAGCTGTCGCAGCGGCGCCTCGCGCGCGCCGACCGTCGCGAGGTAGTACTGGTTGATCACCGGATCGTGCGGCGCTTCGTGGAGTGCCGAGCGCATCTCGCTCATCACGTTGTCGAGCGCGGCGAGGCGGGTGCGGTAGGTGTCGGGCGTCGTCGGCATCGGCACGTCGGTGTTGCTCGCCGAGAGGTACGCCGAGGCGCGCTGGTATTCCTCGCCGGCGCGGTTGAGCGTCGCCCATGCTTCCTCGGGCGAGTGGAACTCGGGCGGGTTGGTCGAGGCGAGAGTGGCGGACTCGTTCGCTGACGCGACGGCCGCGACCGCCGCGGTCTGGCCGGTGGCATTGGGTGATGCGGCGTTGAGCGAAGCGGCATTGGGCGACTGCGGGCTCGGCTTCGATGACGCGTTTGCCGTGTATCGTCCAATCGCTGCACCGCCCAAGACCAGCAGAACCGCGGCCGCGGCCTGCATCCATGTCCGCGACGCGAAGCGGCTGCCGCCGGTACCGCTGGTGATGAGTCCCTCCGCCCGCAATCGCGCGGCGAGAGAGTCCCAGTCGGTGAGTGGAGGTGAGCCGCGCTCGCGCTCGCGAGCGACGAGGTCGTCGAGTTCGTTTTCAGACAGGGGCAACATGTGTCCTTCCCACGCCGGCGGTTGGTTCATCCACGAGGTGCGCCAGCAGCCGGCGAAGCCTGGCGCGCGCTTTGAAAAGCTGTGATTTCGACCCGCCCGACGTGATCCCCAGCTCCTTCCCGATCTCGTCGTGCGTGTAACCTTCGATGTCGTGCAGTACGAAAACCATTCGTGCTCCCGGCGAGAGCTGAGTCATCGCCTTCTCGATCGATTCGGCGAGGAACGTCCGGTCGCTGTCTCCCTCGACGAGTCCGCTGTCCTCCTCGATGTCGGTCTCGATCTTCGCGAGGCGCTTCACCTTGCGCAGCGCATTGAGCGTGCGGTTCACCGCGATGCGATGGGCCCACGTTCCGAACTGCGACTCGCCGCGATACCCCGGGAGGGCGCGGAAGATCTGGATCCACACTTCCTGGGCGATGTCGGCAGCGACGTCCTGATCGTCGCAGAGCCGGCGCACGACAGCATCGATGTGCGGAGAATGCCGCAGCCACAGCTGCCGCATCGCCCGCTCATCGCCTTTCATGGCGCGCTGTAGCTCCAACTGATCGGTTTGCATCCCGTCTACAAGTTTAGTCACCGGGAGCTGCTTGAGAGTTGCAAGGCGCGAGATCGACCGGGCTCGCCTCGAGACTCGTCCCCCCTACAGATCGGTGAGTTGGCCGGTGAGACGATGAGACAGTGAGAACTACCAATTCCTGGGGGGAACAGCTCGCGCGGTTACGCACTTGCTCGGCGGGGTGAGTTTTACCCTTAAAAAGAAACTTTCTGCCGGGAGATGTTTGGGCTACGTGGGCCTCCATAAGAGTCCTCACCGTCTCACCGCCTCACCGGCAAGCTCTACGATCCTTAACCCCACACAGCATCGTCTCCGGCGCACCTTCAAAAAAAGATGGGGCGAAAACTGCTTTCCCTTGTTACTATGGCCCGAGGGTGACGCCTGTTCCCACAGGTCGTCCCCTAAAAGAAGGTGCCAAGCGCCGTTTTGACAGTCGCTACAGGGGTTCCCGGTGGAACTTCAGGCAGCGCAATGTGTACGTCTATTTGGTAGCAAGGAGTTGAAGTGCTGAGAGTCATTCTGACCGTCCTCACGCTTTCCCATGGTGACAACGGTCTCCCGGCAAAGGCGCCGGATGCGGTTGGGATGTCTTCCTCCCGCCTCGAAGCCATAGACCGCGTAGTCCAGCGCGGCATCAGCGCTGGCGGGTACCCCGGTGCGTCCGTAGTCGTCGGGCGGAAGGGAGCCGCGGTCTGGGAGAAAGGTTTCGGGAAGCTCTCCTGGTCACCGGTCAGCTCGGCAGTGGACGCCGAGCGGACGATCTACGACATCGCGTCTCTCAGCAAGGTCGTCGGCACCACGACCGCGATCATGGTGCTCTACGACGAGAAGAAAGTCGACCTCGA
>JBGPLS010000234.1:0-4579 GCA_041486565.1 Gemmatimonadaceae bacterium
CGATATCTGCGCGCATTCGGCGTCCGGTCCGGGTATCCACAGAAATACGTCGCCGCTTCGCGCGCGCTCGCCTAACGAGGATGTAGAATAAGTCCCTCAAGCATTTGCGCGATCAGATTGTTGAAAACTCGACCTCGCCAGCGCCCTCACAGTCGACGATCACCACGTCGGGAATGATCGGAGGACCGCCGAAAAAGGCGACCGCGGCGTCTCGACCACTTATTCTACAACTTCAACTTCTACAACTTCAACGACGCGCGTTGTGCTGCGGCGAATCTAACAATGCGGGCACCGGGCGCCCACGAAGCCGACCATCGAAGACGAACCTGGGCGCCGGTGCCCGCTTTTCATAGATCGCCGTCTGCACCAACGCGGCTTAGGCGTTGTCCTAATGCGCAGCAAAGGACACTTGCTGGCGCAGGAAATTCAATAGCAGCGCGTACGCCACGATGAGCGAGACTGTCTTAAGCACGAAGAACGCCAGCACCGGCCAGTTGATCTGTTTGGGCGCGAGGAACTCCACTTCTTCGTCGACCCTCTGCTCCTTGTACCGGTTGAAGGTGCCCCACATGATCGACCCCGAGACGTACTGCGCGAAATCGCAAACGAGAGTCAGTACCACGAGAAACGTTGGCTTCAGCAGCCCTTCAGGGATGACGGGTGAGCCACCGGCGTCGCGCTTGAACAGCCAAGCCAAAGCGACGCCAGCGAGTGCCATCTGTCGGATGATGTCGCTCGTCTTCCCCGAGTAGAAGTAGTAATTATCGCGCGCGTCTTTGAGTTTCACGGTTATTTCTTTCTGGCCCCACCGCTGCTGGTTCCGCCACGCTTCGGAGCCTGCCTAGCACCCTTTCTAGCTAGGCGCTTCGCAGCCTTCTTCGCGGCCTTCTTCGCGGCTTTCTTTGCGGCTTTCTTTGCGGCCATTCTAGCCTCCCTCTTCCGTGTGAGATTGCCTTTCCGTGGCCCGACAACGCCTAACTCTCCATTCACCTGCACAGGATACTGCCCCTGACTCTGCCAACGCGGCAAGACTCGTCGCAGTATCTGCTATTCACCGCCCAACCGGTCCGCCGGACTCGGCACACCTAACCCCCCGCGGTTCAGGACCTGGGTGTAGATCATCGTCGTACTGACGTCCGTGTGTCCCAGGGGGCCGTTTGTGGGGCCGTTTCTCACGGCAGGGTACGGCATGAATGTCGGGAAAGTCCGGCACCGACGCTCGGTTTCCCTCGGGAGTACGGCAGAATGTCGTTAATTGTGAATGCTGTTCGCTGACTACGGATCAGAAGGTTGGGGATTCGAGTTCCTCCGGGCGCGTAGTCTAACTTGGTTTCCCTCTGTCGTTTAGGCGATGGAGGGTTTTTTGTTGCCCGTTTTCATTACCCGTTTGATTACCCGTTTGGCGGGAAAATCACCTCGAAACCGCCTTCTCCATCACCTTCTTTGGCTCGGACATAACAGCGAGGATCGTATCGTCGTCTGCTTGCAGGTAGCACGTCACTAGGGTCTTTAGGTCTTTCGATCCTAGCGCGACGAGGACATCCTTCAAGGGCCAGTGCTTACGTTCCGTGACCCACTTGCGGCGGTACGCGTGCCACAGCCCACCTTCCAGCTTGGGTAGTTTTGCGTGACGCTCCGCTCGTTCGAGCAACGAACTGAACTTGTCGCCGCTCATCGCAACGTCTCGGTCGGCAACTAGCGGGAACACCAGCCCACCGAACGCACCGCCCAACTTCACGCGAAAACTCTTTACCTCGCTGATAAGAGATTCGGGAACCGGGATCACGGCATCGTGACCCTTCTTATCAGTCGCACCACGCCAGCGGATAGTGCGAGGCTCGGAATTGAAATTGAAGTCGTCCCACCGTAGCTGACGGATGCTCCCTAGCCGTCTGCCCGTTGCTTCTGCAATCACCAGCGCAAGCTCTAGCTGAACCCACTCGCGCCGTTGCTCGGGCGTTGAGGCTTCCGCCTCCGCGAGTTGTCGTGCAGCCTCGCGCGTCTTGGTGAACCTCTCCCACGTTGCTACAGGACGGAGCGGGTTTTCTTCTCGTACGTTCCGGACTCCTTGCAATGGGTTATCGGCAAGAAGTCGCTGGCCCCTTCCCGCCCTGACCGTAGTGGCCCACCGAAGCATGGTGTGAAGTTTTTCATCCTGAGCCTTGACCCGGTGATCATAAGACTTACTATTAGCTCCCCCACGTTGCTCCTGATTGTGCTCCGAGTGCCTCGGCGGCTCACGGCAGCCATTCCTTCTCGTGTAACGATAGCCATTGCAGATCTCTCTAACTAGTGAGGTGTCGCATGCTGCGTTGCATCCGCTTGGCCGTTATTCTTTGCATTATCGTCCCGATCGGTTGTGCCGAATCGACTGCTCCCACCGCGTCAAACGTCTCGGGATTGCGCCCCAGAAACGATGCTCAGCAAGCTCCTTTCAATGGCCACTGCGCCGACTTAGAACTGGCGGCGACGCTGCTTGCTACTGGTCAGTGGGAGCTGGCCCCCGAGAGCATCTGTCATTTAGGCCTGATCGCAGTGAAGCCAAGTCACGCAAACCGGTTCTTTTAATCATGAGGTCCTGAAGGGATAGGCATCATAGGGGCATGACGTCTGCGTTCGCCGTTCTTGTGCTTGCCCCATGGGTAGTTGAAGCGGAATGGCGTTCTCCGCTGGAAGTGTACACACTCTGTTTTACGAGTAACAGAGTTTCCACTTCCAGACAGGAGAGCACCGATGGAGAGATATATCGGGTTGGACGTGCATGCTGCAAGCTGCACGTTGGGAGTGCTGAGCCAGAGCGGCAAGCGGGTGGGGACACATGTGGTGGAGACGAGCGCCAAGTCGCTGATCGCGCTGCTGGACACGATTCCGGGACGCAAGCATGTGTGCCTGGAGGAAGGTACGATGGCGGGTTGGCTGTACGAGGTGTTGTCGCCGCATGTGGAGGAAGTGGTAGTCGCGGGAGTGGACGGTTGATCCGTAGTTTGAGTAGTCTATCCGAATGAGAGACCGAGTTAAGGGCGAGTTAAGCGAGCCCACCCAGTAAGCCGGCAATTTGTGGTTCATGGTTAGTGTAGAGAAAGGACGTCAGGGCGGGAAGCACGACCCTCCGTACGGAGTCGTCACGGTGACGAACGGAGGCGGATTCGCGACAAACCGGCCGAGGTAACCGTTCGCACCGGAAGCCGCCCATGTCGCATTACCCAGCGCGGTCGCCGGAGAAGCGCATCCAATGCCGACGTTGAGGAATCCTGTTGCCCATCCTGAGAAGAGCCAGTACTGGACGCCAAACGAGCCGAGGTTGTTAAGGTCGTATGTTGCGTCGCAGCCAAACGGATCGGTCGGGTTTGGAAATAACGGACAGCCGTTGACATGGCCTGGCCCCGTGACATGACGCGCCTCGTGCGCGAAGAGCGCCGCCCATCCTGACAACAGGTCCCAGTTTCGATACTGGTCGCGACTTGCTGCGTCCTTCCGTGACGTGATGATGTACCTCTTGCCGTTGATGATGTCGCAGCACGCCGAGAGCCCGGGCTGCGTGTGGAAATTGATACCGGCGACTGACGACTTCATCCAGTTATACAGGCTTTGATTCGTCCACGGGAGCCTGCCGGCGGTTCCCTGGCTCATGTAGTACATCAAACGCAACGTCTGCATCGCAAGCAGCTCATCCGTGAGTTGCGCGATGGGGACAGTCGTGTACGGTTCGGTGCAGGTGATCGCGACCGCGTCCGGCTGGCCGTCGCTGAGGAACTCAAAATCCTGACGGATTGTGTTGTATGCCGGGTCGTTCGTGGGACAATGAGTCACGAACGTGTTAGCGTCGCGGATACCGGTTACGATCGGGACAATGGGGACGGCGGCAACCGTGACGACTGCTGTTCCGCTCTTACCTTCGCTCGCCGCGGTGATTGTCACTGGTCCGCCGACGACGAGGCCCGTCACCAATCCGCTCGCCGACACACTGGCGACGGCAGAATTGCTGGATGACCAGGTGACGGTGCGACCGGCGAGTGGATTGCCTTGGGCGTCGAGGGTCACTGCTGTGAGCTGCACAGAAGAGCCGACGGTGACAGTCGGTGCGGGCGGACTTAGGGTGACCGACGCCACTGGAATCGCGATAACGGCGACGACCGCTGTTCCGCTCTTTCCTTCGCTGGCCGCGGTGATTGTCACCGGTCCACCGACGGTGAGACCAGTCACCAGTCCGCTCGCCGACACACTGGCGGCGGCAGAATTGCTTGACGACCAGCTTACTGCGCGACCTGCCAGTACGTTACCGGCTGCGTCGAGAGTCGCCGCCGTGAGTTGGACAGACGCGCCAACGGTGATGGTCGGTGCAGCGGGACTCACGGTGACCGAGGCCACTGGAACCACGACAGCGGTCACCGTGACCACTGCTGTTCCGCTCTTTCCTTCGCTGGCCGCGGTGATTGTCACTGGTCCACCGACGGTGAGACCAGTCACCAGTCCGCTCGCCGACACGCCGGCCACGGCAGGGTCGCTGGACGACCAGGTGATCGTGCGACCTGCCAGTGACTTCCCGGAGGCGTCGAGGGTCGCCGCCGTGAGTTGGACA
>JBGPLS010000235.1:0-4563 GCA_041486565.1 Gemmatimonadaceae bacterium
AACCAGAGAGGGGCACAGCGGCGAGCTGCCAGAGGCGCAGCACGCGAGCCGCGAGCGGCAACGACACGGAACCTACGGGGATGAAATGGTCGAGCTGTAAGCAAGCTCGCCGCTGGTTCGAGATGCGGGATGGATCCTCCGATCAATACGCCGTTGCAGGGAAATCGGCAGTTCCTGGCTCGTGGCTGGCTCGCTGTGCTTCTGTCGGCTCGCCGCTATGTCTCTCTCTGGTGAAACTCACTCACTGAGCGCCCTGCCCCTTGTAAATCACGCCGTCCTTCATGACGAAGCTCACGTGCTCCGTCGCGTGAATATCCTGCAGCGGGTCGCCGGGGACGGCGACGATGTCGGCCAGCTTTCCCGCCGCGAGCGATCCGACCTTCGAATCCCATCCGAGCAGCTTCGCGCCACCCATCGTGCCAGCGGTGAGCGCCGCAATCGGAGTCATCCCGCCCCATTCGACCATCAACGCGAACTCGTGGGCGTTCGTCCCGTGAGGGATCACGCCGGCGTCGGTGCCGAGTGCAATGTTCAGGTGGTGCGCCACGGCGATGCGAATGGCCTTTCGGATCGCGGCGGCGGCGGCGAGTGCTTTCTCGGCCCGCAGACCTTTGAGGACTCCCGTGCGTGCGAAGCGCTCCACCGCCTCGGACGCCATCAGCGTCGGCACCAGATACGTTCCACGCTGCGCCATCATGGTCGCGCCTTCCTCGTCGAGAAACGACCCATGCTCGATCGACGATACTCCGGCGCGGACGGCGATCTTGATTCCTTCGGCACCGTGGGCGTGCGCCGCGCCCTTCCGGCCCAGCTTCGTCGCCTCATCCACGATCGCCTTCAGCTCCTCATACGTGTATTGCGTCGCACCAACCGCGTCGCCCTCCGAGAGAACGCCTCCGGTCGCGCACGCCTTGATGACGTCAGCGCCCGCCTTCACCTGGTAGCGCACGGCCGCGCGCACTTCTTCGGGGCCGTTAGCCACTCCGTCCTTCGGGCCGAGCTCGATCAGTCCCGGTCTGAACCCGTTCTCGTCACAATGGCCGCCAGTGATTCCGAGCGCGTGACCGGCGGTCTCCATTCGTGGACCCGGAATGCGCTTGTCGTTGATCGCCTGGCGCAGGGCCATGTCGTCGAAGCCGGACGCCCCCACGACGCGAATGCTGGTGAAGCCACCCATCAGCGTCCTGAGCGCGTTGCCGACGCCGAGGATCGCGCCGTATGACGAGTAGTCCTTCACCACCGCCAAATCGGCAAGCGGATCGCCGAGGGTGCGGCCGATGATATGGGTGTGCGCATCGATGAATCCGGGGAGCAGCGTGGCGTCACCGAGATCGATGACGCGCGCACCGGGAGGAATCGTCACCGACGCCGATGGTCCCGCGGCAACGATACGGTCGTCGGTGACGACCACTACGGCGTCGCGCACGGTCGCCGCGCCGGTGCCGTCGATCATCCGCGCAGCGCGCACGACAGTGGTAGTCTGAGCCGCCAGCGGCGCGCTCATCGTCGCCGCGAGGGCGATCGCGACCGCGAGTGTATTTCGATTCATTCTTTTCGGGTTGGGGTGAGCGCAAAGTTAACGCTGTTCGCGAGAGCCGGCTTTTGCGCCGGCGGCCGCTCCATCAACCCGGCATCTCCGGTGATCACCCGAAGCGCACGGGGCACTGAGCGCAGCGTGATCGTCGCCGACTTTGCCTGGTGAACCTCTCCGTCCGTCTCGTAGAAGGGAATGTCGTCGAACCCGAGCGTGAATTCGCGCGCCCGCTCCACTGTCACCTCGCGGCAGGATGTGTGCGTTCCGCGCGTGGCGGCTCCCAGCATCCGGAGTCGCCTGCCGGCGGACGCGTCGGCGACCGCAATCCCGTCAAGCTCGCCGTCGGTCACCGTCGCCGACGGCGCAATGAGGAACGCGCCGCCGAAATACGGACCGTTGGCGATCAGCAGCATCATGTAGAGGGACCTGTCCCGCTTCGCCGCCGGAGACTGGATGGCGATATTCACCCCGCGAAACCGGTAGAGCTGTCGCAGCGCCGCATAGAGATACAGGGTGCTTCCATTGAGCCAGGCGACTCCGGTGAGACCCTGCAGCACGGCGACGTCGAATCCGAACCCGCACGAGTTGAGGAAGAACCTGTCTTCCACACGGCCCACATCCACTTTCGTGCCGGATGACTCGACGGCGCGCCGCGCGACTACCTCGAGGCTCGCACCGTCAGTGCCAAGTGTTTTTGCGAAATCGTTGCCGGTGCCCGCGGGGATGACGCCGAGTGTCGTATCGGACCCCGAGCTGAGAATCGCGTCGGCGACGTTCCCGGTGGTGCCGTCACCACCGACGCAGACGATCGTGGTGCATCCGTCGGCTATCGCGGCGGTCGCGACGTTCCGTTCGTCTCTCCATTCAGCAGTAATCCGCACATCCGTCACACCGTGGGTGGCGAAGACGGAGCGAATCGCCGGCAACATTTTCGCGCCACGCCCACGCCCTGCCGCCGGGTTGACGATGACGCAGACGCGCTCGCTCAGCGGCTGGATCCGACCGTGATCGCGTCTCCTCGTTGAAGCTTCCACGGCATGGGTGGTACGGCAGCGCGGTCGGCGAAGACCCCCGCCGCGAGGAGCGGCCACACACCGGCACTGTCGGCGGCGCTGAACGAGAAGACCGCCATTCCGGTCGCGCCGACATTGCGGGCAAGCCTGATCTGGTTGATCATCTCGGTCGCGCCCTTGCTCGCGTCGATGCCGATGTACATCTGCCGCTTCGTCCCGCGCTCGGCGCCTTCGACATGGTCGAGGAGCAGACACGTCCAGTCGGCGGGCGCGCAGAGAACGGGCTTGATGCGGAAGTAGGTCATCGGGACGATCACGTCCATGTAGCCGCTCCGCGCCCAGCCGCGAGCATCCTGCATGAGATCGCTCAGTCCGCGCTGAGTTCCCCAGTTCCACTTGTCGTCGTAGACGCCCCATACGGCCGCCGAAAACACGAGCGACGGCTTCACCGCGGTGATGCTGTCGTACGTCTCCTTCACCATTCTGTTGACGAGGTCGGTGCGATACGCAAGCCACTCCTTTGGATGCATCGTGGGATCACGCCCGAACTCGGCGAGACTCGGCGCATCGTAGGACCACGCCGTGCCCGGATAACGAATGCGGTCGAGATGAATGCCGTCCACGTCGTACCTGCGTGCTACATCGGCGGCGACGATCGCGAGCCGGGTGCGGACGGCGGGGAACCCCGGCGAGAGCCAGACGTACTCTTCCGAATTGGGGCAGGGCAATCGTTTTCCGCGACGATCGCTCATCGCCCATTCCGGGTGGTCGAGGAGCATGTGGCGCGGATTTCCGGGCGCCGGCAGTGGAATCCCCCGGCATTGCCCTTCGATTCCCGCCGGCTGGCCGGTCAGGGCGTTGAGATACGCGTGCACCTGAAGTCCACGGCGATGGCCCTCCCTCACCGCTACCTCGAGCGGGTCATAAGGCGGAGTTCCGCCGAGCGTTCCGCAAAGCAGCGCTGCGCAGGGCTCGATGCTCGACCGATAGTACGCGTCTCCCGCGGCGCGCGCCTGGAAGTAGATGACGTTGAAATGCGCGCGCGCCGCCGTCTCCATGATGTACGAGATCCGGGCCGGGGAGTCGTAGTCGAAGCGCGTCACCCAGAGGGCGCGGCCCTCGGCAGTGGCTTGTGCGATCGACACCTCCGCACCGGCGAGAAATACCAGCGGGAAGACGAGGGCAAAGAAAAGGCGGGAGCGGCTCGGAATACTTCTCATTTCATGCGACTCGATCGGTGGACGCGCGGGGAACTACGATAAAATCAATGAGCGCGCTGCGCCACGATTTCTTTTGCTGGGTGGTGGGTCGATTTGAAGCGCGACGCTGCGGGAGTCTCGCGGTTCCAAGCTTTGAGACAAGCAAAACGAGAGAGACACAGCGGCGAGCTGACAGAGAAGCACAGCGATCAGCCGCGAGCGAAGAACTACGGGTGGCCCTACTCAGGCGTCTTTATCGGAGAATTCGTCTCGCGTATCGGGCCAGCAGTCAGCTTGTGAAGATATGGGTACCTGCTCAAAGCTGGACCATTCCACCCCGGCATGTTCCGTGTTGTACGGACGGGAGGATAGGTGAGCTTTAGACCGGGAGGATGGGTGAGCCCTGCGAGTGATTGCCTGGTGTCTGCTGTGCCTTGATTAGGTCCTCCTCATCGTCAGTGGGGGGTCTAGGGCTTCTCCAATGCAATTCAGGAATAAAGGTATTGCTTGGTGAGTGGTAAGAGCCAAGTGAGAGTAGACCGAAGCTGATGCTCCACGTATCGGTGTCGGTTTCCTCCAAGCCCACGTCCTCGTTGGCCAGTGATTTTGTAAGCCAGACATATTTACCTCGCCAAGCCATCATCCCATTCCGCATCACTCGCCTGACATCAAAATGTGCAGGGTACTCAGGCGCTGGCAGATACGAGGGAAAAGCTCTTGAAGAAGGAGTGTAGCAACTCGTTGGTGGCCGCTGTCCAAGAGATTCGTGCGGCCGCTCGTTGTTATACTCGCGGCGGAAACGATCAAAGCGCTGTTG
>JBGPLS010000236.1:0-4482 GCA_041486565.1 Gemmatimonadaceae bacterium
CTTACGCCGATTTGCCCGCGGTTACTGCGAATGCCGAGGGTTAGCCGACACAGTTTCGCTGGCAGCGAAGCGCTGCTGGAGGTACTTTAGAACGTTGGGCGGACTGGCAACGGCCAGCTCGCATTGCTCGCCCACACTGGTGCACAGGAGCTGCCATGAACAAGGCGGAACTGCTGGAAGCACTGCAGCGACAGACAAAGCTTCGGCCCACCCACGTCAAGCGTGTGGTCGACGCGATCTTCGATCCGGTCGAGGGAGTGATCTCGCGCCAGATCAAGCGCGGCGGGAAGGTGACCATTGCCGGATTCGGCACGTTCGACCGGCGGTCGCACAAGGCGCGAGAGGTAAACAGCGTTTTCACCGGCCGGACGGTCAAGGTGAAAGCGCGCAAGATCCCCGGCTTCCGCGCCGGCGTAACCTTCAAGGACGCGCTCAAGTAAACGAACGGGGCGGCGGTCCGAACCGCCGCCCTGTCGCGCTCCCTGCGGACGAAGAGCGCTAGCCGATCTGCTTCGAGTACGCGTCGGCGTCGAGCAGCGCGTCGAGCTCGGTGTTGTCGGCCGGACGCATCCGGATCATCCACCCCTCGCCGTAAGGGTCGGTGTTGACGATAGCAGGCTCCTTGTCGAGGCGCTCGTTGATCGCCGTCACCTCGCCGCTGACCGGAGAAAACAGCTCGGATACGGCTTTCACCGCCTCGATCGTCCCGAAGACGTCGTGCTTCGAGAATTTCGCTCCCACGGCGGGCAGCTCGACATAAACCACGTCGCCGAGCTCGCCCTGGGCGTAGTCGGTGATGCCGACTCCGACAGTCCCGTCGGACCCGACTCGCACGTACTCGTGCTCTTCCGTGTACTTGAGTTCAGCAGGGACGTTCGCCAAGACGCACTCCGTTAGGTAGGGCAACGCGCGGTGCGCGAAGCGGCCGCCGAAGTCTATTGGCGCCCTGCGAACTGTGTCAAGGAACGTTGGACGCGGTGAGCGACGACGCCCCATCGTGCGTGATCGCGTCCCACAGGCGGTCCACCTCTCGCTCGAGATCCTCCATCGAGCCGGAATTCTCGATCACCCAGTCGGCGCGCGCGCGCTTGAGCTCGGCAGGCATCTGCGAAGCAATCATGTCCATCGCTTCGGCCTCTTCGAGGCCGCGATCGCGCAGAATCCGATCGAGACGCACATCCCGCGGCGCATCCACAAGAACGATGAAATCGAAGTCGTCCACGAGATGCCGCTCGAAAAGGAGCGGGACGACGCATACCACAACCCGATCGCCATGGGCGAGCGCAGCCTCGACCACGGCGCTGCGGAGCCGCATGATCTCGGGATGCACTATCTCGTTCAGCGCGTCCAGCTCCAGCCGGTCATGGAAGACTATCTTCCGCAGCGCGGCGCGATCGAGCGTGCCGTCCGCGTTCAGGACCGAAGGCCCCCACCGGGCGACGATCGCTTCCAGCGCCGGCGTGCCAGGAGTTACGGCCTCGCGCGAAAGCACGTCGGCGTCGACGATGGTCGCGCCGCGGCGGGCCAGCATTTCGGCAACGACGGATTTACCGCTCGCGATGTTCCCTGTGAGGCCAATGACTCGCATGGATGGTACCGGAATGGATAATCGAACCTAAGACAATCCTGCGGAAGGTAAACAAGGAGTATGCCGTCCCATCGCCGGCGTCGTCCGTTTAGGGGGCCCGGGAGCCTCTGCGGACTGCGGACAAGCCACCCCAGCCACTGAGCCTATAGGAGTGAGCCCTGGTTGGCGTCGCGGCGGGGAGCCGAAAAACACATCCGACAGCGTGCCTCATAGGAGTCGGCGCTCCCGACCATGATGGTCGGTGAATCGTACGGAGCGGGCTGCCCCCCGATCAGACGCTGATTGCGGCTCGCCGGCCCCCCGCAGAGCACACAGATGGCGTGCAGCTTGTCCACAACCTCGGCGATCGCCATCAGTTGCGGCATCGATCCGAAAGGTTCGCCGCGAAAATCGGTATCCGTTCCGGCTATAATCACCCGGCGGCCGCGGCCCGCGAGCGAGGTCACGAGCGGTATTATCCCGGGATCGAGAAACTGCGCCTCGTCTATCGCGATGACGTGCGCCATCGGATCGATCTGCTGCGAGATCTGTCCCGAAGAGTCCGCCGGTATTGCCTCGACGGCGCGGCCGTCGTGGCTCGAGACGGCATAGATCCCCGAGTATCGCTCATCGAGCCGCGACTTGAAGACCTGAACGCGCTTGCGGGCGATCATCGACCGTCGCACGCGACGGATCAGCTCCTCGCTCTTGCCGCTGAACATCACGCCGGCGATGACTTCGATCCATCCCCCGGTCTGGTGAAACGACTGGCTCATGATCGATCGCGCGGCGGCCTGCCACCGCTGCCGGGACGGGAGCCGGGATGACGGTCGCGCGGGCGGCCGCCCCTGTCGAACCCTCCCGGCTTTGGTGTTGGCGGCCTAGGCGCAGCGGCAGCGGCCGCAGCTTCGATCCTCTTTCTGATTGCACGCTCCCGCTCGAGAAGCTGGAGTGCCGCCGCGGCGATCTCAATGCCGTCGTGGCTGTCGAGAAGCGGCTCGAGGGCGAGAATCTCTCTCGCTGGCAGTCCGGATTCGAGAACCGCCGACAGCTCGTGCCGGAGGGCGCGCTCATGATCGCGGGCCAGTTTGCCGGCATTCGGGAAAATCAGCGGCTTGACCTCGCCTCCGGCCATCCGTCTCAGGGGCTGAAGCTCCCTTGGCTGAACCAGTGCGATGATCGCAACCGGACTGGCTGCCACCGCTGCAGTCAGCTGTTGGCGACTGGAAGGCATGCCATAAAAGATCGCGGCATGCGTCTGGGGAACGACGTCGCCGCGTGCGGTCCTGACCGCGCCCTCGCTGGCGTAGCCGAGCGTTCGGAGCAGCGCGGACACGTCCGCGTCGGCCTCGTCTGAGCCAACGATCACCGCGGCCGATGGAGGATCGAGCTCGTCGAGGAGCCGCCTGAGCCCTACCAGCCGCGACGACGGAGAGACCGTGACGTACCTCAGTGCGACCGGCTCGGCGTCAAGAGCCACGTCCTGCTCGTCCATTCGCCTCGCGCGGCGCAGATAGCGCTCGACGAAAGCATCCACTCGCTTGTCCGCCCTGTCGGTGACGACGATCCTCGCGGCGTCCTTCGGAAGCTCGGTCATCACCAGCTCGAGGGCCGTTGTCGCCTCGGGATCGCCTTCGAACAGCTCGTCCGCCCAGGCGAGGACCAGGGTCTGGACTGCATGCATCTTGAGGTGGGTGGCCCGAATGAGGTCGGCGAGGTCCGCGGGCGCACCGGCGATCGCGACGATGGGGCGTCCCTGCATCAGCCTGGCGGCCCGGCGGGCGCTCGTGACCGGAAACAGCTCGATTCCACCGAGGCCTGTCAGCCTCAGCACCGCCTCGGCCAGCGCGACCGCGCTCTCTGCGTCGGCCGTCACCACCACCAGCTGGGTGGTCCCGGTGGTGGGATCGACCCTTTCCAGCGGCCCGTGGAGGAATCGGGGCACGGAGTCCATTGATTGCGGCAGGATGTGGACCACGTTCTGGCTTCGGCCTGTCGCGGCCTCTCGCTCTTCCGATTCCAAGATTGTCTGCTCCGGTGCCACATAGCGCAGCCTTGGCCACGCCGATACTGTTATAATCTGTGCGTTGAGCGATGCTCACCGCCGAGACGGAAGTATAGCATCTTCCATCGGACGTCGCCCGAGCGGGCGCGCTGTTACAGCTGCTCTCAACAACCCGCCAATGATCACCGCCATCGTGCTCATCAAAGCCGATCCCAAGATGATTCCGCAATGCGCAACGAAGCTTGCGGGCATCGAAGGGGTCTCACACGTGTATTCCGTTTCGGGCGAGTGGGACCTCGTCGCGATCGTCGAGGTAACTGACTATGAGGGTGTCGCGACAGTCGTCACCGAGCACATCTCGGCTGTCCCCGGACTGACGAATACACAGACGTTGACAGCTTTTCGCGCGTACTCGAAAAAGGATCTGGAGCAGGCGTGGGACATCGGGCTGGAGTGAACCCGCCGACCACGGATCGCCGAGACAGCGAGACAAGCTGGCCGACATCGATTCATGCCGCGCGACGCTTGATCATGGCCGCGCTTCCCGGCGCGAGCGCGATGGAGCTCGCGGCGGAGGGCGATCCGCGCGCCAGGAGCGAGGAGCCGCCGGTTCTGGCGACTCCCAATCTCATCGAGGGCCACGACTTCCGTGCAATTCGCGTTGCACCGGGGAAGGGAGCGAGACTGGAGTCAGGATTCACAGGCTTTCTCGACGGCGCGCAGGACGTGCGTGTCATCAGCCATTGCGACGGAATTCCGATCGTGTGGGCGACCGTATCCGCCGCGGTGCGGGTGCGCCAGAACCGCAGGCTCCTTGCATGGCAGCGTCACGCGCCCGTGGTGGAGCGGAGATATTACGTCCCTCTCCGATATCTCGACGACGTCCGGCAATCCTTTCGCGACGATCTGC
>JBGPLS010000237.1:0-4474 GCA_041486565.1 Gemmatimonadaceae bacterium
GCCGAGGAGAAGGGACTTCTCGGTTCGGAGTATTACGCGAGCAATCCGGTGTACCCGCTCGAGACGACCGTTGCCGGCTTCAACATCGACGCGCTCAGTCCGACAGGTCGTGCGCGGGACGTGCTCGTCGTTGGTTCGGGACAGACCGATATAGAGGACCGGCTGAAGACTGTGCTTGCGGCGAGCAATCGCGTCATGACGCCGGATGCCAGTCCGGAAGCCGGCTACTTCTTCCGCTCCGACCATTTCCCGATGGCCAAGCGTGGCGTGCCGATGCTGTACATGGACAGCGGTGAGGATCTGGTGAACGGTGGGACCGCGGCGGGTAAGGCCGCCGCCGCGTCATATCGGACAAACGCGTATCATCAGCCGGCTGATGAATACGATGCGGCGAAGTGGGATTTCTCCGGAATTGCCGAGGATGTGTCGGTGCTGCACGCGGTGGGGATGCAGCTCGCGAATTCGCGGGATTGGCCGAATTATCGGACGACTTCCGAGTTCAGGCCGGTCCGAGACAAGAGCGCGGAAAGTCGGAAGTAGCAGGAATTACAAAAGGGTAAGCTCGGGTCCGTATTTCAAGCGACCCGAGCGAGCGGATCAGTGCACCTGGGGTCGCCAACAAATCATCCTCGTCAGCTTCCGTATAGCGCAGTAACCGCGTAGCTCTTCGTCCCCGCCGGTGCTCCCTGCCACTGCAGCACGGGGGAGATGTTGCTCCCCTTGCAGTCCATGCCATTGAACACGTGGGCAGTGGGGATCTTCGCGCCCGCGCGAATGTCCGTGCTCGTCAGTCGCAGCCGCGGCTGCGCGCCGGCTGACGCCAGCGCCACGAGTGAGAATGTCAGCGCTGTCTCGAGATATCGTCGCATAGCTCGTTGGGTGAGAGTTTGTCCGTCATATCTATCCTTTGGCGGCGAGCTCGGTCAAGCGTACCAACAGATGCGCGCGACAGCGCACGTTATGCGACACGCAGGGGCTTGATGCGTGCCATGTCATGCTTGATGGTCTGTAACGCGTCCCAGAGATCGACCGCTCGCTGGGCGTTCAACCAGAACTCCGGAGAGTTGCAGAACAGACGCGAGAGGCGTAGGGCCATCTCCGGACTGACGGCCCTCCGGCCCCGCAGCAGCTCGTTGATCGACTGGCGGGACACTCCCACAGCCTCAGCGAGACCGGCGACGGTCAGTCCGTAGTCCGGCATGAAGTCCTCGTGCAGCATCTCACCAGGATGAGTCGGCCGACGCTTCATCTGTCGGGTGTTTGGTACGCTCATGTCTTACCTCGTCATCAATGATAGTCGCAGATCTCGACGTCATACGCGTCGCCGTCGACGAACCGAAAGCAGACACGCCACTGATCGTTCACGGCGATTGCGTGCTGTCCCTTGCGGTCACCCTTGAGCGGATGGAGGCGGTTGCCTGGTGGCACCTTCAGGTCGTCCAGGCTCGTCGCCAAGTCGACGTACTCCAGTTTGCGTGCGGCTCGCTTGGCGACATCAGGGGGAAAGCGCTTGGTTGCTCCCGTCGTGAACAGTTCCCGGGTGCGCCTGTCCGCGAACGTCTTGATCATCCTTCGTATTGTACCGTGTCACGTGACGCGTGTCAATGGGCCAGGGCCTGTTGGTGGTGGGTCAATTTGAAGCGCGAGGCTGCGGGAGTCTTACGGTTCCAGGCTTTAAGAACTAAAACGAGAGAGACACAGCGGCCAGCTGACAGAGAAGCACAGCGACCGGCCGCTAGCGAAGAACTGCCGGTGGTCCTACTCCGGCGTCTTGATTGGAGAATTCGTCTCGCGACTCGAGCCAGCGGTCAGCTTGTGGAGAAGGCCGTGGAGCATCTTGCGAACCTCGATGACCTGGCTTGTCAGGGTCAGGAAATCGGTTTGACGAATGACAGCTGGCTCCGAAGAGACGAATGCTGAGCCGTCCGAATCCGGCCGGCAACACGATGAGTGTCGAGGGCCATTATATGCGCCTTCTGCCAGACCTTGAGGTTCTTGAAATCCGCCACCCCGGATGATGACATCGAGGGTTGCTCAAAGCTGGATCATTCCATCCCGGCGGGTTCCATGTTGTTTCGCTAGCGGCCGGCGGCTGACAAAGCTATCCGCTCGCCGCTGTGTCTTTCTCGGTGACTTTTTTGCGCGCACCACCCGTCGCGGCCTCGCTTCAAACTGACCCAGTACCGGGCCTGTTCGCATAACGCCAATTCCTATCCCGTCGAACGACCAGACCTCCTGCGAGCGACCGGACCCATACGATTGCCCACGAGGGCCGTATTACGCGCCTCGGCACGCGCCGCTGTTTTTCTTGTTGCCAGCACCAGGCTCACGGCAGGCAATGCTCTGCCGGCTCCCGGCGTGCAGTCCTCGGTCAGTCAACAAGGACTCACCGGCGAAAGAGAGTTGTACCAATCCCATCCATGCACCAACTTCCTCGCGTGACGGACAGGAACGAGGAAACGACTGGCGACCTCCGCGCCACTCTGGAAAAGACTCTGGGTGACGTCTACTCGTTCGAGCGCGAGCTGGGCGGCGGTGGCATGAGCCGCGTTTTTCTGGCCCAGGACCGCGCGCTGGAAAGGCAGGTCGTCGTGAAGGTCCTCCAGCAGGACATGGCCGCAGGTGTGAGCTCCGACCGGTTCCGCCGCGAGATTCAGCTCGCCGCCAAGCTCCAGCATCCACACATCGTACCGCTTCTTTCCTCGGGTGAGATAGCCGGCACGCCCTACTTCACAATGCCGTATATCGACGGCGAGTCGCTCCGGGCGCGCCTTGCGCGACAGGGCGAGCTTCCGGTGACCGAGGCGGTTCGCATTCTCCGCCATGTCGCTTCGGCGCTGGCGTACGCCCACAAGCACGGCGTCGTACACCGCGACATCAAGCCCGACAACGTGATGCTGGCCGATGATTTCGCGCTCGTCACCGATTTTGGCGTCGCCAAGGCGTTGAGCGTGTCGACCGCTTCTGGCGCGTCGGCGCTGACGTCGACCGGGTTCGCGATCGGAACACCGGCGTACATGGCGCCGGAGCAAGCGGTCGCGGATCCCACGGTAGATCACCGCGCCGACATCTATGCGTGGGGCGTGATGGCTTACGAGATGCTGACCGGTCTGCCGCCGTTCAGCAGAGCCTCGCCTCAGGCGACGCTCGCCGCGCAGGCCATCGAGCAACCGGAGCCGATCCAGAAAAAGCGACCCGGATTGCCGCCGGCGCTTTCTGCCCTCGTGATGCGGTGTCTCGAGAAGAGGCCCGCAGATCGCCCGCAGTCCGCTTCCGGCTTGTTGACCGAGCTCGACGCAATCGCGACATCGACGGGTGGAACACAGCCGGCGGCGGTCGCTTCATCCGGGAAACGCAGTCTGGCGCCCGCAGTAATCGCCGGCGTCGCGATGGTTCTGCTCGCCGCAGTCGGCGGATTTCTCTACAAAAGAGGAACGCTCACTTCGAACGCCGGCGGCGGAAGTGAGTTGACGTCAGTCGCCGTGCTCCCGTTGGTGAACGTTGGCGGCGACACAGCCAGCGATTATTTCAGCGACGGAATGACCGACGAGCTGGCCAATGCGCTTGGCAAGCTGCCCGGTCTGCGCGTCACATCGCGCACGTCAGCCTATGCGTTCAAGGGGCGAAAAGACGCGGACGCCGCGGAGATTGGCCGGAAGCTCAACGTCCAGGCATTCCTCGGAGGAACGGTGCGGCGATCGGGCGACAGGCTTCGCGTCACCGCCCAGCTCACCAAAGTCGCCGACGGTCTCGAGCTCTGGTCGGCGACGTACGAGCGGCCGGCCAGGGACGTTTTCGAGGTTCAGGACGAGATCGCGAGCGCGATCGCGGACGCTCTCAAGCTCAAGCTCGGCGCCGGTGCCGTGAAGGTGTCATCCTCATCGCGGGGCACGGAGAATCTGGAGGCGTACGATCTCTACCTTCGCGGTATCTATTTCTGGAACAGGCGTGGAGCGGACAATCTCGCGCGCGCCACCTCGTACTTCGAGCAGGCGGTGGCCATTGATCCGAAATTCGGGCGCGCGTATGGGGCGCTGGCCAGTGTTTATGCTCTCCTTCCCGAGTACACTGACTCGCCGCCCGCCGACGTGATGGAGCGCACGCGCTCCGCGGCGAGTCACGCGCTGTCTATAGACAGCGGCCTGGCGGAAGCGCATACCGCGCTGGGGCTCGCGTCCGTGCACGCATGGGATTACGAGAATGCGAGAAAGGAATATCAGATGGCGATCGCCCTCGAGCCCAGATACCCCACCGCGCACCAGTGGTACGGCGAGCTCTTTTTTCGCACCGGACATCTCGACTCGAGCATAGCGGAGATACGGAAGGCGGTGGAGCTTGATCCGCTTTCGCCAATCACCGAGAGCACGCTGGGTTATGCCTTGAACCTCGCCGGACGGTACGACGAGGCGATCGTGGAGATAAGGAAGGGCCTCGAGCTGGCTCCGAATGCCGGGCTCATCCATTCGGTGATCGC
>JBGPLS010000238.1:0-4452 GCA_041486565.1 Gemmatimonadaceae bacterium
CTAACGCCTACGATTGAGCTGCAGCCGAATGAAATAGAGCGCGCGAAGCGCGCACACAATAGACCGGCTGACTGCTGCAATCGTTTGTTAGCCAGCAGTGCGCGGAGTCATCGCCTCGCAATGCGCGCGATCAACGCGCTGACCGAGTGCGCGTCTTGGGTCGAGCGTTGCGAGCAGGTTCATGGCTCGCACCTATGACTTCGACGCTCGGTTGCCAAAAGAGATCGCCGACTTCGGCGAGTCGTTCCGTCGCGTGCGCAATGTAGGCAGGATCGATCTCGACGCCGATTGCATTTCGATGCGCCTTGGCGGCGGCCACAAGCGTTGTCCCCGTTCCTGCAAACGGATCGACAACGGTATCGCCCACGAACGAGAACATTCGCACTAGACGATCAGCGAGTTCCAGTGGAAAAGGTGCGGGATGGTCACGTGTTGAGGCGCCCGTGAGGTTCCACGTTTGCTGAAACCACCGGTCAAATTGAGTCTTCTCGATCATGCTAAGTTTGCGTTGCTCATCGGTTGGCGCTCTATAGCCCCCCGGCTTGCGCTGCATCAAGATGAACTCCATGTCATTCTTGACTATCGCGTTCGGTTCGTAGGGCTTGCCAAGAAACTTGGAACCATTCTCGACTTCAAACGACGCATTCGAGATCTTGAGCCAGATGATCGGATTTAGATTGTCAAAACCGATGTGGCGACACCGAACAGAGATATCCGCGTGCAACGGCATCACGTAGTGGCGCCCATGTTCACGACGAGAGAGACAAACGTCACCCACCACGCAGACCAAGCGGCCACCGGGAACCAGGATTCGGAACACGTGACGCCACACGCGGTCAAGCTCGTCCAGAAACTCTTCGTACTCCTTCACATGGCCGAGCTGGCCGTGCGTGTCGTTGTATTCCTTTAGCGTCCAGTAGGGCGGCGATGTCACGACGAGGTGCACGGATGCGTCGGGCAGCCAGTCCAGCTCGCGCGCATCCCCGAGCCGCAACTGAATGCCGACCTGCGGATTCTTGGGCGAGGCCTCACGGTGATCAGCAGCGGCTCTCCGTCTTTCATCGACGTCGAGTTGCTCAAAAGACTTTGCCGAGTGGGCAAGCGGGCTTTTCATGAGCCCGCCTTCTTCCGAGGGGTGCGGTAACCGAGCGTCGGCTGCTCCGCGACACGCATTGTTTGTCTTGGTGCGCCGGGCGAACGTATCGCGAGATACTCGTCGGCAGCCGAAGCGAACCAATCCTTCAGCGAGCGGCCTTCGACCGCCAGCGCTGCGTACAGGTTTCTTTTCAGGGTGACGTCTTCGACGTCTATAACGATTCGACGGCTCTTTCCGATTGGCATGCCATGTAACGTAACATACGTGACATAGTGCGCAAGCGGCTGACCAACGGCTTCAGGCTTTCTGCGGCGAGAAGCGCGTGGTGAACGCCGCACAGAGATCGCGGAGGAACGAGGCGTAGCTCAAGGGATCGGTGCTTGCAGGCGCGGGAGGATCCACTACGAGGCGCGTGGCCTCTCCGATGACGTTGGAATGCGATAGAACGATTACCCCAAGCGCTTCAAGGCCCGGCCGTGCGCCATCAGGAGTGGATCTGGCAAGTGCCCCCATCAGGGTCACAATCTCGGTAACGAGTCGGACTATGTTTCGATGGATCGTGATTCCTGCGTCCTGCCTCGCCAGGGGAGTTTGGAAGCGGTCCGATAGGTTCACGAGCAGAAGGCCGCCGACTATCGTCCGCGGGTTTTTTCGGTGGAGGATGTCTTGGAAGGAATTCAGATCACGCTGACGGTTGCGGCGCGCCTTCCCGTGCTCGGTCATGATCGTCTTGGCATCTATGGCAATCCATATCTCATCCGGATCGCCCTCGGCAATTTCCCCGATTCGGCGAGCCGAGGGCTCCGGTGGCTGCGTCGGCGGCCCGACGACCAGATCCGCGTTCCACCGATCGGGAGAATTGGGATCGATTGTGTAATTCGCCCGAAATACGATCGCATCGCGCCGAGCGGCCTTGGCGAAGGCCTCACAACTTGTCAGGAGGTCCGACAGTAGAAACGCGCAAAGTGCGTCGCCGTGCTTGGAGGAGCGCGGGTGATACTGGTTGGCGGCAAGGAACTTGACGATTGCGACGTCAGCGCGATCAGGCATTGGGCGGTGCACTTGGTGGGGACGGCGTCCTGCCGTGATAAAATGGGATGTCTGGGGCCAAGACGGTCAAGGTCCGCGTCCGACGCGACTGTTCACGAGCCACCGCCATCATGTTGTCTGGCTACTACTAATTCTACAGCCGAGTTATACTGCGCGAGGATCAAGAACGCTGCAAGCGATCGGGGCAGTTTCGCAGCCTCCAAGTATCCCCGATGCGCGGAACCTCAACGAAAACACAGTTTTGTACTTCTGGTCCACGTATCCTTCCGGAATTATGCTGCGAACAACTCGCTGCCTAATCTGCGGAATCTTGCGTGGAGGCTCGGAGCCTCCTCACGAACAACCTCGCTGTCGGGCCGCAGCGCTTTGCATTCCCATCCTCCTCGGTCAGTGCGCGGGTGTACATCATCGTCGCGAGTTACAAGACAGTGTGCTTGCCAATCGTGAGGTGCCCGGCCCATTGTTTTAGAAGTTGCTCGATCCCCCTGCAATCATGAGTCTCATGGTGGTCCTGAGAGCTACGCAAAAGGTGCTGCATCTCATGGAGAAGCAGACTACCGACGATGCTCGGTCTGATACAGCGCTCGGCGACTGGTACGTGAAGCGCCTCGTCGTTGACCGACAGCCGCTGTTTCTACTGGTCAGCTCGCAGTCGTTACTCAGCATCCTGATCCCCGCACGCGACGCTCGCCATCTTCCTGATCGACTGCCGGAACTCGTGGCCACTCGTCTTCGTCGCCTCGGGGTCGCCCAGCGGCATGTGGACGCCGAGGTCTCCGCCATGAATCCAGTTGCCGTCGGGCCGACGCGAGACCGGTCGGTTCTCGGATCGCTCGTCGATTTTGCCAAGGCAGTGCCATTTCACCTTCCAATACGAGCCTGGGATGTCACAATGCTTCCCTTTGTCGAAGCGGAGCTGGCTCAGACACCTTGCCGCGCAGCCGCTCGGACCGCTGATGTCATCTTTCCGGATCAGGCCGCGCCACAACTGCTCGAAGCCCGTTGGGGCTAGTGCAATAAGTCCCCGCCATCCTCGCCGCATCTCGTCGCTGACGCCGACGCTTTCCATGTCACGGTCGCGCGGATGGTCGACCCCGAGGGGCACCGGGACAGCGCCCCTTCTTATAGTAGGCGGCTCCCGCGAGCCCCAATGCCGTGGTCCCCCCTGTCATTTCAATAGTGAATGACCAACGGAAGATCGGGCTCGAGGTCTTTGGTGACACCCTGCTTGCCGTTGTCGAGCACCACATCGAGAAGCCACTGGCGACCGACATCGAACTTCACAAGCCCGAGGCCGGCAACGTACGTCGCGGCGGGCGGGAAACTGTCCGCGTTGGGCGCGACGACGCGCATTCCCGTGAGGCGACGCGCACCATTGGGATGGAGGAACATCGCCCCCTTGATCGGATCTCGCGCAAGCACCTCATTCTCGCTCTCGCGCGTGCTCGCGGGATGCGACGAAATTGAAAGCGACACCGCCTTGAGCATTTCCCTCGGCGTCATCATTTCAATGAACGTACCCTTCTCCATCCAATCGGCAGAGACTTTCCACGTTGGGAACGGGAGCTTGTCCGGCGTTGCTGGTGAGCGATCGAAGACAATGCCGATTGGAGAAAAGCCCGTCTCGCGCCACGCCGACTTCAACCGAAACTTCTCGGCCCCGGGCTTGCGACGCCGGCGAGACCGGGACAGTCGAGTCGGGATAGATGAGCTCGAGAAAACCGTTGAGAAACTCAACCGTGACCGATGCCGTCCCCTGACCGTCATGGCGGTTGACCGTCGGGGCGATACGGAACCCCGGATTGAGCGGAAGTTCTTGAGCCGCTCTTCCCACAGGAACCACGTGCGGTAGGTGCCAGATGGGTCCTCACGCCAACGACTGAGGAGGCCACGAACCGGGTCGATTGTAACGGCTTGCTCCTGTTGTAGGTGCGCCTAACCCACGCGCTGCAGCTCGCCTGATTTGATCGTGTCGATCGCGCGGAGCAGCGGGCCAACGAGAGGGCGGAGATGAAGTAGCCTGTTCGACGGCGCACGCAACAGGATGACACCGAACGGCAGCCGAGAAACGTGTTGTTGGTGCGGGAGATTCTGATCCATCGTGACGAATACGTCGCACGCGGAAGCAGCGAGGCGCATCAGCTCACCGTTCTCAATGCCGGCCCACCCGTGTCCGCGGACCGTATGCACCTCATGCCCACGAATCTCTGCCGCGAAGTCCAGCGGCAGGTTTTCGTCAAGCAGTACGCGCACCGGCAAGTAGCGAGTCGCGAGCTGAATCGAGCGCCGCGACCGCCTGCTCACGC
>JBGPLS010000239.1:0-4449 GCA_041486565.1 Gemmatimonadaceae bacterium
CGTGGAAATCGCCGGGAATGGCGCATTCGATCACCCTGGCCACGATCAGCCTCTCCTTCTGGTGTGCGGTGCGCACGCGCGGGTCGCGTCATCCGCAGGCGTGGGCGCTGCTGTGGGGACTGTTTGCGTCGCTCACGGTGTGCGCACGCGTGATCGATGGGCTCATCCTCGTTCCCTCTTTCCTTCTTCTTCTCCTTTCCCTGGAGTCGCCGGATGAGGAGCAGTCTCCGCCGCAAGCCTGGCTGAAGCAGCGGATCCTGACTTCCTCCGTGTGTGCGCTGGCTGGTTTCCTTCCGCTCACGTTCTTTCAGATGTCCATCTGGCATGCGCTTTATGACCAATGGTTCTTCAACGGCTATTCTGCAACGGGATACAGGTTCAGTCCAAACCTGCAGCATCTCGCGCTCTCTCTCTTCAGCCCCAACAAGGGCCTTGTCCTCTGGCATCCGATGGTTCTTCTCGCGTTGGGTGGACTCGGGCTGGCCGCGATTTCGAAGATGCGCGACAGGAGCATTCAGCTTCCTTCGGCGGTGTCAATTGCGATCGTGCTCGTGATGATCGCGCTCTACGGCAGCTGGAGCGCGTGGAACCTGGGCGATGGTTACGGCGCGCGATGGACTGCAGATCTATTCTGGATCTGGGCGTTCGGGCTGGCGCTTCTATTTGCGCGAACCGAGAGGACACTGAGTCCCGCCGTGATCACTGCCGTGCTGTTCGCACTCGTATCGACTGGGTTGATTGGCGCACAGATCATCGGCAGGATCCCGTTGCATTGAATCTTTTCGTTGACCTGGGCTCAGCTCGCGCGTACCGTCGCGATGTTGCCGCCTTCGTCACATCATCCCTTATCGGAGCCGTAAATGAAAGCAGTTCCCCGGATCGTAACCGCAATGCTCGCGATGCTCATTCTCGCGCCGGCTGCGCGCGCACAGTCATTCTCGATTGGCCTGCGTGGTACCGGCAGCGTTCCAACCGGATCGTTCGCCGATGACCAGAGCGCGACCAGCAGCACGGTGATCGAAGGCGCGAAAACCGGCTTCGGCTATGGCCTCGACGTCGGCGTCGGACTCGGGATGTTCGGAGTCTATGGGGGCTTCGACCACATCAATTTCGATTGCCAGACCACAACCTGCACCTCCGACGGCAAGTACACGCTCCAGGGAGTGACTGCCGGAGTAAAGCTCTCAACGCCGGCGATGTCGATGCTGCATCCTTTCATCAAGGGTGGCGTGACATTCAACGATCTCGAAGGCGGGTACGGGAGCTCCTCGTCGAACAGTCTCACAACCAACAGGACACCGGGATATGAGCTCGGCGTGGGGGCGGACCTCGGGTTTATGGGACTATTGAGCTTGACGCCGCAGGTGCGCTACGTCGGACAAAAGCTCAAGGCGAAGATCCCCGGCGTATCTTCGCCCGATGCGGAGGGGCAGAGCGTCAACTACCTGGCTTTCGACCTCGGACTCAGCGTGCACTCGCCATTTCAGTCGATGCGCCGCGCGCACTGAACCGGCCGTAGTGCGTCAGCGCTGTAGCCGATCTCGCTGTCGTTCGGCTGCAGCGTGGCGCAGGGGAGCTGGAGTCGTCGCACGCTCGACTATTCCCAACAGCGCATCGACAGCAAGCGCGAGTGCCGCAGCGGGCAGCGCGCCCGACATTATGAGTCGTGTATCGGCGAGCGCGAGGCCGGTCGCGATCGGCTCGCCCAGTCCGCCCGCGCCGATGAATGCAGCCAAAGTTGCGGTTCCCACCGCTATCACCGCCGCAGTGCGGATCCCCGAAAGGAGAGTCGGCGCGGCGAGAGGGAGACGCACCTGACGGAGAATCTGACCGGGCGTCATGCCTAGTGCGCGCGCGGCATGGACGGCGTTGGGGTCCGCGTCCCGCACTCCGCTGTACGTGCTGCGTACGATCGGATACAGCGAGTAGAGCCAGAGCGCGACGAGTGCCGGCCAGACACCGATTCCAATCAACGGAACCATGAACGCCAGGAGAGCGATGCTCGGAATCGTCTGGAGCAGACCGATCGCGCGGATCACCGGCTCCGCGGCGCGTCCCGCATAGTCGAGCCAGAGGCCAAGTGGAATCGCCACCAGTATGCCGGCGAGCAGCGCCACGGCCACAAGCAGAAGATGTCGCACCACGGCGGACGCGAGGGGCCCGCGATGCGCCCACATATAGCTCGCGAACGAGCCTTGGGCTTGAACGGCGGCTGAAGCGCCGGAGGCGCGATTGGCGCCGACGAGTCCGAGGGCTTGCAGTTCCGAGCGCGCAATCGACTCGACCGGCTCACCACTGACCTCGAGTCTCGCGTTCAACTTTCGCATCGTGCCGACGTCGAGTCGGTCGCTCAGCTCCGTCAGCGCTGCGATTGCGCCCGGCTGGTCGCGCTGAAGTCGCTGACTCACCAAAGCAGCCGCTTCGTACGGCGGAAAAAATCGCTTGTCGTCGCGAAGCACCACGAGGTCGTACCTGGCGATGAATCCGTCGGTCGAGTAGCCATCGATTACATCCACTGCTCCAGTTGCAAGCGCCTGGTACTTCACTGCCTGGCCCAGCGGACGCACGCTCCCGAACGACATTCCATACGCCGACTTGAGCCCGGGAAGTCCGTCCCTTCTCTCGATGAAATCGGCCGTCAGTCCTGCCGAGAGGCTCGGCGCGGCGCGGGCGAGATCGCTCAGCGTTGCGAGCGAGTACTTCCTGGCCGTCTCCCGGCGGACGGCGATCGCGTAAGTGTTCTCGAATCCGAGAGGCGGAAGCCACCGCACGGCGTATCGGGCCATGAACTCCCGCGATACACGGGCAAAAACGGTCTCGGGATCGCGCTCAGGAGGCTCGTGCAGCACCGCCAGCAGTCCCGTCCCCGTGTACTCTGGATAGACGTCAACGACTCCGGATCGCACCGCGGAGAACGCTACCTCGGTGGCGCCGAGCCCGGGCCGTCGGTCGACGACGAAGCCGCGATGCTCCAGGATCTGGGCGAAGAGCTCGGCGAGTATGAAAGATTCGCCGAATGGCTTCGACGCGACGACGACAGGGCGATTCGCGGCAGCCTGCGCCGGGCTGACCGTGGGCAGCACGATGCTGCCACACAACAGAACGAGGCTGATTGTTGCTCGCGACAACCGGGAACGCAAGAAATCAATCACAGTGCGATATCCGCGTGCGCTAGCAGGCGCGCGACGTATTCAGTGGCGGGGGCTCGACGCAAAGTCGCGCCGTCCGCCACTTGCTCGATCCTGCCTTCGCGGAGAACCGCGACTCGATCGGCGAGGAAGAGCGCTTCGCGCAGATCGTGCGTCACGAGGACTGTCGTTGGCCGGGTGCTCTCGCGGATCCGCTTCAGCTGACGCTGCAGCTCCGAGCGCGTGATGGCATCGAGAGCGCCGAACGGCTCGTCGAGCAACAGCAGCCGCTGGCCGGCGGCGAGCGCCCGCGCCATCGCGACGCGCTGTCTCTGTCCACCGGAGAGCTCATGTGGCCACCGATTGCCGATTGAGGCAGCGTCGAACCCTACCGATTCGAGGGCGCGGACGGCGCGGCCCGCGGTGTCGCTCATTTCACACAGCACCGGGACCAGCGCGACGTTTCGCGCGACTGTCCAATGCGGGAGAATCCCTCCGTCCTGCGGGACGTAGCCGATGGACCGGCGGAGCGTCACCGGATTCACCGATCGCGTATCACGACCGTCGACGGTAATCGTCCCCGAGTCGGGGTCAAGAAGCCTGTTGATGCAGCGAAGGAGCGTGGTCTTGCCGGATCCGCTCTCTCCAACGAGGGCTACGCACTCTCCAGCGGCAACTGTGAGGCTGACGTCGACAAGCGCCTCGACTTCACCGTGGCGCTTGCAAACACCGGTGATTTGAAGCGCGGTGCCTGGCTCAGCTCCAGTCATCGCCGGGCGATCGTCCCTGCCGCGTGTACCGATCGAAGAAATCCGCCGCCGATTCCAGGTCGGCCGCCGAGAGATATCGGGCGCCAAGCGACTCGCAGCCGGCGAGTGCCAGGTCGACCAGCTGGATCGCTGTCCCGCGGATTGCCGGATCTCGAAGTCCCGCCCAGCCAGCTACCGCCAACGTTGCATTATCGCAAGGACGCAGCAGATCCGCCGCATCCCGAGCTTTTGCGTCGTCGTAGATGAGGCCGGCGACGAACGAAATCGGAGCGGCGAGATATTCCGGAGCGATGGCGTCCGCCGACCTCAGCTCGAAATAGCCACGGGGACGCACCTCCGGAAAGAGCGTCGTCAGGTGGAGCTCCCAATCCTCTCTTGTGACTTCACCTCGACGCATCCAGTCGCCGAACGACGGATATGGAGCGTCGCCACCATACATCATCGCCCCTGCGCCGAGCGCGAAGTCGAGATAGGCGCCGGCAGGATCTTCGGTATCGACAGGCAAGCCTGTGCGAGTGGTATCGAGCGTCCGCCACAGGTGCGCGCGGTAG